>NZ_JBLROB010000005.1:0-313529 GCF_047921475.1 Micromonospora sp. SL4-19
AGTCACCTTCCAACTCCTGCGCGACACCCGCATCGCGTACCGGCGACACGAGGACCAGGCCCACGAGCACCCCGCCGCCAGCGGCCCACCCGCCGACCGGGTCGACGACGACACGCCCCTGATCGTCGGCACCCTCACCTTCGCCGGGGTCGGTTGGCACACCACCGGCGACGCCCTCCTCGCCAACACCGCCGCCGCCCTCGCCCGCGAGCGACGAACCACCGGCCGCGAAGAACTCGCCCACGAACTCGGCACCACCCCGGCCGGTATAGCGCCGGCTGCCGCTTGATCCGACCTGAGGAGGTCAACCCCCATGAGCACCACCGCCCGCCCCAGCCCTGTTGTCCGGCTCGTACCCCGCACCGGGGCGACCATCGTCGAGCCGGTCACCTACACCGTTTGCGAGGTCGCAAAACTGCTCGGCCTCTCACTGGGCAGCACCTACGCCCTCGTCCGCGACGGCACCGTTCCCGCCACCCGCCTCGGTGGCCGCTGGCTGATCCCCCGCGCGCGCTTCCATGCCTGGCTCGACGGCGTCACCGAACCGCCGGCCGCCACGGGCACCGATTACGGGCGGAGGCGCTGATGGGTTTCGTCCGCAAGACCTCGGCCGGCAGCTTCCGCGCCTGCTGGCGCGACCCTGCCGGCAAGCAGAAGTCGAAGAGCTTCCGTACCAAGCGGGAGGCCAACGCGTATCTCACGGAGGTCGAGGGCAGTCTCAACCGGGGCACGTATGTCAACCCGCATGCCGGCCGGACCCGGTTCGGCGACTTCGCCCAACAGTGGCTTGCTACCAGGACCGTCGAGGCACGCACCACCGAGCGGACCGTCTCCATGCTCCGCGCTCAAATCCTGCCCAAGTGGGCTGACTGGCCGCTCGGGAAGGTCGACTTCATGTCGGTGCAGGAGTGGGTAACCGCTCTGAGCCGGCAGCTCGCCCCGACCACGGTCGCCAAGTGCTACCAGCTGCTGTCGATGATCCTTCGCACTGCCGTTCAAGCGCGGTTGATCGCCACCAACCCGGCAGAGGGCGTCAGGCTGCCTCGTGATCGGTCGCGGGACGTCAAGCCCGTGACGATCAGCCGCAATGACTTCTTTGGCAAGCTGCTCCCTGCCGTGCCGCCTCGCCACCGGGCGATCGTCTGCGCTGCCGCCGGTGCGGGCCTGCGCTGGGGAGAATGCGCTGGCCTGACCTGGTCCTCCGTGAACCTCGACCAAGCGGTGCTGCGCGTCGTCCAGGTCGCCGAGGAGACCCATGGCGGCATCCTGCTCCGTCCGTACCCCAAGAGCCGGGCCGGCGTCCGGAGCGTGCCGCTGCCGGACTTCCTGGTGTCCACGCTGCGCCAGCTACGTACGGAAGCCGGCGACCCGGACCCGCGAGCTCTCGTCTTCCGCGACCGGGTCGGGCGCCCCCTGCGCCGGTCGAACTTCCGCCGCCGGGTCTGGCTGCCCTCGCTGGTCCGCGCCGGACTGCTCGGCCAAGTCGTCAACACCGGCCCGCATCGGTATCGCGCGGCCTGGCCCGACCGGGAGGGCGTGGAGTGGTCGGCAGAGTGCACGACTGAGCGGGAGGCTGTCGCCTACGTGGCGGCCAAGGCCGTCGGAGGGATGCGGTTCCACGACCTGCGGCACGCCTACGCCACGTGGCTGGTCACCGACGGCGTCCCGATCAACCTGGTGCAGCGGGTCATGGGCCACGAGCAGGCGTCTACGACGCTCGATCGTTACACGCACACCCCGGACGATTACGCGGCCCGAGTCCTGGCGGCTTTCGACAGTTCTGCTGCCTCCTTGCTGCCTCAGGACGCGGAAACCTCGGCGGAAAGCGTCCTGGACGAGGACGAGGAGGGCCTGTGACCTGCGGTGGGGCATGCTCCCACACATGGGACGACCCCCGTCGGGGGGAGACGGGGGTCGTCGGGAGGTTCGGCTCCGGGGGGGTCGAGCCGAACCCACTCAGCGGTCACGGGGGGTGCAACCGCCGAGGGCCTTCCGGCCGACGAGACGCGAACTCTCGTCGCGAGCACAAGCATGCCGCAGCAGACCCGTATACGTCGAGTGGCGTCGGCTCCACCCACCGCTGATTTGTGTTCGGAGTGTGTGACTGTCGTCACTCTCAGCAGGGGTGGCGCCGAGGCGGCCAGTTGGATCACCCCGGGCATCCGTTCACCGCCCCCCGTCGGGCTAGACTTTCGCGCCGTGGGCCGAGGTGCCGCTTTTTTCGATCTCGACAAGACCGTCATCGCCAAGTCGAGCGCTCTGGCGTTCGGTCGGCCGTTCTACCGGGACGGGCTGATCACCAGGCGTGACGTGGTCAAGTCGGCGTACGCGCAGCTGATGTTCCGGCTGGGCGGCACCGACGAGCAGACCATGGCCCGGACCCGCGACTATCTCGCCACGCTCTGCAAGGGCTGGCAGGTGGAACAGGTCCGCCAGATCGTCGCGGAGACGCTGCACGAGTTGATCAACCCCTACGTGTACGCCGAGGCCGCCGCCCTCATCGAGGAGCACCAGGCCGCCGGCCGGGACGTGGTGCTGGTCTCCGCCTCCGGCGAGGAGATGGTCCGCCCGATCGGCAAGCTGCTCGGGGTGACCGACGTGATCGCCACCCGCATGGCGGTCGAGGACGGCCGCTACAGCGGCGAGGTCGAGTTCTACGCGGCCGGCCCGAGCAAGGTCGACGCCGTCGGCAAGCTGGCCACCGAACGCGGGTACGACCTGGCCGAGTCGTACGCGTACTCCGACTCGTACAGCGACCGGCCCCTGCTGGAGTGCGTCGGGCACCCGACCGCGGTCAACCCGGACCGGGCGCTGCGCAAGCTGGCGGTGGAGAACTCGTGGCCGGTGCTGGAGTTCCGGCACCCGGTCCCGCTCGGCCGGCGGCTGCGCGAACGGCCTGCCGTACCGGTCGCCGCGGCGGCCCTCGGCGTCGGCGTCGGCGTCGCCATCGGCATCGCCTGGTACGGCCGGCACCGCCGCACCCGCGCTGCCGCACCCACCGCCTGACCGTCTCCGGCCCGCGGGCCGACGTCCAGCGCGGGGGCGGGTCAGGAGGCGGCCAGGACCTCGTCGCCGATGAGACCGATCTGGTCCGCACCCACCTCGGCCGCCGTCATGTAGTGGCGGAGCCAGGAGCGCAGCCCGTCCGGCGTACCGGTGGCGAAGGCACCGGCCGCGCCGACGTACTCGGGCTCCCGCTCGCGGTGACCGACGTCAACGGCGACCAGCCCGCGCGGGTCGAAACCGGTGGAGATCAGCACCAGTCGGGCGGCGGCCCGGGCCACCACGCCGGACGGGCCGGCGAACGGGCGCAGGTTCAGCAGCTCGCCGTGCACCACGGCGGCCAGCACCAGCGGCGGCACCTTCGTGCCTCCGGCGACCAGCCCGGCCAGCCCGTCGAGGCGCGCCGCGACCACCGGGTCGGCCACCGGCCGGCCCAACTCCGCCTCGGCGACGACGTCCCGGGCGGCGAGGACGTGCAACCTCGCGAGGGCCTGGCGGGGGGCCTTCGGCCAGAGTTCACTGAGCCCGGGCAGCGCCCCGGCCACCCGTAGTGCCCCCTGGAGCACCGGGTCGGTGACCGTGCCGGCGCGTACCTCCTCGCGCTCGTGCACCCGGCCCTCCAGGGCGGCGCTGGCCACGGCGCTGCGGAGGCTGACCTCGGCGGCGACCTGGCCGCCGTGACGGCGCAGCGCGCGGTGCCGGTGGGCCTGGTCGACCCGGTCGCGGGCCCGCTCGACGGCGGGCGCGACGTCGGCGAGCGCGAGCAGCGGGGCGAGCGGGTCGGTGGTCACCCCGCCACGCTATCCACCGGGCCGTCCCCACCGGGCGCCACCCGCCCGAACACCGATCCCGACCACCCCGGGTACGCGCGAGAAGGGGCACGTCTCGACCGGAGGCGCCGACCGGGTTCCTTACATCTCGGCGCGTGCCGGAGGCCGTTGGGCGCGTGATGGCTCACCGGCGTCGCGGCGGCGGGTACGCGGGACTAACCTCATCCCGTCAGGAGACGCAGGTCACGCGACGAAGGAGAGTCACCGCATGAGCGAGGCATTGGCCAACTTGCTGAACGAGACGCGCCAGTTCCCGCCGCCGGCCGAGCTCGCCGCGAACGCCAACGTCAAGGCCGACGCGTACGCCGAGGCCGACGCGGACCGACTGGCCTTCTGGGAGCGCCAGGCCGACCGGCTGACCTGGGCGAAGAAGTGGGACCAGGTGCTCGACTGGTCGAACGCCCCGTTCGCGAAGTGGTTCGTGGGCGGGCAGCTCAACGTGGCGTACAACTGCCTGGACCGGCACGTGGAGGCCGGCCGGGGCGACAAGGTGGCGATCCACTGGGAGGGCGAGCCGGGCGACACCCGCACCCTCACCTACGCCGACCTGCACAAGCTGACCTGCCAGGCGGCGAACGCGCTGACCGAGCTGGGCGTCGCCGCGGGCGACCGGGTGGCCATCTACCTCCCGATGATCCCCGAGGCGGCGGCGGCCATGCTGGCCTGCGCCCGGATCGGCGCCACGCACAGCGTGGTCTTCGGCGGCTTCTCCGCGGACGCGCTGACCAACCGGATCCAGGACGCCACCGCCAAGGTGGTGATCACCGCCGACGGCGGCTACCGGCGGGGTAAGCCGTCGGCGCTGAAGCCGACCGTGGACGAGGCGGTGGCGAAGTGCCCGTCGGTGGAGCACGTGCTGGTGGTCCGCCGCACCGGCGAGGACGTCGCCTGGTCGGCGAAGGACCGCTGGTGGCACGAGACGGTGGAGACCGCCTCGCCGGAGCACACCGCGCAGCCGTTCGACGCCGAGCACCCGCTCTACATCCTCTACACCAGCGGCACCACCGCCCGGCCGAAGGGCATCCTGCACACCACCGGCGGTTACCTCACCCAGACTTCGTACACCACGCACGCGGTCTTCGACCTCAAGCCGGAGACCGACGTCTACTGGTGCACCGCCGACATCGGCTGGGTCACCGGCCACTCCTACATCGTCTACGGCCCGCTCTCCAACGGCGCCACCCAGGTCATGTACGAGGGCACCCCGGACACCCCGCACAAGGGACGGTTCTGGGAGATCGTCGACAAGTACAAGGTCACCATCCTCTACACCGCGCCGACGCTGATCCGCACGATGATGAAGTGGGGCGAGGACATCCCGGCCGGGTACGACCTCTCCTCGCTGCGGCTGCTCGGCAGTGTCGGCGAGCCGATCAACCCGGAGGCGTGGATCTGGTACCGCCAGCACGTCGGCCGGGGTCAGCTGCCGGTCGTCGACACCTGGTGGCAGACCGAGACCGGCGCCATCATGATCTCGCCGCTGCCGGGAGTGACCCAGGCCAAGCCGGGCTCCGCGATGACCCCGCTGCCCGGCATCGTCGGCGACGTGGCGGACGACCAGGGCCAGTCGGTGCCGAACGGCGCCGGCGCCGGCAGCGGCGACGAGTGGGTCTATTTCGCCGGCGACGGGGCGAAGAAGGACGACGACGGGCACATCTGGCTGCTCGGCCGGGTCGACGACGTGATGCTGGTGTCCGGGCACAACATCTCCACCACCGAGGTGGAGTCGGCGCTGGTCAGCCACCCGGCGGTGGCCGAGGCGGCGGTGGTCGGCGCGACCGACCCGACCACCGGCCAGGCGATCGTCGCGTTCGCCATCCCGCGGGGCACCGCGGAGACCTCGGGCGAGGCCGGCGAGCAGCTCATCGCCGAGCTGCGCAACCACGTGGCGAAGACCCTCGGCCCGATCGCCAAGCCGCGGCAGATCATGCTGGTTCCCGAGCTGCCGAAGACCCGCTCCGGCAAGATCATGCGCCGGCTGCTGCGGGACGTCGCGGAGCACCGCTCGCTCGGTGACGTCACCACGCTGCAGGACTCCTCGGTGATGGAGCTGATCTCCTCCGGCATGGGTGGCGGGAAGTCCGACGAGGACTGACGACAAGGCGTGCCCGAGGTGGGTGACGGTCCGGCGCGGACCGTCACCCATCGTCGTTTTTCGGGCGTACGGATCAGCGGTTCGGTGGAGGCGTAACGGGCTGAACGGACAGAGCGGCAAACCAACCTCTGTCGGGGAGGGTGCCTTTTCCCTTAAGTTCCCACATCGGACCGGTTAGACGGGCATCACTGCTGCACGCCGGCCGATTTCTTGTCTCATGCCCACGAATGGAGCGGAATGAAGACATCTCCGCAATCCGGGCCACGCCGGCGCCTACTCGTCGCGCTGCCCGCCATCGCCCTCGCCGCCGCGTCACTGACCGTGACCGGCAGCGCGGCCGCCCAGTCGGCCGGCCCGGCTCCCGCCACGATCGGGGCGGACGAGTTCTACATCAACTACGCCGAGCCCGAGGTGCAACCCGACACCGCCGGCAAGGAGGTCAAGGGCAAGGACGGCATCTACACCTCGCCCGCCGACGAGGCCAAGGCCTACGACCGGAAGTACGCCGCGGGCAACCCGCTGACCGCGCGGGAGCTGGCCAAGCTCGAGGCCAAGGCGATCAAGACGGGCAAGAGCCCGCGCCAGATCAAGCAGGCCAAGAGCACCCAGACCGCCAAGCTGCTCACGCTGCTGGTGGAGTTCAACGACAACGCCAATGACGACTTCACCAACGTCATGGTCCCCAAGACGGTCTTCGACGACCGGACCTGCGTCCCCGGCACCGTCCAGAACGGCCCGACGCACAACAACATCGCCGACCCGGCCACCCTGCCCCACAAGGACAACAACTCGATGTGGGTGCCGGACTTCTCGCCCGAGCACTACAACAAGATGCTCTACACCAAGGAGGGCATCACCGAGCGGGTCCGCAAGGACCTGACCGGGCCGGACGGCAAGCCGGGCATCAGCCTGGCCGGCCGGACCATGCACAACATGTACACGGAGATGTCCAAGGGCGCGTACACGGTCGACGGGCAGGCCAGCCCGTGGATCAAGTTGCCGCACTCGGAGGCCTGGTACGCGGCGAACCGCTGCACGAAGGACGCGAACGGCAACTGGGTACCCGGGCGTGAGCAGTCGATGAACGGCCACCCGGACAACCCGCTGGGTGCCGCGCGGCTCGCCACCGACGCGATCGACGCGCTGGCCAAGATGGACCCGAACTTCCCCTGGGCCGACTACGACCTCGAGGACCAGGGCGACCGGGACGGGGACGGCAACTACAACGAGCCGGACGGCGTCATCGACCACCTGGTGCTGGTGCACGCCGGCAAGGGCAAGTCCGCTGGCGGCGGCGACCAGGGCGTCTACGCGGTCTGGGCGCACTCCTCGGCGGTGGCCGGTGGCTACACGATCCCCGGCACCAACCTGAAGGTGTCGAACTACATCGTGCAGCCGGAGGACGCCGGCGTCGGCGTGTTCGCCCACGAGTTCGGGCACGACCTCGGTCTGCCGGACCTCTACGACACCTCGGGCAACGCCGACTCGGACGTCGACTTCTGGGACCTGATGTCCTCGGGCTCGCACTCCGGCGAGATCTTCCAGGCGCTGCCCACCCACATGGGCATCTGGGACAAGTGGGTGCTGGGCTGGGCCGACCCGCTGACCTTCAACCCGGGCGACAACGGGCACGCGGTGCAGCTGGGGCAGACCTCGCGTACGCCGGTCGGCACCAAGGACGGCATCAAGATCAACCTGCCGGACAAGGTGATCACCCTGGCCGAGCCGCACAGCGGCGCCAACATGTGGTACAGCGGCGCGGACCAGAACTGGGCCGACGTCAAGCTCAGCCGCGAGGTGAGCGTCCCGGCGGCAGCCGACGCCAAGTTCTGGATGTGGAACAACTACATCATCGAGGCGGACTGGGACATGGGCTTCGTCGAGGTCTCCACCGACGGTGGCAAGACCTGGACCGAGCAGAAGGTCTACGACGAGTCCGGCAAGCTGGTCACGACCAACGACGGCTACCCCGACCCGAACGGGCGGATGGCCGACTACGGAGGCAAGAGGTACGGCCTGACCGGTGACACGCACGGCTGGCGCCACGACTACATCGACCTGTCGGCGTACGCCGGCAAGACGGTGCAGGTGCGGCTGCGCTACGCCACCGACGCGGCGTTCGTGGAGCGCGGCTGGTTCGCCGACGACTTCTCGGTCACCAGCGGCGGGGCCACCACCTGGAGCGACGACGCCGAGAACGGCGCCAACGGCTGGACCCTCACCGGTGGCACCTTCACCGACACCACGGGCGCGGGCTGGCACTTCGATGGCGGCACCCAGGTCAAGGCGCAGTACTACCTGGCCGAGTGGCGCAACTTCGACGGCTTCGACGCCGGCCTGAAGTACACCTACGACACCAGCTACTCCCACGATGCGTGGAAGGTGGAGAAGGTCGCCTACAACGCGCCGGGCATGCTGGTCTGGTACCGGGACACCATGCTGGGCAACGTCAACCACGTCACCGCGCAGATGACCGCGCTGCCGAGCTACGGCGCCAAGGGTGGCCTGCTCATCGTCGACTCGCACTTCGACCCGCTGCGCCGCACCGGCGAGGCGGCGAGCAAGGACTCGTCGACGCTGAAGAACCTGCCCAGCCGCCCGCAGTCCTCGAACGCGGCCTTCTCGCTCAACCCGACGTACCCGTTCCGGGAGTGCATGGAGGGGCCGAACGAGCCGTACAGCGAGTACTGCACCAGCTTCGGTGCCCAGGCTCCGGTGTCGGCCTTCACCGACGCCAAGGGCTGGTACCCGGGCATCGAGATCCGCAACGGCGGGGCGTACGCCCGGGACAACGACGCCTCGGTGGTGCTGCCCTCCCGGGAGAACGCGCCGTACCCCACTCGCGTGGTGAACCCCGACGGCACTCCGGCGACGGAGTACTACGGGGCGACCCTGGGCGGTGGGGCCATCGTGCTCGGCACCGGCAACCCGGGTGACGCGGGCGTCTCCTACGGCGTCTCGATCGTCATCAAGGTAGCCGCGAAGGACAACTCGTACGCCACGGTCTTCGTGACCCCGGCGAAGCGGTGACCTTGAACCGCTGATCGGACACACCCGGCGGGGCCCGTCCGGAGCAGTTGCTCCGGGCGGGCCCCGTCTTTCTTACGCGTCCGGAGATTCACCGAAATTCTGTGTGACATTCCCGTGGGCCCCGGCGCTAGCTTTCGGGGACCCCATAATCACCGTCACGCTAGGTGATCGTGGCCAAAACGTAACGTGAATCACGGCCGAGTCGACGCCCTGATTGGTCCGGATTTGGCCCGAAAGGAAGGTCGCCTGGGCCAACGATTGACCGGTGACAACAGATGGATACCTCTGACATTGTGGGTGGCGCATGTCATGACAGTGGTGGCTATGGCCGGTTCTGTCATGTAACACATCCACAAAGGAGGAGGACCTTTGAGGAGACGAGTCACAGCAGGCCTGGCCTCGGCCGCGGCCGCGCTGCTGGCAGCCGGTGTCGTCACGGCGCCGGCGTCCGCCGCCCCGGCGGCGGAGCCCGCCCCCGGCGTCGACAAGGTGAAGCAGGGCAAGGACAACCTCCCGGATCCGAAGGCGGATCAGCACCGGGAGGTCCGGAAGCAGGCGATCTCCGACCTGCTGAAGGGCAAGGCCAAGCTTCAGACGCGCAACGGCTCGAAGGTCATCCAGGTCAAGGACGACCTCTTCGTCGAGTACCAGCAGGCGCCGAAGACCGACCCCATCTTCACGATGCTGGTCAACTTCGGCGACAAGACCGACCCGCGTACCGGTGGCACCCCCGGCCCGGTGGTCAACCAGATCCCCGAGCCGGACCGCAACTGGGACGGTAGCCCCACCGACAACAACAGCACCCTGTGGCGCTCGGACTTCCACCGCGAGCACTACACGGACATGTTCTACGGTGCCGGGGAGTCGATGCGGGACTTCTACCTGCAGCAGTCCGGCGGTCGGTACACGGTCGGCGGTGACGTCAGCGACTGGATCAGCGTGCCGTACAACGAGGCGCGCTACGGCAGCAACAACATCTCGGACGCCGACGGGTCGTGGAACTTCGTCAAGGACAGCGCCACGTCCTGGTACGACGCCCAGATCAAGGCCGGCAAGACGCCGCAGCAGATCAAGGACTACCTGGCCCAGTTCGACGTCTGGGACCGGTACGACTACGACGGCGACGGCAACTTCAACGAGCCCGACGGCTACATCGACCACTTCCAGGCGGTGCACGCCGGCGAGGGCGAGGAGGCCGGTGGCGGTGCCCAGGGCGAGGATGCCATCTGGTCGCACCGCTGGGCCGCGTTCCCCAACCTCGAGGGCAAGGCCGGCCCGGCCGGCAACCTCGCCGGTGGTGTCCCGATCGGTGACTCCGGTTTCTGGATCCGTGACTACACCACGGAGCCGGAGAACGGCGGTCTCGGCGTGTTCGCCCACGAGTACGGTCACGACCTCGGCCTGCCGGACCTGTACGACACCGCGGGTGGCGACAACGGCGTCGGTTTCTGGAGCCTGATGGCCTCCGGGTCGTGGCTCAGCCACGGCACCGACGACATCGGTTCGACCCCGGGCTACATGGACCCGTGGTCGAAGCTCTTCCTCGGCTGGCTGAACTACTCGACGGTCGACGAGAAGAGCGGCAGCACCCAGGTGACGCTCGGGCCTGCGGGCGACAGCGACGGGCCGAAGGCCCAGGCGGTCGTGGTGAACCTGCCCTCGCAGACCCAGACCACGACCTACAACACGCCGTTCGGCGGGTCGTACGAGTGGTGGGGCGGCAGCGCGGATGACCTGAACACCACGCTGACCCGGACGCTGGACCTGACCGGCTCGACCTCCGCGTCGATCACCGCGAAGGCCCAGTGGGACATCGAGGAGGACTACGACTTCCTCTACGCCGAGGTGTCCGCCGACGGCGGCAAGACCTGGTCGGCGCTGAGCAACTCCCTCATCGACGCCGGCGAGACCGGGGTCGACGGCTCCACCAGCGGCGCGTGGGTCGACCTGACCTACGACCTGTCGGCGTACGCCGGCAAGACCGTGACGTTCCGCTACCGCTACGCCACCGACGGCGGCGTGCACCTGGCCGGTCCGTTCCTGGACAACATCGCGCTGACCAAGAACGGCACGGTCGCGTGGACCGACGACGCGGAGACCCTTGCCGCGGAGTGGACCGCTAAGGGCTGGACCCGGATGAACGGTTCGGTGACCGACACCTTCCCCCGCTTCTACATCGCCGAGAACCGGACCTACTTCGGGTACGACGACGCGCTGCGGACCGGTGGGTACAACTTCGGCTGGCTCAACAGCCGGCCGGACTTCGTGGAGCGGTTCTCGAACCAGCCCGGCATGCTGGTCTGGTACGTGAACTACGCGTACGGCGACAACAACACGTCGCAGCACCCGGGCTACGGCCTCAACCTGCCGGTCGACGTCCGGCCGGGCAAGATCCAGGTCGGCAACCAGGGCAACATCACCAACCGGCGCGGCGGCTACGACTCGACGTTCAGCCTCTACGCCAAGCCGGCGCAGACCTTCCACAAGAACGGCGCCACGACCACCGTGCCGCGGCTCGACCCGACGCCGGTCTTCACCGACAACGGGATCAACAAGTACTGGAACACCAACAACCCGTGGAACTCGGTGAAGGTCGCCGGCACCGGCACCAAGATCGAGATCCTGCAGCAGGGCACCACCCCGACCAGCGACATGGTCGTCAAGGTCACCAACTGATCGGGTAGCACCAGACCGGAAGGGCCGGTGGCGGCGACGCCACCGGCCTCTTCGCGTACCCAGGCGTTCGCGCTGCTCGATCCGTCTGATCGACTGATACGGATGTAACAGTGCGGAGCATTTCCCATCGAAAAGTTGGTGCAAATCGATGCGCTTGTCTTCCCACGTGCCAGACGAGTGTCTATCTTCACCAGTGGTCCCACTCGTGGGACGTCTTCACCGGCCCGTACCCCGATGGGCCGGTTTCCTCACACCGGAGGTACCACGTGCGCAAAGTCGCAGTGGGTCTGCTCGGGCTTTCGCTGACGGCAACGGGACTGGTGGCGGGCACGGCCGCCAGTGCCGCGCCGACGCCGAAGTTGCCGGCCGCCGCTCCGTCGGTGGCCGAGCCTGCGCAGGCTGAGCATGATCTGCCGGACAAGCTCGAAGAGAAGCGCCGCGCGCTTCGCCAGGAGGGCCTCAGCGAGGTCCTCTCCGGCAAGAGCACGCCGCAGACGATCAACGGCAGCACCGTCGTCAAGGTCGGCGAGACCGCCGGCGGCGCGGCGGCAGCGGCCGGTGCCCGGACCGCAACACCGGGCAGGAACGGCAAGAAGAACCAGTACGTCGAGCTGGCCCGGCAGCGGACCGACAAGATCTTCGTGATCCTCGCCGAGTTCGGCGACGAACGGGACCCCGCCTACCCGGACAAGGACACCAACCCGGACATCCCGGGACCGATGCGGTTCGACGGGCCGCGGCACAACGAGATCCCGGCACCGAACCGGAAGGTGGACAACTCCACCGTCTGGCAGTCCAACTACAGCCCCGAGCACTTCCGCCAGCTGTACTTCGGCACGAAGCCGGGCGACGAGTCGCTCAAGCAGTACTACGAGGCCCAGTCGTCCGGGCGGTACAGCGTGGACGGCGTGGTCACGGACTGGGTGAGGGTCAAGTACAACGAGGCCCGGTACGGCCGCTCCGACGACCCGATCCCGGACGACTCTGACGACCCGGCCAACGACCCGGCGGTGTGCGACAGCAACGTCTGCCAGAACACCTGGGACCTGGTCCGGGACGCCGCCAACCAGTGGGTCGCCGACCAGAGGGCCAAGGGCCGCACCGACGCCGAGATCAAGGCCGAGATGCAGTCGTTCGACCAGTGGGACCGGTTCGACTACGACGGCGACGGCGACTTCAACGAGCCGGACGGCTACATCGACCACTTCCAGATCGTCCACTCGGGCGGCGACCAGGCCGACGGCGACCCGCACCAGGGCGAGGACGCCATCTGGAGCCACCGCTGGTCGGCGTACAACACCTCGCAGACCGGCCCGGCGAACTTCCCGATCGGCGGCACCGAGATCGGCAACACCGGCGTCTGGATCCGTGACTACACCATCCAGCCGGAGAACGGCGGCCGCAGCGTCTTCTACCACGAGTACGGCCACGACCTGGGTCTGCCGGACGACTACAACATCCTCAGCGGTGGCGACAACAACAACGAGCACTGGACCCTGATGGCCCAGAGCCGGCTCAACGACAAGCACGACGGCGGCATCGGCGAACGCGGTGGCGACCTGGGCGCGTGGAACAAGCTCCAGCTCGGCTGGCTCGACTACGAGGTGGTCAAGGCCGGGCAGAAGCGCACCCTGGAGCTCGGCCCGCAGGAGTACAACTCCCGGAAGCCGCAGGCCGCCGTGGTGGTGCTCCCGCCGCGGACGTACACGTTCAACAACGGCAAGCCGTTCGAGGGCACCAGGCAGTACTTCTCCGGTAACGACGACGACCTGGACAACACCATGACCAGGACGATCGACCTCACCGGGAAATCGACGGCGGCGCTCTCGCTCAAGGGGCGCTACTCCATCGAGTCCGGCTTCGACTACCTCTTCTTCGAGGCATCGACCGACGGCGGCAACACCTGGACGGCGCTGCCCGGCACGGTCGACGGCAAGCCCCTTCCGCCGGTGTCGAAGAGCGACCCGCGGCCGGCGCTCACGGGCAGCAGCGGCGGCAAGTGGGTGGACATCAACCTTCCGATGGACTCGGTGACCGGCAAGGTCGTCCAGTTCCGCTTCCACTACCTCACCGACGGTGGGCTCTCCGCGGGCGGCTTCTTCGGTGACGCGATCACCGTGACCGCCGACGGGCAGACCCTGCTCAGCGACGGCGCCGAGAACGGCGCCGGGGGCTGGGCGCTCAAGGGCTGGAGCATCGCCGCGGAGACCTACACCCGGGACTTCGCCAACTACTACATCGCCGGCAACCGGTCGTACGCCTCGTACGACAAGTACCTGAAGACCGGCCCGTACTACTTCGGCTACCTGAACACCCGGCCCGACTGGGTTGACCACTACGCGTACCAGCAGGGTCTGTTGATCTCCTACTGGAACCTCCGGTGGGCCGACAACGACACCTTCGCCCATCCGGGCGAGGGTCGCAACATGATCATCGACGCGCACCCGCGGCCGATGTACAACCTGACCGGCAACCCCTGGCGGGCCCGGGTCCAGGTGTACGACGCGCCGTTCAGCCTGAAGAAGGCGGACTCGTTCACGCTGCACATCAACGGCCAGGCGCAGCACATCCGCGGCCAGGACGCGCAGCCACTGTTCGACGACACCAAGCAGTACTGGTACCCGGAGCTGCCGAACCACGGCGTCAAGCTCCCGGCCGCCGGCGTCAAGATCAAGGTCCAGCAGCAGAACGGCACCTCGATCAAGGTGAAGTTCTCCTGAGCCGCTGATCGACACCACAGCGCACCACGCGATGCCCGGGCAGGTCACCTGCCCGGGCATCGCCCTCTCCGGCAGCACCCTCCCCGAGGCGCCCGGCGAACCCAGCCGGGTCGGCTGACCCCGCACCGGGCCCATCCGGTGGTCTCCCGGAGAATCCCCTGATCCTCGCCACCTGCGAGGCCGCCGGCGGAGCGCCGGTCCTAGGCTGTGGCACATGACCGACCAGCGTGGCGGGCCCGTCGACGAGTCCTGCGTCCTGCCCGACGGGCCGTGGACGCACCGGTTCGTCGGCGCCAACGGCAGCCGCTTCCACGTCGTCGAGGCCGGCACCGGCCCGATGGTGCTCTTCCTGCACGGCTTCCCCGAATACTGGCTGGCCTGGCAGGAGATGCTGCCGGCGGTCGCCGACGCGGGGTTCCGGGCCGTCGCGGTCGACATGCGCGGGTACGGCGCGAGCGACAAGCCACCCCGGGGCTACGACGGCTACACCCTCGCCGCCGACGTGGCCGGGCTGATCCGGGCGCTCGGCGAGCGGTCGGCGACCCTGGTCGGCACCGGGTCCGGCGGCCTCATCGCGTGGACCGCCGCCGCGTTCCACCCCACCCTGGTCCGGCGGCTGGTGGTGCTCGGGGCACCGCACCCGCTCCGGCTACGGGCCGCCATCTTCGCCGACCCACGCGGCCAGTTCACCGCCTCCGCCCCGACGCTGAAGTTCCAACTGCCCCGGTACGAGCACGTGTTGACCCGGGACGACGCCGCCGAGGTGGAGGCGCTCCTGCGCCGCTGGGGCGGGCCACGCTGGGTCGACAGCCCGGACTTCGCCGCGTACGCCCGGTCCTGCCGGGAGGCGATGCGGATCCCGCAGGCGGCCTTCTGCGCCATGGAGGGCTACCGGTGGGCGTTCCGGTCGGTGCTGCGGCTGCACGGCTACCGGTTCGTCAAGGCGATGCAGAAGCCGCTGGTCACGCCGACCCTCCAACTGCACGGCGCGCTGGACCAGGCCTCGCTGCCGCGCACCGCCCAGGGTTCGGGCCGCTACGTGACCGCGCCGTACGAGTGGCGGCTGCTCGACGGAGTCGGCCACTTCCCGCACGTGGAGGCCCGGGACCTGGTGCTCGGCGAAGTCCTGCGGTGGACGAAGTCCTGACTCAGACCCGCTGCTCCCGCAGGTCGACGACTTCGCTCGCCGGCGCCCAGCCCTGGTAGACCCCGAAGTCGAACGCCTCCAGGCCCATCGCGTGCGCCACCGGCCAGCGGCCGCCGGTGTACTCCACCCGCAGCCAGCCCTCGTGCTCGGCCAGCACGATGAACGGCTGGCCCTGCCAGGTGCAGGTGGTCCGGACGTACGCCAGCTCGTCGACCTCCGCGGCCGGCACCACCCGGACGTGGCGGCCGGGGCGTACCTCCTCGAAGCCCTCGTCCGGTTCGGGCTGGTAGAGGCGGACATCGTCGCCGTCCGGGCTGGCCTGGTATTCCCGGCCCCGCCAACGGGCCACGTAGCCGTCGCGGCTCACGACTCACCGACCTGTCGCCAGAGCAGCGCATCGGTGTCCAGGGTCGCCACCACCCGTCCGCTGCCGTCCGCGCCGATCCGGCACAGCTGCGCGCCGTGCGGCAGCCGGGCGCTGTCCACCTTGAACTCGGCGACCACGTCGCTGCTCTCCCCCGGCGCGAAGCCGTTGCCGCGGAACGGAGGACGCTCGATCACCCAGCCCTCCATCGCCCGCATCGCGGCCTCGTTCTGCCCGCCGTACGGGATGCGGTAGAGGCTCGGGCGGTACACCGGCCAACGCAGCACGTAGATCTCCACGTCCTCCCGGGAGAACGGCGAGCCGGGGTGGCCCAGGCCGAGCGCGTCGTACAGCTGGGCCGGGGTGCTCAGATGGGCCAGCTCACTGGCGCGGTGCACGAAGCCCGAAACCCGGTCGTAGCCGCGCTCCAGGTAATAGGCGAGCTGGCTCGGGGCGACCGCCTTCTGCATGATCACCGGTCGGGCGGGGTCGACCGGCGGCGCGGCGGGCCGGGTCGCGACGACCGGCTCCGCCTCGGCGGCGGGCTGGTCCGGTTCACTCTCCGGGTCCTCCCCGAGCCCCACCTCGGCGGCCCAGTTGGCCAACGCGAGGACCTGCTCACCGGGGTACTTCGCCCCGGCCGGGGTGCCCGGGTTCACCGCGAACGACCAACTCTCGTCCGGCCAGCGCCGAATCAGCTGGACGAACTTCACGCGTACGGTGTCGACCGGGCCGGCGGCGCGATCGGCCAGCCGCTCCGGCGAGGTGTAGACCACCACGTACGTCTCACCGTCGAGCTGCTCGGTCCGCCAGACGAAGCCGGGGTCACCGGGGCGACTCCCGGGCGCGGAGCCGGCCGCGACCGGCAGCAGCACCCGAGCCAGCAGCAGGGTGGAGAGGAAGCCGTCGGTGCTGCCGCTGCCTGCGGCGCCGAGCAGTTCCTCCTCGACGTCGTTCGCCGGCACGAAGTCGGCCGGCACCGGTTCCGGCGCTTCGGACGGGGCCGGAACGGCGACCGGCGCCGTCGGCTCCCCTGGCGGGGGAGCGGTCGGCTCGACCGGCGGGGAAGCGGTCGGCTCGGCCGGGGTCGTCCGCCGCTCCGCCGCAGGGGCCGGCTTGAACAGCGAGGCGGGCGCCGCGGCTGGAGAGACGGACGGCTCGAACAGCGGCACGTCGGGCGCGGCGGGCGGCTCGAACAGCAAACCCCTCCGCGCACCGGGCGGGTTCTCGCCGAAATTGGCGTCGGAGGGCGCGTCGAACAGCGACCCGGACTGGGGGTTGGCGGGCGCCTCGGCCGGCGCGGCGGGCGGGTCGATCGTGAGCGGCATGGTGGGGTCGGCGGGGCCGGCCCAGGGCGCACCCGGTCCGTCGCCGTCGCTCCGGTCCGCCGAGACCGCCGCGGTCGCCATCGCCGACGTGGCCGCGGGAACGGTGGGCACGGCGTACGGCTGGGGCGGCACGGGTGCCGGACCGGAGGCCGAGCCGGCTGACGGCGGCTGGTCGGGCGTGGTGAGGTCCCGGGACTCGATGACGGTGCCCTCGATGACGATCGGTGAGAAACCCCGACGCGGCTCGGGCGGGCCGGACACCGGTTCGGCGACCGACCGGGGCAGTTCCTCGGCCGGTGCGGCGAGGGCCGCGTCCCCCGGTCCTGGCGGAGTCGAGTGGGTCCGCTCGTCCGATTCCGGCCCGTCGCCGGCGAGCGGGCGACGACGCGGCAGCGCCTGGGTCGCCTCCTCGTCTGCGGCCGGGGCGGGCCGGAACGGCGGGGGCGGCTCTGCCGGGCGGAGCGCCTGCGTGGTTTCCCCACCGTCCATCCGCAACGACCGGGTGGGCTCCTCCCGTACCGGCTCGATCAGCGGGCGGCGGCGTGGGAACGGCTGGTCACCCCGGGTGAGCCGGGACGGCGGAACCACGCGCTCCCCGCTGCGGTGCGACGGGTCATGGGGCGGCAGGCGCCGCGATGAGCGACCCGCGGCGGGTTCGAAGAACGACCGGCCGGAGGGCGGTGCGGGCGCGCCGGCAGGGACGGAGTCGGTACGGCTCGCCGGGGCGGGCCATCCCGCACGGACCGGTCCGTCGTCCCCGGGCCGCTGGGGTGCCGGGTGGTCGCCCGTCGGCTCCGGCCAGCGGGCAGCGGGTGGGCCGGCCGGCTCGGCGACGCCGGGCACGGGCACCGGGGCCGCCGGGTGCGGGACAGGCACGGTCGACGGCTCGCCTGCGGTCGCCGG
This sequence comes from Micromonospora sp. SL4-19, assembly GCF_047921475.1. Classification (NCBI taxonomy): domain Bacteria; kingdom Bacillati; phylum Actinomycetota; class Actinomycetes; order Micromonosporales; family Micromonosporaceae; genus Micromonospora; species Micromonospora sp. SL4-19. The sequence goes on from NZ_JBLROB010000005.1 coordinate 18,097, forward strand.
ACCGTGACCGCCCGAGGCGGGCGGGACCGGCGCGGCCGATGCCCGGCCTCCAGGCGCGGGTGCAGCGGGCGACATCGCGGCGTCCCGGGCGGCTGCGGCGGCACGAGCCCGGGCGACGGCCTCCACCCGCTCCAGACGGGCACGCGCGCCCATGGTCCGGCCCGGCAGCCGGACATCGCCCCGGGCGAGCTGCGCCACGAACCAGGCGGGCAGGTAGCCCTCGATCGGCAGGCCTGGATTGACCGCCAGCCACCATTCCTGGTTGGGCCAACCGGCGGCCAGATCGGCATACGGCACGCGGCGAGTGGCGCCGGCGTTCTGCCCGAGGCAGGTCCGCAACGCGGTGGCAGAGGTGAAGGCGAGGACGTGCGTCCGGCCGCCGGTGGTCCAGGTGCCCCAGTCCACCGGAGCCTGCCCGGCCAGCGCCGCCGCGGCGACCGGCAGCAGCAGATCGACCCGGGTCAGCAGCTGGAAGTAGCGCTGCTGGTCCTGCGCGCGAAGCGCGTCCCACATCGCCACCTCGGCCTCGGTGGCCGGCTCCCATCCGGTCACGGCCACCTCTCCTTCCGCGCACAGGCCATAGGCATCGCCTACAACCTACAAGGTGGTAACAAGGTCACAATGGCTGGCCGTCGATGGTGCGCCGAGCCACGCACTAGGCGTTAACATCCCGTTCCGGAGTCGACACGATACGGAGGCGGTCGATGTCCCGGCCCTTCGCGCGCCCCGCCCTGACCGTCCTGGCGATCGCCGTCGCCGCCGTGCTGCCGGCCGCGCCGGCGGCGGCCCGCGCCCCGTCGGCCTGTCCCGCGCCGCCCGCCCCGGCCCGTCCAGTGGCGGACCGGCCGTGGCCGCAGCAACGATACGCGCCGGACCGCCTCACCCCGCTCGCCACCGGCGCCGGGGTGATCATCGCGGTGGTGGATTCCGGCGTGGACCGTACCCATCCGCAGCTCGCCGGGCGGGTGCTGGCCGGTGCTGACTTCCTCGACCCGGGCGGCGACGGCACCCGGGACTGCGCCGGGCACGGCACCGGGGTGGCGAGCATCATCTCGGCCACGCCGCGGTCGGGGGTGGCGTTCCGGGGGCTCGCCCCGGGTGCCCGCATCCTGCCCGTACGGGTCAGCGAGCAGCAGGTCGTCGAGGGGCGGGAGTCGGGGCGTACGGTCGGCGCGGCCGGATTCGCCCGGGCCATCCGGTGGGCGGTGGACCACGACGCTGACGTGCTCAACCTCTCCGTCGTGCTGTACGCGGACAGCCCTGCGGTCCGCCTCGCGATCGAATACGCGCTGCGCCGCGACGTCGTCGTGGTGGCCGCCGCCGGCAACCTGCACGACGGCGGGGATCCCCGGCCGTACCCGGCGGCGTACAACGGGGTGCTCGGGGTGGGCGCGATCGGGGCGGACGGTGCCCGCTCCGCCTTCTCCCAGACCGGCCCGTACGTCGACCTGGTCGCCCCGGGCAGCGACGTGCTGATGGCGGCACCCGGACAGGGACACCACCGGGCGGAGGGGACGAGCTACGCGGCGCCCTTCGTGGCCGCCACCGCGGCGCTGCTGCGGCAGTATCGCCCCGAGTTGACCGCGGCCGAGGTGGCCCGGCGGATCGTGGACAACGCCGACCCGACCCCGGGGCATGGGGACGGCTACGGCGCCGGGGCGCTGAACCCGTACCGGGCCGTGACCGAATCACCCGGGCCGGCGGTGACGGGCGCACACCGGGGCGCGGCCCTGGCGGTGGACCAGCCGGACCCGGCCGAGGTGGCGCAGCGGGCGCGACGGGCTACTGCCCGGCACCGAGCCCTGCTGGTGGCCGGCGCGACCGGGGCGGCGGCCGCGGTCGTGGTGCTGCTCGCGGTGGTGCTGCCCCGCGGGGTCCGTCGGCGGTGGCGTCCGGCCGGTCCGGCCTGACCGGCCCACCCGTCACCACCGCCGCGACACGAAGCGGACCACGCCGGCCGGGCCGGTGGGGGTGACACGGAGGCGGCGGCCCGGACGGGGATCGTCCAGGCCGCCGCCGTGCCGAGGCTCACTGGAACAGGTTGGCGTTCCGCTTCTCGGTGTCGAGGTAGTCGGCTGCGGAGTCCTCCACCGCCAGCCTGATGTCGCGCAGCATGGCCTGCAGGTCCTGCGAGGCGGCCCGCCACCGTGCCTGCCGCTGCTCGTACGCCTGGCGGGCCTCGCCGGCCCAGCTCGCCACCAGCGGCGCGGCGTCCTGTTCGAGCTGCCCGAGCTGGCTGTCGAGGGTGTGCAGCGCCTTCTGGATGTCCGCGCCGGCCTGCTGCAGCGCGGCGAAGTTGACGACCAGCGCACCTTGGTCCATCGGATCCGTCCTTCCGTGCTTCAGAGCGGCAGCTGGATGCCGCGGTGGGTGCCGGCGACCCGGCCGGCGGCCTCGGTGTCCGAGACGTCGTACTGCGCTCCGGCGGTACGGATCGCGGTGGCGGTTTCCCGCAAGGCCCGCTGAAGTGCCGCCTGATCCTGCGCCCACTGCTGTTTGACCTGCTCGAACGAGCGCCCGCCGGCGCCCCGCCAGGCCTGCTGCAACACCTCCAGCTCGGCCATCAGGCCGCTGAGCATGCGCTGCAACGACTGGTCCACCTGCTCGAACTTCGCGGCGGTCTGCTGCATCACCGCGGCTTCTGCCTGGGTCTGGGACACCCCGGACGTCACCTCGTCTCCTCGGTCGTGGCTGGCCGCCGGAACGACCACGTGGACTTGCCGAGCGCGGAACCGGAGTCGTGGCGCGGGACGGCACACTCGGCGAAACTCGTCGCTGACGGTAGCGGCACGATTGCGGTTCTGCTACCCCCTCGGCTCCCCTGTGGACAACGACGCCTTACGATGAGCCACGCCGACGTCACCGGACGAACAGGCGGAGGAGGCACCGTGAGCGCGAGGAGTGAGCCGGGCCTGCGAGCCCCGCAGTCGCGAACCAGGACGGTCCGGTGACGGCGACCACGACCGGCCGGTCACCACGGTGGACCGCCCGACCGGCACCCGGCGTACGGGCCGGGCAGGTGGTCGCGGCGCAGGTCGCGGTGGCGGTGCTGGCCGCGGCCGCCGGTCGGGGGATGGCCTGGACCGGGGCCGCCGTGCTGCTGGCGGCGCTGCTGCTGCCCGGCGCCTGGCTGCGGTTGCGCGGCCGATGGCTCTACCAGTGGCTGCTGGTGGGGCTGGGGCACCTGACCCGGCGGCGGTCCCTGGCGGCGGCCTCCGGGCCGGCTGCGGTGCTGGAGCTGGTGGCCCCCGGGGCAACGGTCCGCTCCGCCGAGCTGGCCGGCGGGCCGGCCGCCGTGGTCGACGACGTCGCCGGAATGACCGCGCTGCTGGAGATCGGCGACCCCGGCGACCTGCTCGGCGACGGTCCGCAGGCCCTTCCCGCCCCGCTGACCCTGCTGCCGCCGCCGGGCCCGGCGAGCCCACCGGTCCGGATCCAGCTGCTGCTCTCCGCCTCCCCCGCCCCGGCGCCGGCCGCCGCCCCGGGTCCGGTCGGGGCGTCGTACCGCCAGCTCACCGACGGGCGGCTGGCCGGGCGGACCCGTGCGGTGCTCGCCGTCCGGGTGCTCCGGGCCGACGGCTGGTCGGACGAGGAGTTGCATCGGGCGCTCTCCGGCACGATCCGGCGCGTCGTCCGCCGGCTCGGCCCGCTGACCGGCCGGCCGCTGGGCGGGCCGGCCGCGCTCCGGGTGGTCGCCGAACTGGCCCACCACGACGCCGGCGCGCCGGTCCGCGAGAGCTGGCCGGTGGTGACGGTGGGCGGGCTGTCGCAGGCCACCTGGCGGCTGCGGCGCTGGCCCGATCCGCGTACCGCTCCGGCGCCAAGTCTGGTGGCCCGGCTGCTCGCGCTGCCGGCCACCGCCACCACCGTCTCGCTCTGCGTCGGTCCGCGCGCCGGCTCCGACGCCGCGCCGGTGCCGGCCGAGCTGACCGTACGGCTGGCCGCCCGGAGCACTGCGGAGCTGTCGGCCGCCGGGCGGGCGCTGCGCCGGCTCGCCGGGGACCTCGGCGCGCAGGTCCGGCGGCTCGACGGCGAGCATCTGGACGGCCTGGCCGTCACCCTGCCGCTGGCGGTGGCCCGGGACGGCGCGACACCGGCCCCCGCGGAGCTGGCCGCGCTGGAACTTTCCCTCGGCGAATCCGGGCTGATGGTGGGGACCAACCGGCGCGGCGGCGCGGTGGCCGTACGCCTCTTCCGCCCCGGGGCGACCCGGCTGCTGCTGGTCGGTGGGGTACGCGTCGCGCAGCTCATGGCGCTGCGGGCGCTGGCGCTCGGGGCCCGGGTGGTGGTGCAGACCGCCCGACCGCGGGTGTGGGAGCCGTTCCTGCGGGGGGCGGGCGGACCGGGCACCGTCCTGCTGATCCCACCCGGGCGGCCGGTGGGCGGCGCGCCGGGCTCGCCGCTGCATCCGTTGCTGCTGGTGGTCGACGCCGGGCCGATGCCGCCGGAGGTGGGTCCGGAGGAGGCCTGGCGGTCCGTTCTGGTGGTGCGGGACGAGCTCACCCCGGCGGACGCGCCGGCGCTGGCCCGGGCCGACCTGGCGATCCTGCAGCCGCTCGACACGGACGAGGCGGCGCTGGCCGGCGCGGCCCTGGGCCTCGGCGGCTCGGCGGACTGGCTGACCCGGATCCGTGACGACATGGTCGCCGTGGTCAACCGACGCGCGCTGCGCTGGGCGCTGCTGTCGCCGACGCCGATCGAGTCGCAACTGGTCGGGCGCCTGAGCCGTCGCTGAACCGGCCGTGATTCGTCGATCTTCACGGGTTCCCCCGGTGGACGGAGCGTGGCACGATCCCGGCCATGGATTTCCTGAAGGGTCTTCTGATTCGGCTGGCCTCGACGGCGGTGGCCTTCTGGCTGGCCACGCTGATCATCCCGGGCATCACCCTGAACGCCGAGACGGTCACCGAAAAGGTGACCACGCTGGTGCTGGTCGCGGCGATCTTCGGGGTGGTCAACGCGGTGCTCCAGCCGATCATCAAGACCGTCGGCTGCGGCTTCTACCTGCTGACCCTCGGCCTGATCGCGCTGGTGGTCAACGGCCTGCTCTTCCTGTTGACGAGCTGGATCGCCGGTCAGGCCGGGCTGCCGTTCCACGTGGACGGCTTCTGGCCGGCCGCGCTGCTGGGCGCGCTCTTCGTCAGCATCGTGACCTGGCTCCTCGGCACCGTCCTCGACCGCGACTGATCGCGCGTCGCCCGTCGATTCCCGCCCGCCGGCCAGGGCCAGTGGGCGGGAATTGGCTGGCGAGGGGCGGCTCCACCGGCAGTAGCGTCGCAGGGGTGTTCACCCTGACCCGCCCCGACGGCTATCAGCTCAGCACCGAAGCGTCCCGGCTCGACCTCGAGCGGGTGCACCGCTGGCTCTCCACCGACGCGTACTGGGCGATCGGCCGGGAGCGTGAGACGGTCGAGCGGGCCTTCGCCGGCTCGATCGGCTTCGGCGTCTACCGACCCGGGGACGGGCGGCAGGTCGCGGTGGCCCGTGTGGTCACCGACCGGGCCACCTTCGCCTGGCTCTGCGACGTGTACGTGGACCAGGCCGAGCGCGGCCGGGGGCTGGGCACCTGGCTGGCCGGCGCGGTCCGCGACCACCTGGCCGAGCTGGGCGTACGCCGGATCGTGCTGGCCACCGGCGACGCGCACGGCGTCTACGCCAAGATCGGCTTCGCCCCGGTCGAGCCCGATCGCTGGATGCAGCTCGACCAGCGGGTGACCCAGGTCACCGGAAAGGACCAGAGCGCCGATTCACCACTTACGGTGGAGGCGTGAACCAGACCCGCCTCGGCTACCTGTACGGCTTCGGCGCGTACCTGATCTGGGGTTTCTTCCCCATCTACCTGAAGCTGCTCCGCCCGGCCGGGGCGGTGGAGATCCTCGCCCACCGGATCGTCTGGTCGGTGGTCTTCGTGGCCCTGCTGCTGGCCGCGATGCGCAACATCGGCTTCCTCCGGGCGCTGGCCCGACGGCCCCGGGCCCTCGCCGGCATCGGCACCGCCGCCGCCCTGATCGCCGTCAACTGGGGCACCTACATCTACGGGGTGAACTCCGACCGGGTGGTGGAGACCGCCCTCGGCTACTTCATCAACCCCCTGGTCATCGTCCTGATCGGGGTCTTCCTGCTGCGCGAGCGGCTGCGCCCGGCGCAGTGGGCGGCGCTCGGCGTCGGCGGCCTCGCCGTCGCGGTGCTGACCGTCGACTACGGCCGACCGCCCTACCTGGCGCTCGTCCTGGCGTTCAGCTTCGCCGGGTACGGCCTGGTCAAGAAGCGGCTCGGGCTGCCCGCCGCGGAGGGGCTCTTCGTCGAGTCCGCGGTGCTGGCGCTGCCGGCGCTGGCATATCTGGGCTGGCTGACCCGGGACGGCGGGGCGACGTTCGGGCACGTCTCCGCCGGGCACACCGCGCTGCTGGTGCTGGCCGGCGCGGCCACCGCGATCCCGCTGCTGCTCTTCGCCGGGGCGGCGAACCGGCTGCCGTTGTCCACCATCGGCATGCTGCAGTACGTCGGCCCGATCCTCCAGCTCGGCTGCGGCGTGCTGATCTACCACGAGCCGATGCCGCCAGCCCGGCTGGCCGGCTTCGCCCTGGTCTGGCTCGCCCTGGTCGTCTTCACCACGGACGCTCTCCGCAACGCCCGGCGTACCCGCGCCGCAGCGCGGGCCAGCACGCCGGTTCCCGCCGCGACCCGCTGATCCCTCAGCGGACGTCGTAGGCGAGGACGGGGCTGTCGTCGCCGCGCAGCAGCTCGAGCCGGACCAGTTCGCCCCGGGTGAAGTGGGTGGCGCCGGTGAGGCGCACGTCGTCGCCGGGGGCGGCCAACCAGGAACCGATCTGCTCCGTCACGCCGTCCGGGCCGTGCGCCACCAGCCGGAAGGTGTACGCCTCGCGGTAGCCGGCGCGCTGGTCGTACCCGCAGCGCATGGTGACCTCGGTCCCCCAGTCGGTGGTCGTCAGCCCGATCTCGGCGTGCAGCGGGACCGCGCCGGCGACCGGCCGCATCGCGGCCAGGGGCACCTGCGGCGCCGCCGGGGCTGCCGGGCGGACCAGAGCCACTCCGATGCCGGCCAGCACCGCGAGGGCGGCCGCGGCGAGCGCGGTCAGCACGTACCGTCGGCGCGACCGGGACCGCTCACGGTGCCGGCGCTCCCGCGCGGCCTCGAGCAGCGCGGGCACCTGGGAGGTCGCCGCCACCGACGGCAGGAACTGCTCCAGCCCGGCCGGGTCGAGCCGCCCCAGCAGGCCGGGCAGCACGGCGAGCTCGGCGACCGCCTCGCGGCACGCGGCGCAGCCGGCCAGGTGCCGCTCGTAGGCGGCCCGTTCCGTCGGGGCGAGGGCGCCCAGCACGTACGCGCCGTCGTCGTGCGCGAACTCGCAGCGGCTCATCCGGTCACCCCCATCTCGGCCAGCACCAACCGAAGTGATCGCAACGCGTAGTGGGTGCGCGACTTCACCGTGCCCGGCGGCACGCCGAGCCGGGCCGCGGCCTCCGCCACCGACCGTCCCTGGTAGAAGCACTCGACCAGCACCTCGCGGTGGGTCGGGCTGAGCCGGTTCAACGCCTCGGCCACGGTCCACGCCTCCACCGCACGCTCCGCCTCGTCGATCGTCTCGGGAGGTTCGGGCAGCTCGTCGGTGTAGACCTCGCCGACCCGGCTGGACCGTCGCCGCCAGGCGTCGATGGCCAGGTTCCGCGCGGTGGTGAAGAGCCAGGCACGCACCGACCCGCGTCGCGGGTCCAGCGACTCCGGGTGCCGCCAGGCCCGTAGCAGCGTCTCCTGGACGAGGTCCTCGGCGCGCGCCCGGTCGCCGTTGACCAGCCGGAGGGCGTGCGCGAGGAGCGCGTCGGCGTGTTCGTCATGCAGCGCGCGCAGCAGTTGGGCGTCGTGGTCGCTGATGGCGGGTCTCCTCGCTCCCGTACGGCGCGTCCGGCGGTTGCGTTTGACTGTGGATACGTGCGGTGGCGCCGTTCGGTTCAGCCCCAGCTCGTCGCGTAGGTGTTCACATCCGATTCACGTCCGCGCCGGCATCAGCCAACCGTGTCCTGGCAGCGTCCGCCCCGTACGTCTGCGGGGTCCTTCGGCGCGTCACTGCTCGGCGGCGACGCCTTCGGCGATCGCGCGCGCCACGGTGAGCAGCTTGGCCCGGACCACCCGGGCGGAGGTCATCATCTCGCTGGCCGGCAGCGCGCAGGCCAGCACCACCCGGCGCTCGATGTCCTTGTCCGGGGTGACCAGCACCGCCGCGCAGGCCACCCCCTGCCGGAACTGCCCCAGCTCCAACTGCATGCCGCGCCGGTCGCCGGCGGCCAGATCGGCCTCGAACGCCTCGGACGTGGTCAGCGTGGCGCTGGTGAACGGGCGCATGCCGTACTCGCGCAGGTAGCGCAGACGCTGCTCGGCGGTGAGGGTGGCGAGCAGGCTCTTGCCGAGGGCGGTGGCGTGCGCGCCCTCGTCGAAGCCCGGCACCAGATCCTCCAGGTACGGCGAGCGCGGCCCCTCGGCCACCGCCGTGACCGCCACCTGGCCGCCCACGAACCGCCCCAGGTAGTGGCTCCAGCCGGTGTCCACCGCCGCCCGCCGCAACGACTCGCCGACCGCTGGCGGCCCCCGGAACGCGGTCACCAGCTCCCGGTACCGGTCGGCGATCTCCAACCCGACGATGTACGTCCCGTCCTCCCGCCGGATCACGTATCCCTCGTACGCGAGGGTGCGGACCAGGTGGTACGTGGTGGCGACGGTCAGCTCGCAGCGACGGGCGATCTGCTTGACCGTGAGTCCCCTCGGCGCACGGCCGACCGACTCAAGCACTCGAAGCGCACGGGAGACACTTCGGATCAGATCCGAAGGCTCCGCCAGGGGGTCGCGCACAACCACCTCCGCCGCCGGGGACTTACACCATATGAAAATCAGGCCGAGTGCGAAATGCCTGTTCGGATCGAGGATGCCAGATCACCGGGTGCAGCCCGTACACCGACAGACACGATCCGTTGCCAAAACGTAACCGGCGTAGGTTTGGCTGATCATGACCGACACCACGCTGCACCCCGCACCCCCCACCTCCCGAGCCGCCATCGGCGTCAGCGCGGGCGCCATCGCCACCACGATCGCCTGCGTCCTGCCCGTCTTCCTGGTCGGCGGCCTCGCCGTGCAGATGGGTCACGACCTGCACTTCTCTCCCGCCGGGTTGGGCCTGGCCGTCTCGGTCTACTTCGGGATCAGCGCGCTCGCCTCGGTCCCCTCCGGCGCGCTCGTGGAGCGGTACAGCCCCGCCGTGGTGGCCCGCGCCGGCATCCTGCTCTCCGCCGGCTCGCTGCTGGCGGTGGCGGGGCTGGCCCGGTCGTATCCGGCGCTGGTCGGGCTGCTCGGGCTCAGTGCCGCCGCGAACGCCCTCGGGCAGCTCGCCAGCAACATGGCGCTGGCCCGGCACGTGCCCGCCCACCGGCAGGGGCTCTCCTTCGGGGTGAAGCAGGCCGCGATCCCGGTCTCCACGCTGCTGGCCGGCGCGGCGGTGCCCACCATCGCCCTGACCGCCGGTTGGCGCTGGGCGTTCGTGGCCGCCGCCGCAGCGGCGCTGGCCGCGCTGCCCGCCGTCCCCCGGCAGGCAAGCGCCTCCACCGGGCGGGCCAGCGCCGGACGGGCGGGCCGGGCGACGGTGGCGCTGGTGGTCCTCGGCGTGGCCGCCACCCTGGCGGCCGCGGCGGCGAACGCGCTGGGCACCTTCGTGGTGGACTCGTCGGCCGCGCGCGGGCTGTCACCGGCCCTGGCCGGCCTCACCCTGACCCTGGGCAGCGCGGTCTGCGTGGTGGCCCGGATCGGTGCCGGCGGGCTCGCCGACCGCCGGGAGACCGGGCACGTCGCGCTGATCGCCGCAATGCTGGTGGTCGGCGCGGTCGGGCTGGCCCTGCTGGCCCTGGCCGGCTCCGTGTCGCTGGTGGCCGGCGTGGTGCTCGGCTTCGGGCTCGGCTGGGCCTGGCCCGGGCTGATGAACTTCGCGGTGGTCAAGCTGCACCCGCAGGCCCCGGCCGCCGCCACCTCGATCACCCAGACCGGGGTGTACGCGGGCGGCTGTCTCGGCCCGCTGGGTCTCGGCGCCCTGGCCGACGGTCTCGGCTACCCCACCATGTGGACGGTGGCCGCCGCGTCGATGCTGGTGGCCGCGCTCCTCATGCTGATGGGCAGCCGCCTCCTCGCCCGCCACTGACGGAGAGCAGCGTCGATCAGAAGGTTTGCGTGGCCGCAGGCCGCTTCCGACGCAAGCCTCTTGACCGACCCGGGCGTCAGCTCGTGCGGTCGGCGATGTAGTCGCAGAGGGACTCGAGGGCACGACGGGCGGGGCTGTCCGGCAGCGGCGCGAGCCGGGCGCGAGCGTCCTCGGCGTAGCTGCGGACCGTCTCCCGGGCACGCTTGAGCGCGGGGGACTCGCGAAGCAGGCCGAGCGCCTCGGCGTGCAGCGCGTCGTCGACCAGCGGGCCGGTGGCCAGGATCTCCCGCAGCCGCACCGAGGCGGCGTCCGAGTCGTCCGAGGCCAGCGCATAGAGCACCGGCAGGGTCGGCACGCCCTCCCGCAGGTCGGTGCCGGGCGTCTTGCCGGACTGCACCGACTCGGAGGCGATGTCGAGCAGGTCGTCGGAGAGTTGGAAGGCCACCCCGATGATCTCGCCGTACCCGGCCAGGGCCTCGATGTGCTCGACGGAGGCCCCGCCGAACATGCCGCCGAAGCGGGCCGAGGTGGCGATCAGCGACCCGGTCTTCTCGGCGATGACGTGCAGGTAGTGCGCGACCGGGTCCCCGCCGCGCGGGCCGACGGTCTCGGCGATCTGCCCGTGCACCAGCCGGGCGAAGGTGCGCGCCTGCAGGCGCACGGCCTCGACGCCGAGGTCCGCCGCGATGTCCGCGGCCCGGGCGAAGAGATAGTCACCGACCAGAATGGCCACCGAGTTGGTCCAGCGGTAGTTGGCGCTCGGGGCGCCCCGGCGCACGGCCGCCTCGTCCATGACGTCGTCGTGGTAGAGCGTCGCCAGGTGCGTCAGCTCCATCACCACGGCGGCCGGTACGACCTGCGCGCAGGTCGGATCGCCGAACTGGGCGCCCAGCGCCACCAGCAGCGGGCGGAACCGCTTGCCGCCGGCCTCCATCAGGTGCCGGGCCGCCTCGGTGACGAGCGGGTCGGCGCTGGCCACGCTGGCCCGCAGCTCGGTCTCGACCTGTTCCAGCAGGCCCAGCACGGACGCCTCGACGCGCGGGTCGGCAAGCTCCAGGCCGAGCGCGCCGAACTGACCCGTGCCGTCCGGCCCCCGACGACCGCCGGAGCCGGTGACACCTGAACGCTCGCCAGCCGGAATCACCACGTCCTCAACCATGCCACACCCGTTCGACCTGCCCGGCGAGGGGGATACGGACCGGGGGCCGGTACGCCACGCGTACCGGCCCCCGGTGGGGGAACCACTGTCATCGCACGAATTCGGCGGCACTGTTGGCCAGGTCGAGCAGCGGCGCGGGGGCGACACCCAGGACCAGGGTGGCCAGCACTGCGACGACCAGGGCCGCCGAGGTGAGCCCGCCCGGCACGGTGACCGTCGGAGTGGCGTCGCCCGGCTCGGACAGCCACATCATCACCACGACCCGCAGGTACGGGAAGGCCAGCACCATGCTGGTCAGCACACCGGCGATCACCAGCCAGGCCTGGTTCGCGTCCAGCGCCGGGGCGAAGATCGCGAACTTGCTGGTGAACCCGCTGGTCAGCGGGATACCGGCGAAGGCCAGCAGGATGAAGGTGAAGATCGAGGCGAAGAACGGCGACCGGCGGCCCAGGCCGGCCCAGCGGGACAGGTGGGTGGCCTCCCCGTCGGCGTCCCGGACCAGCGTCACCACGGCGAACGCGGCGATCACCGAGAAGCCGTACGCGACCAGGTAGAACATCGTGCCGGAGAGCCCCTCCTTGCTCGGGGCCAGCACGCCCACCAGCAGGTAGCCGGCGTTCGCGATCGACGAGTACGCCAGCAGCCGCTTGATGTCGGTCTGGGTGACCGCCAGCACCGCGCCGACCAGCATGGTCAGCACCGCGACCGCGCCGATCACCGGGGTGTAGTCCCAGGCGGCACCGGCGAAGGCGACGTGGAAGACCCGCAGCAGGGCGCCGAAGGCGGCGACCTTGGTGCAGGCCGCCATGAAGCCGGTCACCGGGGTAGGTGCGCCCTGGTAGACGTCCGGGGTCCAGACGTGGAACGGCGCGGCGGCGGCCTTGAAGAGCAGACCGATGGCGAGCAGCGCCATGCCGGCGAAGAGCAGCACCGGGCTGGACGGGGAGCCGTCGACCGCGGCGTGCACGGTGGCGAAGTCGACGCCGGCCGAGCGACCCGGGGTGCCCGCGGTGAAGCCGTAGATCAGCGCCACGCCGAACAGGAAGAACGCCGAGGCGTACGCGCCGAGCATGAAGTACTTCAGCGCGGCCTCCTGGCTCAGCAGCCGCCGGCGCCGGGCCAGCGCACAGAGCAGGTAGAGCGGCAGCGAGAAGACCTCGAGCGCGATGAACATGGTCAGCAGGTCGTTCGCCGCCACGAAGATCAGCATGCCGCCGATTGCGAACGTGGTCAGCGGGTACACCTCGGTGGTGCCGCCGACCCCCTCGGCCTGCCGCCGGTCGTCGGGCGAGTCGGCGGTGACCGCGGCGTGGGCCACGAAGGCCCCGCCCCGCTCCACCGCGCGCTCACCGATCAGCAGCAGCGCCATCACGGCCAGGATGAGGATCGCGCCCTGCAGGAAGAGCGTGGGCCCGTCCACCGCGATGGCGTGACCGGCGGTGATCAGCCGGTCGTCGGCGTTGAGGATCACCATGGTCAGCGCGGCGAGCACCGCCGCCAGAGCGAGCAGCAGCTGCACCGGGTTGCGCAGGCGCCGCGGCACGAACGCCTCGACCAGGACACCGACCAGGGCGGCGCCCAGCATGATCAGGATTGGAGCGAGCGCCGCGTAGTCGAGCGACGGCAACTTCAACTCGGTCACTGGACTGACCTTTCGTTCGTGAATGCGGGGCTCACTCGCTCCGCTCGTTCACTCCTCACGCTCACCGGCGGGCCTCCTGCACATCGCGGACCGTCGGGGCGGGGTCGGTCCGACCCACGTCCTGCATGGTCGCCTTGACGGCGGGGTTGATGACATCGGTGACCGGCTTGGGATAGAAGCCGAGCAGCACGATCAGCGCGATCAGCGGGGCGACCACGACCTTCTCGCGCAGGCTGAGGTCACGGCGCATGCCGTCGACCTCGGTCAGGGCCGGGTTGAGGGTGCCCTGGGTGGTGCGCTGCACCATCCACAGCACGTACGCCGCGGCCAGGATGATGCCGAGCGTGGCGATCACCGCGACCGGCTTGTTGGTGGTGAACGTGCCGATCAGCACCAGGAACTCGGAGATGAACGGCGCGGTGCCGGGCAGCGCCAGCGAGGCGAGACCGGCGAAGAAGAGCACCCCGGCCAGCACCGGGACCAGCTTGCCCGCGCCGCCGAAGTCGCTGATCAGCGCCGAGCCGCGCCGGGCGATCAGCATGCCCACCACCAGGAAGAGCAGGCCGGTGGCCAGGCCGTGGTTGAGCATGTAGAGCACCGCGCCGGTGCCGGCCTGGGTGGTGAAGGCGAAGATGCCGACCCCGATGAAGCCGAAGTGTGCGATCGAGGTGTAGGACACCAGCCGCTTGAGGTCGTTCTGCCCGACCGCCAGCAGCGCGGCGTAGATGATGCCGATCAGGCCCAGCGCCAGCGCCCACGGGGCGAACCACCTCGACGCCTCGGGGAAGAGCGGCAGGCAGTACCGCAGGATCCCGAAGGTGCCGACCTTGTCCAGTACGCCGACGAGCAGCGCCGCCGCACCGGCCGGGGCCGCGCCACCGGCGTCCGGCAGCCAGGTGTGGAACGGGAAGAACGGCGCCTTGATCGCGAACGCGAGGAAGAAGCCGAGGAAGAGCCAGCGGGCCGTGTCGGTGGCGATGTCGGCCTGGCTCAGCGCCTGCCAGTCCATGGTCTTCCCGCCGACCACCCAGAGGCCGATCACCGCGGCCAGCATGAACAGACCGCCGACCAGGGAGTAGAGGAAGAACTTGACCGCCGCGTACTGCCGCTGGTGGCCGCCGTAGCTGCCGATGAGGAAGTACATCGGCACCAGCATGACCTCGAAGAACACGTAGAACAGGAAGACGTCGGCGGCGGCGAAGACGCCGATCATCGTGCACTCGAGGACGAGCAGCAGCGCGAAGTAGACCGGCACCGAGCGCTTCGACGACTCGGCGTCGTGCCAGGAGGCCAGGATCACCAGCGGCACCAGGATCGCGATCAGCATCAGCATGACCAGCGCGATGCCGTCCGCAGCGAAGGTGAAGTTGACGCCCCAGCGCGGGATCCACTCGTAGGACTCGCGGAACTGGAACCGGTCACCGTCGACCTGGAAGGCGATCCACATGACCACCGACAGCACCAGGACCAGCAGCGACCAGCCGAACGCCACCAGTTTGGCGAGGTCCGGCCGGCGACGCGGCAGCAAGGCCACGACCAGGGCGCCGACCAGCGGTGCCACGGTCAGCACCGAGAGGAACGGGAAGTTGGACATTATTCGGCCTTACCTCCGTCGTGACTGCGTGGCCCGCCGGCGGGGGCGGCCGCGTTGAGGTCGATCACGCCAGCCACCCCGCCTGCACGGCCAGGAACGCCGCCACCACGAGCAGCGCACCGGTCAGGATCGAGGTCGCGTACGACCGCACGAAACCGGTCTGCAGCCGCCGGAGCCGGCCCGAGCCCCCGCCCACCGCGGCGGCCAGGCCGTTGACCAGCCCGTCGACGCCCCGGTTGTCGAGGAAGACCAGCGCCCGGGTGAGGAAGATGCCCGGCTTCTCGAAGACCGCCTCGTTGAAGGCGTCCGTGTAGAGGTTCTTGCGGGCGGCGGTGACCAGCACGCCGGCCGGCTGCGGCTCGGTGGCCGTACCGTTGCGGAACAGCATCCAGGCCAGCCCGGCGCCGAGCACGGTGATCAGCAGCGAGAGCACGGTGATCAGCCAGTGCGCGAGAACGGGCTCGTGTTCCGCGTGCTCACCGCCGAGGCCGGCGGTGGCGGTCAGCCAGTCCGGCACGGACGTGGAGAGCAGGAAACCGGCGCCGACCGAGCCGATCGCCAGCAGGATCAGCGGAACGGTCATCAGCCTCGGCGACTCGTGCGGGTGCTCGATGTCCTCGGTCCAGCGGGCCGGGCCGTGGAAGGTGAGCACGAAGAGCCGGGTCATGTAGAAGGCGGTGAGCCCGGCACCGAGCAGCGCGGCGCCGCCGAAGAGCCAGGCGGTCCAGCCCTCCCGCTCGAAGGCGGCCACGATGATCGGCTCCTTGGAGAAGAAGCCGGAGAACGGGAACATGCCGATGATCGCCAGCCAGCCCATCATGAAGGTCAGCCAGGTGATCTTCATGTGCTTCGACAGCCCGCCGAAGCGGCGGATGTCCACCTGGTCGTTCATGCCGTGCATGACCGAGCCGGCACCGAGGAACATGTTGGCCTTGAAGAAGCCGTGCGCCAGCAGGTGCACGATGGCCAGCGCGTAGGCCGCGCCGCCCAGGCCGACGCCGAGGAACATGTAGCCGATCTGGCTCACCGTGGACCAGGCCAGCACCCGCTTGATGTCGTCCTTCGCCGCACCGATGAGACAGCCCATCAGCAGGGTGACCGCGCCGACGCTGACCACCACGAGCTGGAGCGTCGAATCGGCCGAGAAGATCGGGTTCGAGCGGGCGATCAGGTAGACGCCCGCGGTGACCATGGTGGCCGCGTGGATGAGCGCGGAGACCGGGGTCGGGCCCTCCATCGCGTCCGGCAGCCACGCCTGCAGCGGGAACTGGCCGGACTTGCCGGCCGCGCCGAGGAGCAGCAGCAGGCCGAGCACCAGCACGGTGGTCCCGGTCAGCGAGCCGACGTGACTGAACACCGCGTCGTACTGGGTGGTGCCCAGGGTGGCGAACATGACGAAGATGCCGATGGCCAGGCCGGCGTCGCCGACCCGGTTCATCAGGAACGCCTTCTTGCCCGCGGTGGCCGCGCTCGGCCGGCCGTACCAGAAGGAGATCAGCAGGTACGACGCCAGGCCGACGCCCTCCCAGCCGAAGTAGAGCATCACGTAGTTGTTGCCGAGCACCAGCAGGAGCATCGCGGCGACGAAGAGGTTGAAGTACCCGAAGAACCGTCGCCGGCCCTCGTCGTGCGCCATGTACTCGACCGCGTAGAGGTGGATCAGGAAGCCCACCCCGGTGATCAGCAGGACGAAGACCGCGGCCAGCGGGTCGAAGAGCAGACCGAAGTCCACCTTGAGGTCGCCGACCGTGATGAACTGCCAGAGGCTCAGCTGGACCTGCTTGTTCTCCAGGCCGCGGAGCTGGAGGAAGTAGGTCAGGCCGAGCACGAAGGCGGCGCCGATCGCGCCCACCCCCAGCCAGTGGCCCCAGCGGTCCGCCCGCTTGCCGAGCAGCAGCAGGATCGCCGCACTGACCAGCGGGATCGCCACCAGCAGCCAGACGCTGGTGAACAGCCCACTGGCCGAAGCAAACTGCACAGTCTCTTCCACCGGTGGACCCCTCAGTACTTCAGCAGGTTGGCGTCGTCGACGCTCGCCGAGCGCCGAGTCCGGAAGATCGACATGATGATCGCGAGCCCGACCACGACCTCGGCCGCCGCCACCACCATCACGAAGAACGCCATGATCTGGCCGTTCAGGTCGCCGTTGATACGGCTGAAGGTGACCAGCGTCAGGTTGGCCGCGTTGAGCATCAGCTCGACGCACATGAACAGCACGATCGCGTTACGCCGGATCAGCACGCCGACGGCACCGATGGTGAACAGCACCGCCGCGAGGATCAGGTAGTAGTCGGGGGTCACTGCTGAGCCAGCCTTTCGTTCGCGACTGCGGGGCTCCGCTTCGCTGTGCTCCTCGCGCTCACCGCTCTGTCCCCTTCAACGAGGTCTCCTCAGCGGTCAACTCCCGGACCGGCAGGATCTCCGGGATGCTGCGCTCGGTCAGCCGGCCGTCGGGCAGCCGGGCCGGGGTGGCCACCGAGGAGGAGGTGGCGAAGACACCCGGGCCGGGCTTCGGGCCGGGGTAGTTGCCGGGGCGGAACCGGGCCTTCATGGTGGCGACCTGGTCCATCTTGTCCTCCTTGCGCCGCTCGACGTGCGCCAGCACCATCGCGCCGACGGCCGCCGTGATCAGCAGCGCGGAGGTCAGCTCGAAGGCGAAGACGTACTTGGTGAAGAGCAGCCGGGCGATGCCCTGCACGTTGCCCTCGGCGTTCGGCTTGTCCAGCCCGACCGCCTGGACGCCCTCCATGGCCCGGTAGAGGCCGGTGCCGACCAGGCCGGCGAAGCCGAGGCCGAGCACCACCGCGGCGACCCGCTGCCCGCGCAGCGTTTCGATCAGCGAGTCGGCGGCGTCGCGGCCGACCAGCATCAGCACGAACAGGAAGAGCATCATGATCGCGCCGGTGTAGACGATGATCTGCACCATGCCGATGAACGGCCCCGCCTGCAGGACGTAGAACACGCCCAGGCAGAGCATGGTCAGCACCAGCCAGAGCGCCGAGTGCACCGCGTTGCGCGCCCACACCATGCCGATCGCGCCGATCAGCGCCAGCGGGGCGAGGATCCAGAAGGTCACCGCCTCGCCGCCGGAGACCTTGGCCGCCTCGGCGAGCACCATCTGCGTGGTCATGCCGTGTCTCCCTTGCCAGCCGCAGCCGGGCTCATCGGCGAGCGCTCGGCACCGGCCGAGGTGCCCGGGTTGGTCAGCCCGCCGATGTAGTAGTCCTTCTCGCTCTCGCCCAGCCGCATCGGGTGCGGCGGCTGCTCCATGCCTGGCAGCAGCGGCGCGAGCAGCTGCTCCTTCGTGAAGATCAGATCCTGCCGGCTGTCCCGGGCCAGCTCGTACTCGTTGCTCATGGTGAGCGAACGGGTCGGGCAGGCCTCGATGCAGAGCCCGCAGAAGATGCAGCGGGCATAGTTGATCTGGTAGACGCTGGCGTACCGCTCACCCGGGGAGAAGCGCTGCTCCTCGGTGTTGTCGCCACCCTCCACGTAGATCGCGTCCGCCGGGCAGGCCCAGGCGCACAGCTCGCAGCCGATGCACTTCTCCAGCCCGTCCGGGTGCCGGTTGAGGATGTGCCGCCCGTGGTAGCGCGGCGCCGATACCGGCGGCTTGAACGGGTAGTCGGTGGTGACGACCTTCCTGAACATGTGCGAGAAGGTGACCCCGAAGCCCTTGAACGTTCCGGTGATCGCGCCCACGTCACACCTCCCTGGAGTCCGAGCCGGCAACGATGTTGGCCGGCTCCCGCTCGGCGACCACGCGCCTGGTGCGCGGGCTCGGTGGTACCTGAAGATCCATCGGGGGCAGCGGGAAGCTGCCGTGCGGACGGCTGTTGACCTGCTCCTGCAGCGGCGGCTTCGGCGCCGCCTTCTTGCTCGGCCAGAAGAGCGTGGCGAGCAGCAGGACGCCCGCGCCGATCGCGGTCCAGGTCAGCCGGGACTTGGTGTCGAAGTGCTCGATCGAGCGCAGCCCGGCCAGCACCAGGATCCAGACCAGGTTGATCGGCAGCAGGACCTTCCAGCCGAAGCGCATGAACTGGTCGTACCGGAGCCGGGGCAGGGTGCCCCGCAGCCAGACGAAGACGAAGACCAGGATCACGACCTTGGCGAAGAACCAGAGCATCGGCCACCAACCGGAGTTGGCGCCGGCCCAGAAGGTGGTGATCGGGGCCGGGGCCCGCCACCCGCCGAGGAAGAGCGTGGTGGTCACCGCAGACATGGTGACCATCGAGACGTACTCGGAGAGCATGAAGAGCGCGAACTTCAGCGAGCTGTACTCGGTCATGAAGCCCGCCACCAGCTCCGACTCCGCCTCGGGCAGGTCGAACGGTGCCCGGTTGGTCTCACCGACGGTGGCGATGAAGAAGATGATGAAGCTCGGCAGCAGCAGGATCGCGTACCAGCCCGGTGCCTGGAGATCGGCGCCGAAGAGGCTCAGGTGGGTGCCGTGCGCCTGCTTGGCGACGATCCCGCTGGTGGACATCGTGCCGGCGGTCATGAACACCGCCACGATGCTCAGCCCCATCGCGACCTCGTACGAGATCATCTGGGCGGTGGACCGGAGCCCACCCAGCAGCGGGTAGGTCGAGCCGGAGGCCCAGCCGCCGAGCACGATCCCGTAGATGCCCATCGAGGAGCAGGCCAGCAGCACCAGGACCGCCACCGACACGTCGGTGACCTGCAGCGGCGTCCAGTGGCCGAAGATGCTGACCATCGGCCCGAACGGCACCACCGACAGCGCGGTGACCGCGCAGATCACCGAGATGGTCGGGGCGAAGAAGTAGACCACCTTGTCCGCGGCCCGCGGGAGGATGTCCTCCTTGAAGGCCATCTTCAGGCCGTCGGCGAGCGTCTGCAGCAGGCCGAACGGGCCGACCTGGTTGGGCCCGGGCCGGACCTGCATGTAGCCGACGACCCGCCGCTCGAACCAGACGCCGAGCAGCGTGGCGAGCAGGCCGAAGACGAACGCGAAGACGATCTTGATGAGGACCAGCCACCACGGGTCCTTGCCGAAGTCGGCCAGCGTCGGGTCCTGCGCGGCCAGAATGACCGGGCTCATTGAACACCCCCTGCGTTGAGGAGCGGACCAGGGCGACCGGCCGCGTCCGCGGCGGCGGAGACCCGGACGACCGCGCCGGCCGTCACGCCGAGGCCGCGCCGGACGGTCGAGCCGGGTGAGTTGGTCGGCAGCCAGACGACCGCGTCCGGCATCTCGGTGATCGCCGCCGGCAGGGTGATCGCCCCGCGGTCGGTGCCCACGGTCACCGGGTCACCGTCGGCCACGCCGATCGCCTCGGCGGTGCCCTTGCCCAGCCGGACCACCGGCGGGCGGGCGGTGCCGGCGAGGTGCTCGTCGCCGTCGGTGAGGGTGCCCAGGTCGATCAGCTGGTGCCAGGTGGCCAGCACGGCCTCGCCGGCGCCGGGCTGCGGCACGGCAGCCGGCTCGACCGACGGCGCCGCCGGGGAATCCACCCGGGTCGGCGGCAGGGCGCCCAGCTCCCGGCGGATGCTCGCCACATCGGCGGTGCCGAGCCGGATCTCGAGCTGCGCGGCCAGCGCGTCGAGCACCCGGCCGTCGCTCATCGCCGCGGTGTCCAGCACCTTCTCGAAGGTGCGCAGCCGGCCCTCCCAGTCCAGGAAGCTACCGGCCTTCTCGGCCACCGGAGCGACCGGGAACACCACGTCCGCCCGGCGGGCCACGGCGCTCATCCGCAGCTCCAGGCTGACCAGGAACGGCACCGCGTCCAAGGCCTGCTCGGCCAGCCGCGGGTCGGCCAGGTCGGCCGGGTCCACACCGGCCACCACGAGGGCGCCGAGCTGACCGTTGGCCGCCGCGGTGAGGATGCCGTCGGTGTCCCGGCCGGCCTGGCTCGGGATCACCCCGGCCGCGATGTCCCACGCCTCGCCCAGCTCGGCGCGGGCGGCCGGCTCGGTGACCGGGCGGCCACCGGGGAGCAGGTTGGGCAGGCAGCCCGCGTCGACCGCACCGCGGTCACCCGCGCGCCGCGGCACCCAGGCCAGCTTCGCGCCGGTACGCCGGGCGACGTCCGCCGCGGCGGAGAGCCCGCCCGGCACCGCGCCCAGCCGCTCGCCGACGATCAGGATCGCCCCCGGCTGGCCCAGCGCCTCGGCCACCGTGGCGTGCTCGGCCAGCACGCTGGCCTCCTCGCCCGGCACCACCCGGGCCAGCTTGGCTCCGAGCTTCTCCAGGCCCCGGGTGGCGAACGGGGCGATCGCGTACACGGTGAGCTTCTTCTTCAGGTGCGCCTTGCGCAGCCGCAGGAAGAGGATCGGGCACTCCTCCTCCGGCTCCAGGCCGACCAGCACCACCGCGGGCGCGTTCTCCACGTCCGCGTAGGTCACGTCGGTGACCCCGGCGACGCTGCTGGCCAGGAAGTCGGCCTCCTCGCGGGAGACCGGGCGGGCCCGGAAGTCGATGTCGTTGGTGTGCAGCGCGACCCGGGCGAACTTGGCGTACGCGTAGGCGTCCTCGACGGTCAGCCGGCCGCCGGTCAGCACCGCCGTGCCCTGTGCGTCGCGGGCCGCGCGCAGCCCCTCGGCGGCCCGGGTCAGCGCCTCGCTCCAGGACGCCTCGCGCAGCTCACCGGTCCGCTCGTCGCGGACCATCGGGGTGGTGAGCCGGTCGAACGCGCGGGTGTACTGGAAGCCCCAGCGGCCCTTGTCGCAGTTCCACTCCTCGTTCACCGCCGGGTCGTCGCCGGCCAGCCGGCGCAGCACCTTCCCCCGCCGCCAGTCGGTGCGCTGCGCGCAGCCGGCCGAGCAGTGCTCGCAGACGCTCGGGGTGGAGACCAGGTCGAACGGGCGGGCCCGGAACCGGTACTGCGCGCCGGTCAGCGCGCCCACCGGGCAGATCTGCACGGTGTTCCCGGAGAAGTACGAGTTGAACGGCACGTCACCCGCGTCGCCCTCATCGCCGTACGCGTCGTCCCGGTAGATGTTGATCTCCTCGGCGGACGACCGGTTCATCAGGTCGATGAACTTGTCGCCGGCGATCTCCTCGGAGAACCGGGTGCAGCGCTGGCAGAGCACGCAGCGCTCGCGGTCGAGCAGCACCTGGGTGCTGATCGCCATCGGCTTCTCGTACTCCCGCTTGTGCTCGTGGAACCGCGAGTCCGCCCGGCCGGTGGACATCGCCTGGTTCTGCAGCGGGCACTCGCCGCCCTTGTCGCACATCGGGCAGTCGAGGGGGTGGTTGAGGAGCAGCAGCTCCATCACCCCCTCCTGCGCCTTCTTGGCGACCGGGGAGGTGAGCTGGGTCCGCACCACCATGCCGTCGGCGACGGTCTGGGTGCAGGAGGCGACCGGCTTGCGCTGGCCCTCCACCTCCACCAGGCACTGCCGGCAGGCGCCGGCCGGGGCCAGCAGCGGGTGGTCGCAGAAGCGCGGGATCTCGGTGCCCATCTGCTCGGCGACCCGGATCAGCAGCGCCCCCTTGGGCGCGGTGACCTGGACGCCGTCGATGGTGAGGGTGACGGTCTCGGTCTGCTTGGCTACGTCGGTCATCAGTGCGCTCCCACCAGCTGCTTGTCCGACAGCTTCGGCGCGGTACGTCCCTCGATGTAGTCGAGGTAGTCCTGCTTGAAGTACTTCAGCGACGAGGTCACCGAGCTGGTCGCACCGTCACCCAGACCGCAGAACGAGCGGCCGAGGATGTTGTCGCAGGTGTCGAGCAGGGTGTCCAGGTCCTCATGGGTGCCCTGGCCGGCGAGGATCCGCCGGTAGACCCGGACCATCCAGTAGTTGCCCTCGCGGCACGGGGTGCACTTGCCACACGACTCGTGGTGGTAGAACTCCAGCCAGCGGTAGGTCGCGTAGACCGGGCAGTCCTGGTCCGAGAAGATCTGGGTGGCCGTGGTGCCCAGGATCGAGCCGGCCGCCGCCACCCCCTCGAAGTCCAGCGGCACGTCCAGGTGCTCGGCGGTGAGCAGCGGCGTCGACGAGCCGCCCGGGGTCCAGAACTTCAGGTTGTGCCCGGGCTGCATCCCGCCGGCCAGCTCGATCAGCTCGCGCAGGGTGATCCCCATCGAGCACTCGTACTGGCCGGGGTTGGCGATCCGGCCGGAGAGCGAATAGATCATCGGGCCGGAGGACTTCTCCGTTCCCATGGTCTTCCACCAGTCGGCGCCGCCCAGCACGATGTACGGCACGCTGGCGATGGTGCCGACGTTGTTGACCACGGTCGGGCTGGCGTACAGGCCGTGGGTCGCCGGGAACGGCGGGCGCAGCCGGGGCTGGCCCCGGAAGCCCTCCAGTGAATCCAGCAGCGCGGTCTCCTCGCCGCAGATGTACGCCCCGGCGCCGGAGTGCACCACCAGTTCCAGGTCGAACCCGCTGCCGAGGATGTTCCGCCCGAGGTAGCCCTTGGCGTACGCCTCCTGCACGGCGTTGCGCAGCCGGCGGGCGGCGTGCACCGCCTCGCCCCGGATGTAGATGTAGGCGCGGTTGGCCCGGATCGCGTACGAAGCGATGATCACGCCCTCGACCAGCGAGTGCGGGTCGTGGGTCATCAGCGGCAGGTCCTTGCAGGTGCCCGGCTCGCCCTCGTCGGCGTTCACCACCAGGTAGTGCGGCTTGCCGTCACCCTGCGGGATGAACCCCCACTTGAGACCGGTCGGGAAGCCGGCACCGCCGCGGCCGCGCAGCCCGGAATCCTTGATCAGCTGGATCAGGTCGTCCGGGTGGGCCTTGAGCGCCTTGCGCAGGGCGGCGTAGCCGTCCAGCTTCTCGTAGGTGCCGGCCTGCCAGGCGTCCGGCGACAGCCAGCGCTTGGTCAGCACCGGCGTGAGCTTGGCCAGCGTCTCCGGCCGAGGCGTCGTCACTTCTGAGCCTCCGCTTCCTTGAGGTTGCGCTGCTGCGCCCCGGCCTCGTCGCCGGCCGGCTTGCGGTCAGTGGCCGGCGGGTTGGCCGCCACGCCGGCCGCCTGCGCGGCCTTGGCCTGCGCGGCGGCCTGGTCGGCCTCGGCCTTGCTGCGGATCGGGGTGTTCGGGTCGAACCCCGGCACCGAGATGCCAGCCTGCTCGGCCAGCCGCAGGCCGCGCAGGCTCGGCTCGCCCGGCCCGCCGTCGGCGACGGCACCCTCCCGCTCGTCGGCGAAGCCGGCGAGCTGCACGGCCATCTCCTTCAGCGTGCAGAGCCGCGCGCCCCGGGTCGGCATCGGCCGGCCGCCGGCCCGCAACTCCTCGACCACGCCGAGCGCTGCCTGCGGGTCGACGTTGTCGAAGAAGTCGTAGTTGACCGTCATCACCGGGCCGTAGTCGCACGCCGCCAGGCACTCGGCGTGCTCCAGGGTGATCTTCCCGTCCCCGGTGGTCTCGTCGTGCCCGACGCCGAGGTGCTCGGAGAGCGTGTCGTAGACCTCCTGGCCGCCGAGCACGTTGCACATCGTGTTGGTGCAGACGCTGACCAGATAGTCGCCGGTCGGCTTGCGCTTGTACATGGTGTAGAAGGTGGCGACCGCGCCGACCTGGGCCTTGTTCAGGCCGAGCACCTCGGCGCAGAACTCGACCCCGGCCGGGGAGACGTACCCCTCCTCGGACTGGACCAGGTGCAGCAGCGGCAGCAGCGCCGAGCGGGACCGGTCCGCCGGGTACCGGGCGATGATCTGCCGCGCCCGCTCCCGGGTCTCTTCAGTGAACACAGTCATCGGTCACAACCACCCATCACGGGGTCCAGCGAGGCGCCACCGGCGATCACGTCGGCGATCAGGCCGCCCTCGGCCATCGCCGGGAGGGCCTGGAGGTTGATGAAGCTCGGCTCCCGGTAGTGCACCCGGTACGGCCGGGTGCCGCCGTCCGAGACCGCGTGCACGCCCAACTCGCCGCGAGGCGACTCGATGCCGACGTACACCTGGCCCGGCGGGACCCGGAAGCCCTCGGTGACGAGCTTGAAGTGGTGGATCAGCGACTCCATCGACTGACCCATGATCTTCGCGACGTGCTCCAGCGAGTTGCCCATGCCGTCGACGCCGATGGCGAGCTGCGCCGGCCACGCGATCTTCTTGTCGGACACCATCACCGGGCCGCGCTTGCCGAGCCGGTCCACCGCCTGTTCGACCAGCTTCAGCGACTCACGGATCTCGGCGAGCCGGACCAGGTAGCGGCCCCAGACGTCGCCGTCGGTGTGGGTCGGGACGTCGAACTCGTACGTCTCGTAGCCGCAGTACGGCATGGTCTTGCGCAGGTCCCAGGCGAGGCCGGCGGAGCGCAGCACCGGGCCGGTGACGCCGAGCGCGAGGCAGCCGGTGACGTCGAGCACCGCGACGTTCTTGGTGCGCTCGGTCCAGATCGGCTGGCCGGAGAGCAGGTCCTCGTACTCCTTGAGCTTCTTCGGCATCATCTTGAGGAACTCGCGGATCTTGGCGATCGCCGCGTCCGGCACGTCCTGCGCCACCCCGCCCGGCCGCACGTACGCGTGGTTCATGCGCAGGCCGGTGATGGTCTCGAAGATGTCGAGGATGTACTCCCGCTCGCGGAAGCCGTACAGCATGATCGAGATCGCGCCCAGCTCCATGCCGGTGGTCGCCAGCCAGACCAGGTGCGAGGAGATCCGGTTGAGCTCCATCATCAAGACCCGGATGGTGGTGGCCCGCTCGGTGATGTCGTCGGTGACCCCGAGCAGCTTCTCCACCGCCAGCGCGTACGCCGTCTCGTTGAACAGCGGGGCGAGGTAGTCCATCCGGGTCACGAAGGTCGAGCCCTGGACCCAGTTGCGGTATTCGAGGTTCTTCTCGATGCCGGTGTGCAGGTAGCCGATGACCGAGCGGGCCTCGCGGACCGTCTCGCCCTCCAGCTCCAGGATCAGCCGGAGCACGCCGTGCGTGGACGGGTGCTGCGGGCCCATGTTGACGACGATCCGCTCGTCGTTGATCGGATCGGTGCCGGAGACGACCGTGTCCCAGTCCCCACCGGTGACGGTGAAGACCTTGCCCTCGGTGGTCTCGCGCTCGGTCGCGTAGTTCGACGTCGTCACAGTGCCAGCCCTCCGTTCGCGACTGCGGGGCTCCGCTCCGCTGCACTCCTCGCGCTCACTGGTACGACCTCCGGCGGTCCGGCGGCGGGATCTCCGCGCCCTTGTACTCGACGGGCACGCCGCCGAGGGGGTAGTCCTTGCGCTGCGGGTGCCCCTCCCAGTCGTCCGGCATGAGGATCCGGGTCAGGTTGGGGTGGCCGTCGAAGACGATGCCGAACATGTCGTACGCCTCGCGCTCCTGCCAGTCGGCGGTCGGGTAGACGCCGGTGACGCTCGGCAGGCGCGGGTCCTCGGCGGAGACCGCGGCCTCCAGCCGGACCCGACGCCGGTAGGTCATCGAGGTGAGCTGGTAGACGACGTGCAGCCGGCGCTCGTCCCCGCCCAGGTAGTCCACGCCGGACACCGAGGAGCAGAGCTCGAAGCGGAGCGCCAGGTCGTCGCGCATCACCTGGCAGACCTCGGCGATCCGCTCGGGGCGTACGTGCAGGGTCAGCTCGCCCCGGTCGACCACGACCTTCTCGATCGCGTCGCCGAACTCGGGGTACGCCTCCTCCAGCGCGTCCCGAACCTCGTCGAAGTAGCCGCCGTAGGGCCGGGGGCTCCCCTCGATCGGCGTGCGCTGCCGGACCAGGCCACCGAAGCCGGAGACGTCGCCGGTGCCGTGGATGCCGAACATGCCACGGCCGGCGGGGCTGGCCGGCGGGTGTTCGGCCGGCGCGCCGCTGGTGGCGCCGACCGGCGGCACCGATACCGGTACGCCGTTGTTGCTGCTGTCGTTCGGTGCGGTCACTTCGGGCCCCCGTGTGCGTGGAGGTGGTTCTGGGCCTTCATCCAGTTCTCGATCCGCAACTGCTCCTCGCGCCCCTCGCGGACGGCCCTGGTCCACTCGGCACGCCGGTCCTTGTCGTTGCGGTACGACGACGGCATCGAGCCGTACGGCACCACAGGCACGTCACCGCGCTCCTTGCGGGCCTCCAGCATCTTGCGGCCGTTCGGGCCCAGCGGCTCGTACATGATCTTCTCGCGGAGCTTGAGGACCGCGTCGATGAGCATCTCGGGCCGAGGCGGGCAACCCGGGAGGTACATGTCGACCGGAACGACGTGGTCGACGCCCTGCACGATGGCGTAGTTGTTGAACATGCCGCCGCTGCTGGCGCAGACACCCATGGAGAGCACCCACCGGGGCTCGGCCATCTGGTCGTAGATCTGGCGCAGGACCGGCGCCATCTTCTGGCTGACCCGGCCGGCCACGATCATCAGGTCCGCCTGCCGGGGCGAGGCCCGGAAGACCTCCATGCCCCAGCGGCCCATGTCGTAGTGCGGGCCACCGGCCGCCATCATCTCGATGGCGCAGCAGGCCAGGCCGAAGGTGGCGCCCCAGACGGACGACTTCCGCGACCAGTTGACCAGCTTCTCGACGGTGGTGAGCAGGACGCCGGAGGGAAGCTTCTCCTCGATGCCCATCTGCGTACCTCCCTCAGTCCCAGTCCAGGCCGCCGCGCCGCCAGACGTAGGCGTAGGCGACGAAGACCGCGACGATGAACAGGACCATCTCCACGAAGCCGAAGATCGGCAGGGCGTCGAAGGAGACCGCCCAGGGGTAGAGGAAGATGATCTCGATGTCGAAGACGATGAAGAGCATCGCCGTCAGGTAGAACTTGATCGGGAACCGGCCGCCGCCGACCGGCTGCGGGCTCGGTTCGATGCCGCACTCGTATGCCTCGAGCTTGGCCTTGTTCAGACGCCGGGGGCCGGCGAGTCGGGCGCCTGCCACGGAGAACAGCGCGAATCCCGCGGCAAGGGCGAACAGCCCGATGATGGGTGCGTAAGGAGAGAGCGTCATCGTTGTCTCCTGCTCGTCCTTCCCTGACCTCGGTGGTTAGCGGAAATCACACTATTCACGTCCCTCGTGACCTCGGCCGCGGGGGTCGATCTTTGTCGGACCCGGGGCGGCTCCGACCCGGGTCCGGCGGTCTACACGGCCGGTGCCACCCGGGTCATCGCGTTGATGACCCGGTCCATCGCGTCCCCACCCCGGGGGTCGGTCAGGTTGGCCAGCAGCTTGAGCACGAAGCGCATCAGCATCGGGTGCGGCATGCCGTGCTTGGTGGCCAGTCGCATGATCTCCGGCCGGCCGATGAGCTTCACGAAGACCCCGCCGAGCCGGTAGTAGCCGCCGAAGCGGGCCTTCAGCTCCTGCGGGTACGCCTGCAGCGCCCGCTCCCGCTCGGCGCCGGCGGGCCGGGCGAGCGCCTGCACCGCCACCTCGGCGGCCATCTCGCCGGACTCCATCGCGTACGCGATGCCCTCGCCGTTGAACGGGTTGACCATGCCGCCGGAGTCACCGACCAGCAGCACGCCACGGGTGTAGTGCGGCACCCGGTTGAAGCCCATCGGCAGCGCGGCGCCGAGGATCGGCCCTTCCGCGTTGGTCTCGTCGGTCATCCCCCAGTCCTCGGGGGTGTTGGCCAGCCATTCGGTGAGCAGCCGCCGGTAGTTGGTCTTGCCGAAGGCGGCGGAGGAGTTGAGCACGCCCAGGCCGACGTTCACCCGGCCGTCGCCGAGGCCGAAGATCCAGCCGTAGCCGGGAAGCAGCGCGTCGCTGCCCTTGGCCCGCAGTTCGAGCCAGGACTCGAGGTAGTTGTCGTCGTGCTTGGCGGGCGAACGGTAGTAGCGGCGCACCGCGACGCCGATCGGCCGGTCCTCCCGCTTGGCCAGCCCGAGGGCGAGCGGGAACCGGCCGGACACGCCGTCCGCGGCGACCACCAGCGGGGCGTGGAAGGTGGCCGGCTCCTTGTCCGGGCCCACCTCGGCCTGCACGCCGATCACCCGGTCGTCGGCGTCGAGCACCGGACCGATCACGTTCACGCTGGTCCGCAGCTTCGCACCGGCGGCGACGGCCTGCTGGGCGAGCAGGTCGTCGAAGTCGAGCCGGGTCCGGACCAGGCCGTAGTTGGGGAAGCTGGCCAGGTCGGGCCAGTCCAGTTCCAGGCGTACCCCGCCACCGATCACCCGGAGGCCCTTGTTGTGCAGCCAGCCGGCCTCGGGCGAGGTGTCCACGCCCATCCGGATGAGCTGCCGTACGGCCCGGGGGGTGAGCCCGTCGCCGCAGACCTTCTCCCGGGGAAACTCGGTCTTCTCCAGCAGCAGCACGCGCACGCCGTGCCTAGCAAGGTGGTACGCGGTTGCCGATCCTCCGGGACCGGCGCCCACGACGATCACGTCGGCGTCGTTCTCCACCGCGGTCATCTGCGCCTCCTCCCGCATGCTCGTGAAATGCTTCACAAGCCGATCGGGTTGGAGTCTATGACCGGGGTTACACCTGTAATCGGTGAGGGGTACCTAACTTCGCGGAAACGTGCCGGTAGGGGTCCACCAGGACGTCACGGACGGGCCGAGGCGGCCGGTCCGAGGCCGGCATCCTGGCGGATCGTCTCCGGCAGGTGCTCACGCAGGGCGCCCCCAGCCGCCCGGTCGAGCGCGGCCAGCACCTCGGCGACCACCTGGCGGACGTCCGCGGGATCCGCGCCGGCCAACTCCTTGAGCTGCGCGATGAGTTCCGCGGCGTCGTCGTCCGTGGCCACCTGTTCTGGTCCCGTCATGGGCTGAGCCTACGGGACAAAGTAGACCAAAAACGGATATTAACGAAATTGGGTGGTTTGCCCTGAAGGCGCCCCGGCCGGTCCGGAGGTCAGTCCCGGACCGCCCGGTGCAGCGCCGCCAGCCCGCCGGTCAGGTTCCGCCAGGCCACCTTGCCCCAGCCGGCCTCCTCGATACGCGCCGCCAGCGCGGCCTGGTCCGGCCAGGCCCGGATCGACTCGATCAGGTAGACGTACGCGTCGGGGTTGCTCGACACCACGCGCGCGGCGGCCGGCAGCCACCGCATCAGGTACGACAGGTACGCGGTGCGGAACACCGGGTTGGTCGGGTGGCTCAGCTCGCAGATCACCAGCCGGCCGCCCGGCCGGGTCACCCGGGCGAACTCGCGCAGCGCCGCCTGGGTGTCCACCACGTTGCGGAGCGCGAAGGAGATGGTCACCGCGTCGAAGGTGGCGTCCGGGAAGGGCAGCCGCAGCGCGTCCCCGGCCAGCAGCGGCACGTGCGGCCGGGCCCGGCGACCGGCCTGGAGCATGCCGAGGGAGAGGTCGGCACCGACGGCGTACGCGCCGGAGCGGCTCAACTCCTCGGTGGACACACCCGTCCCCGCGCCCACGTCCAGCACCCGCTCCCCCGGGCGCAGGTCGAGCGCCTCCCGGGTGGCCCGGCGCCAGGCCCGGTCCCGGCCGGCGGTCATCACCGTGTTCGTCACGTCGTAGCGAGCCGCCACGCCGTCGAACATCGCGGCGACCTCGTGCGGCTGCTTGTCCAGGTTGGCGCGCTGGCCCTGCGGGGTACGGCTCACCCCTCCACTCTGCCAGCCGGGCGACGCGCGACGGGTACCACCCCCGGGTACGCCGCGGGGCGGGATGCTCGTCCATCCCGCCCCGCGTCGGCTCTTCAACGTAGCGAAGACAGCAGGGGCGGGATGGTGACCCATCCCGCCCCTGCTGCCGTGCGTTATGTGAACGGCCCTCGCGGGCCGATGAAGGACGACCGTCAGGCCGTCGGCTTCTCGTCGCCCGGAGCCACCAGGACCACCCGACGCCGGCGGGCGACCAGGAACATCGCCCCACCCGCGGCCAGCACCGCCGCGCCGACGCCGCCGATCAGGCCGGCCTTGGCACCGGTCACCGGCAGGCCACCCTCGCCACCGCCGGAGCCGCCCTTGGCGGTGACGATGACGGCGTAGCCGTCGCTGTTGTCGCTGTTGTCGACATCGGGAGCCTGCATGCCCTCGACGTTGGTCGGCAGCTGCGAGGCGGGCTTCGCGCGGGCGATGCTCGGCACGGTGCCGATCGGCTCGACCGACACCAGGCCGCCGGTCAGGGCACCCGGCTTCACGTCGGACCCGACGTTGAACACGTGGTAGAAGCCGTACGCCGAGTACAGCTTGTCGTTGTCGTTGGTGTCCTGGTCCAGCGGGATCAGGCCGAAGTCGGCGTAGGTGCAGGTGAAGGTGGACTTGTCGGCGGAGTACTCGCAGTCCTTCTCCGCCTCGGCCGGGGTCACACCCTTGGGCAGCTTCACCGTGATCTTGAGGCCGGCGGTGGCCTGGTCACCCTGGTTGGCGACGACGTACGTCAGCGCCGACTGCCCGCCCGGGTGCAGGTCACCCGAGTAGACCGGGTTGCCGTCGACGATCTTGGCGGCCTGCTTGACGTCGTCGGCGATGACCGCAAGGTCCGGACCGCTCTGGTCGGACAGCTCGAGCGTGGCGGTCGCGGTGTCGTTCGCCGGGTTGGTGTCGTCCTTCGAGATCAGCTTGAACGACAGCGGCGCCTGGTAGGTGCCCTTGACGTCGAACTTGAAGACGAGGAGCGGCAGGTCGACCGTCTCGCCGGGGCCGGGCAGGCCCTCCTCGGTGGCGTAGCAGGTGAAGGCCTTCGGTGCCTTGTCACCCTCCGGTTCGCAGTCGTCAAACGGCACGACCGCGACCTTCTCGAAGTCCACCTTGGAGACGTCGATTCGGACAGCCAGCTCGCTCGGGGTGTTCTTGCCGAGGTTGGTGACCTTGACGAAGGCGACCTTGCCCTCGGCGTTGGCCGCGACGCGCGTGCCGGCGACCTTGAGCTCGAGGTCCGTCTCGGTGCCGGCGGCCTGGGCGGGCGCGCCGAGGGCGGTGAACGCACCGGAGGCGAGCAGCGCGGCGGCGCCGAGCCGCATCAGCGGCCGGTTACGGAAGATCATGGAGCCAAGCCTCCCGAAAAATGGGATGAAGGACAGGGACCGCCGCACGGTATCGGCCTGGGACCGCCCTCGCCACCCCACTCGCCGAACCTTCACCACCTGCCCGGCTAAGAGTCACTTAAGGATTGCCCGAATTGACGGCTATTGACACCAACAGTCCCGGGCGCGCCTCCGGAGAACGGGCTGACAGAAAACACCTATCGATGGCCAACCACTGGCCGTTCGGCCGACGCTGCCGCAGCTCACGGCGGTCACCGAGGGTGCGACGGCAGGTACGGCCGGTGGACGGGCGGTTCAGTTGACCTCGACGAGCGGCAATGACTTCCCCGCCCCACCACCGGGCAGGGCGATCGAGGAGAAGTGCGAGACCACCCGCTCGTCGCTCGGGTCGTCGGCGGGCGTCAGGTGCACCGCGAGCCGGTGGTAGAGGGTGTCCCGCTGCGCGGGGATCCGGTCGGCGCTGCGGATCATGCCGATCAGCTCGTGCAGGTTGGACCGGTGCCGGGCGCCGGCCGAGGAGATCACGTTCTCCTCCAGCATGATCGAGCCGAGGTCGTCCACGCCCATGTGCAGGGCGAGCTGCCCGACGTCCTTGCCGGTGGTCAGCCATGACGCCTGGAGGTGCGGCACCGTCTCGAAGAAGAGCCGGGCCACCGCGATCAGCCGCAGGTACTCCATGGTGGTCGCCTGGGTACGGCCCTTGAGGTGGTTGTTCTCGGGCTGGTAGGTCCACGGGATGAAGGCCCGGAAGCCACCGGTGCGGTCCTGGACGTCGCGGATCATCCGCAGGTGCTCGATCCGCTCGGCGTTGGTCTCGCCGGTGCCCATCATCATCGTCGCGGTCGACTCGAGGCCCTGCCGGTGCGCCAGCTCCATGACCTCCAGCCAGCGCGCGCCCGACTCCTTCAGCGGGGCGATCGCCTTGCGCGGCCGGTCCGGCAGCATCTCGGCGCCGGCGCCCGCGATCGAGTCCAGCCCGGCGGCCTTGATCCGGGCGATGGCCTCGTCCAGGCTCACACCCGAGACCTTGGCCATGTGCAGGATCTCGCTCGGGCCGATCGAGTGGATGGCGAGCTGCGGGTACGCCTGCTTGACCGCCGAGAAGAGCTCCTCGTAGTACTCCACGCCGTAGTCCGGGTGGTGGCCACCCTGGAGCATGACCTGGGTGGCGCCCAGCTCGACCGCCTCACCGCAGCGGCGCAGGATCTCCTCGGTCGGGTGGGTCCACCCTTCCTTGTGCTTCGGCGCCCGGTAGAAGGCGCAGAACTTGCACGCCGTCACGCAGACGTTCGTGTAGTTGATGTTGCGGTCGATCAGGTAGGTGACGATGTTGTCCGGGTAGCGCCGCCGGCGCACCGCGTCCGCCGCCTCCCCGAGTGCGTGGAAGGGCGCCTCGGTGTAGAGCAGCAGGGCCTCCTCGGGCGTGATCCGCCCGCCGTCCGCGCCGCGCTGCAGGATGTCGTCGATCTCCCGGCTCACCGTCACCCCCCGAGCCTACGTCGGCTGCGGCGGATCGCCCTCGCCGCCCCGGCGCCGGGCTGCGCCGGGGCGGCCCTCAGCCGAAGGGCCGAACCCCAGGCCGGGCGCCGCGCACGGCCGATCCGCTGGCCGTGCGCGGCGCCCGAACCCGGCCCCCGGGGCGGGATCAGCCGCGGCGGTTGCGGCTGAGCTGGGTGACTCCCAGGACCAGGGTGACCGCGATGAGGCCGGCCACGGCGTATCGCACCGCAGCCGGGAAATCACCGACGAGGAAGAAGACCTCGAACACCACCAGCACCGCGAGAACGATCCCGATGACCTTGTTCGAGCGCAGCCAGGTCGCGTTGTCGCTCATTTTTCACCTCCCTCCTCGACACGGGTGAGGACGACTTTCCGGACGTCTGGGCAGCCGTCACTCCGGCAGTTTCAAGGCTTGGCGGAAGGAGAGCTTCCTGCCGGTCTGCATGAGGGAACGCCGGTAGACGCGCGCCCCCGCCATGATCAGAACCGCCGCCGCGACCAGCGAGATCACCAGGGAGGCCACCGGCTCCCACCACGCCGTGTCGCCGGCGACCATGCGGGCCGGCATGGCGATGGTCGACGAGAGGGGGATGAACGAGAGCACCGTCTGGAAGGTGCCGGACGCCGAGATCCCGGCGATGAAGACGACGGCCGTGACCGCGCTGATCGGGGTCGTCGTGGCCTGGATGTCCTCGGTCCGGGTCGAGACCGCTCCCGCCGCCGCGTAGACGCAGGCGAGCAGGGCGAACCCGATGACGAAGAACACGACGAACCAGCCGATTCCCAGGGTCACCTGGTTGAGGACGTCCGACTTCCCCATGGCCACCAGGCCCACGGCTCCCGCGGCGATGAAGAGCACCAGTTGCGCGAGCGCCAGGATGCTGTTCCCGGCAACCTTGCCGACCAGCAGCGCACGCAGCGGGATCGCACTCGCGATGATCTCGACGATCCGGTTCTGCTTCTCCTCCACGACGCTGGTCGCGATGGCGACCCCGAAGAGGACCGCCGCCAGATAGAACAGGAATCCGAAGAGGTAGGCCGCTACCCGGACGACCATCTGCGGGGTGTCACCCGGCGACAGCAGTACGTAGTCCACGGCCGCGCCCCGCTGCAGGTCGGCCACGGTGGTGCCGGCCGCCGCGGCGTTCCGCGCGAGCGCCAACTGCTGCACCGCCGCACCGATCCAGATCGACGCCGCCGACTCCTGGTCGGTCTTGCCGAGCAGCCGCCAGCCGTCCGCCGTGGGGACCAGCCCCGCGTCGACCTCCCCGGCGCGTACCGCGTCCTCGACCTCGCCTTCCGATGACTTGGCGTTGCTGGTGATGCGTACGTCCTCACCGGCCTGCTCGGCGAGGGCGACCGCCTGCTGGACGACCTCGGCGCTACCCGGTCCGGTGGCGGCGACCGTGATCTTGTCCTGGGACACGCCGATGAAGGCCTGAACGGCGATGGCGCCGACAATGAGGGCCAGGGTCACGACGGTCGAGAGGAAGAAGCCGCGATCGCGTAACTTGACGGATATCTCCCGGGCCGTGACGATCTGCCAGGCTCGCCCGCTCGGGCTCTCCTGGAAGGCGTCGGGCGCAGAGCTGGGCGTGGTGGCGGGCGTCGGCTCCAGAGTGGAGGTGCCCGTGGGCGAACTGGTCATGCGGCCATCTCCCGAAACACGTCGGCGACCGTGGGAACGATCTCGGCGAACTCACGCACCGATCCCCGGAGCATCGCCTCCTTGAGCAGCCTGTCTCCATCGTCCGGCGTCGCCAGCTCGACGAGCGCCGATCCTTCGCCTTCCTCCACCACCGTCACACCCGCCACGTCGCGGACCCAGCGGATGTCCCCGCCGGTGACGAGCCGGAACACCGATCGCCCCCGGCGGCGTAGCTCGTCGACGGTGCCCTCGGCCACGACCCGGCCCGCGCTGAGCATCACCAGCCGATCGCACAGCCGCTCGACCAGTTCGAGCTGGTGGGAGGAGAAGAGGACGGGAACCCCCTGGGCGGTGAACTCCCGAAGCAGCTCCGCCATGCTGTCCACGGCCAACGGATCGAGTCCCGAGAAGGGCTCGTCGAGCACGAGCAGGGCGGGGCCACCGATCATGGCTGCCGCGATCTGCACGCGCTGCTGGTTGCCGAGCGAGAGGGATTCGAGTCGCGAGCCGGCGTGGTCGGCGAGGGAGAAGCGTTCCAGCAGCTCCGTGGCGGAGCGACGGGCCCGGTCGGCAGTCAGCCCCCGGAGCCGCCCGAGGTAGACCAGCTGGGGCAGCACGGACTGCTTCGGGTAGAGGCCGCGTTCCTCGGGCATGTATCCGAAGGTCCGCCGGTCCGCTCTGGTGGGAGGACTGCCGTTCCACAGCACCCGGCCTTCATGGACGGCCAGCACCCCCATGATCATCCGCATTGTGGTCGTCTTACCGGCGCCGTTACCGCCCACGAACCCGGTCATCATGCCGTCTTCCACGCGGAACGACACATGATCCACGGCAACGCGGTCGCCGAAACGACGGACCAGTTTGTCAAGTTCCAGCACTAATCCTCCAGGTCAAGATCGGCATGGCCTCGGGTCGTTCGGCGGTCAGGGCAGCGGATGTGGTCGATCGGGGCACGGCCCCGGGTATTGAGCGCTGTGCCCGGTACGACCCACCGCGCTCGCCAGTCGGGGCCGGTTCCAGCTCCATCGATGCCGCTCGTTCATGCGCAGGTGCTGGTAGCCGACCGGCAGCACCTTCACGGCGCACCACCCCATCGCGCGAACGGCGGCAGGCAGCCGCGGCGTGAGGTCGACGAGCACCGGATCCCCTCCGTCAGCCAGGACCGCGCGGAGGATGTCCTGATCGGCAACGGTGGCGGTGGTCGGTGTCGCCTCGCCGGCGGCGGTGAACCCCATCACCCAGTCGCGCACCGACTCGTATCCCGCGGCGGTCAGCATGTGACGGATCCGGTCGTGCTCGGTCTCGACCATCGTCACCGGGTCGGTCGCGCCGCCCTCAGCGCGGGTCAGCTCCAGCGCCGTCCGCACCTGCCACGCCTCCTGGAAGGCGCCGAGCAGCGCCTCCCACGGCCGGTCGGACCCCTTCAGGCCCACGGTCGCGATGGCCCCGGGCCCCGGGGGGTCCACGAGCGCGCCGACCACGCACCAGAGCCCCGGTACGGCGGTGGGCAGCCGCGCGAGCGACGGAATGATGCCCTCGTCGTG
Source organism: Micromonospora sp. SL4-19 (assembly GCF_047921475.1). Classification (NCBI taxonomy): domain Bacteria; kingdom Bacillati; phylum Actinomycetota; class Actinomycetes; order Micromonosporales; family Micromonosporaceae; genus Micromonospora; species Micromonospora sp. SL4-19. Next base: position 54,162 of record NZ_JBLROB010000005.1, read on the forward strand.
CGCACGCCTCCACAGGGTCAGCAGAGCCGTACGCGCCTTCTGCCCGGCCGGATCGACAGCCGTCATCTCCGCCGGGTCGGGAAAGCTGGGCAGCCGCAGCCCGCGCTCCCACGCCACGGTGACGGCGTCCCGTTCGACGATCTCCAGCAGCGCGGAGCGTAGCGCCATTTCCGGGCTGCTACCCGCGGCTGCCCCCGACGGACCCGGGTCGAAGAAGGCGGCCTCCGGCTCCAGGGACGGCCAGTCGACGAGCGGCGCGGGGACCAGCACGGTCGCGGAGTTTCGCAGCCGCCGGCCCGGAACCCAGGTGAGCTCGGCCTGCGCCGCCTCGGGCGCGCCGAGCGCGATGTGTGGATCATGGAAGGCAAGGGTCGGCTCGCCCAGCTCGGCGGCTCGCCCGCGTACCGCAGACAGCCCTGGGCGGGGATGGAGGGCGTACCGCTCGACGGCCTCACCGGCGCCGCGGATCAGGGCGTCGACGCGCGAATGCCCGTGGGCGCCCACGACGCGGGCCGAGAGGGGAACGTCGGTCAGCTCCACGCCCGGCACCGTGAGCAGCTCGGCGCTCGCGCTCCACAGCGGATTCGTGTCGTACGGCGGCGCCAGGGAGAACGCGGAGGCGATGCCGGTGGACGTCGCCATGGTCCGTGTCACGTCAATCATCGGTAACCGTGACCCCCTCGTGGGCGTGTCATGTCAGGGCTACCGTGGTCGCGTGGCCCAGGAACGGGAGTTGCGGGCCGACGCCGCGGGCGGCCGCGTCGAGTGCGGTGAGCAGCCCGGCCGAGCCGGTCAGCAGGTCCGTGGAGAGCCGGTGCCCGTGGTCGCCGATGACGTGCACCCGGCCTGGCCCGGTGGACACCACCTCCCAACCGAGAGCGGCGAGGTGCGACCGGAGGCCCGCCGATACCGCCGGGTCGACGTCCTGACCGACGAGTGCCAGCACCGCGGCCGACCGCCCGTTGACCAGCGCGTTCGGCACCGTGAACTGGCCGCGCACCTGGCCGAGCAGGGTTTCCTGAGCCCGCCGGAGGTCGTCGTCGGGCTGCTCTGCCAGCAGGGCCTGGGTCACCATCGCCAGTCCGGCGCTGCCCACGAGGCCGGGCGGCAGCGCCGACGCGCCGGGCGGCTCCGCGGTGTCCAGTCCGGCCAGGTCGGCGCGGAGCGCCCGCCCGGCGGCATCGAGGAAGGCATGTTCCCCGGTGTGTTGGAAGAGCCGTAGCAGGAACAGCGCGTGGCCGGCTCGGCCGTGCAGGAGTCCTCTGGACTGTGGTGCGGGCAGCGGCTCCAGCCGCGCGGCGATCTCGCGCGCCAGGCGCAGACAGTCCGGGTCCTGGTACGCGGCCGAGAAATGCAGCGCGGTCAGACCCAGGCCCGACCATCCGTCCATCAGGCTCCCGTTGACCCCGTCCGGCGGCAACTCCGCGGCCACCGTGAGCAACGACCTGGCCTCGGTGTCGCGGCCGAGGACCGACAGGGCGTACGCGATCCCGGCGAGCCCGGTGTAGAAGCCTGGACCGGGGCTCGGCATTCCCTTGACGTGGTCCAGCAGCCAGTCCACGTGCTGAGCCGGGGGCTCGTGACCGCTGCGCGACAGCGCCCAGAGCACGCCGGCCGCCCCGTAGCCGAAGGTGACGCCGCCGCCGGGGAGGAGGAACTGCATGGCGTCGCCCGGATACAGGCGGTCGTCCCGTTCGGGGGTGGCGACCGCGAGGATGCTGTCGGCGATCCGATCCCTCAGGTCGCCGTCGAGAGGGTCGGCTGGCCACGGCAGGGAGTAGTCGGTGCTGGTCGGGATCCGGTCCGGCCCGAGGCCGCGTTCGAGGTCGGCGACCACGGTGGGCGGTAGCTGGAACTGGTTCGCCGCCACCTCGATGAGTTCCCGGATCTTGGCGGCTCCCCACGGAACGATGTGGGGCATCGGTACGAACATGGCCAGCCGCAGGACGGCCAGGCCGTAGAGGTCGACCTCGGTGCCCGACAGGTGACCCGGCGCGTAGAAGCCGAGCGCCCCCATCGACTGCTTGTACTGTGCGTCGACCGGCGTCGCGGTCTCCATGTCGATGAAGGCGATCGTCCCGTCCGGTTTCACCAGGATGTTGCCCGGGTGCAGGTCGCCGAAGACGACGCCCCGGTCGTGCATGGCCCGGATCGCCTCCTCGACCTGGTCGAGGATCGTGAGGGCCCACGACGCGTACGACGCGCACGCCTGGGGGCTGTTCTCGGCACCCATGAAGGGGTGTCGGGTGCGGAGCACGTCGATCAGCGGCTCGCCGTCGACGAATTCCCGGGCCAGGAAGCGGTGCTCGTGCCCATCCCGGTAGTCGATCAGGGCCGGCACCCAGGGCAACCCGGCCAGCCGACTCAGGGCCCAGTGCTCCCGCTCCAGGCGGGCGATGGCATCCGCGCCGCTGGCGTCGAGCCCGGCGAGCGGCCGCGCCTCCTTCAGCAGCACCTCGCCGTTCGACCGTTTGTCGATCGCGCGGTAGACCCCGCCACCGTTGGAGAAGTGCAGTGCCTTGTAGACGCGGAACGGAAAGTCGCGCAGGGCACCGCGCTTACGCATCTCCAGCGCCTCGGCGAGGAAGGCCGGCAACGTCACCCACTCCGGCGGCCGGAAGGACGGCCGCCGGACGTCGGGCACCAGCTGACCGCTGGGGTCCTCGATACCGGGAACCAGCGCGCCGTTCTCCGCCCGGGCCATCCTGAGCACGAAGGCGCCGTACCGCACGAACAGCGGGCCCATCTTCCACCGCAGGTCGCTGAGGATGTATGGCGCCGGGGTCCCGCCGATCAGGTCCTCGAGTTCGTTCAGCGTCCGTTCCAGGGACTCCTCGTCCGGCGGGTAGATGGTGATGAACTTCCCGCTGGCCGTGCGATCGCCGTACTTGCTACCGCGGCGCCCGAGGATCTCCCGGCTGCTGATGTACTTGAACATCAGGCCGCGTTCCACACAGTACGGCGCAACCGCGTCGAGCAGCTTCTCCGCGTTCTCGGGGGACGCGGAGACGTGGATCTTCCAGCCCTGGTCGGGGATGTCGAGCACCGGCGGGGTGCAGACCGTCCACTCCCTGCCCCGTTCCGACCGCCAGCCGTCCCCCGGGGGGCGGCCCGCGAGGAAGTCCCCTTCGGCGTTGTGCGGATCGGGCCGATCGTAGAAAAGAGTGTCGTCACGGCAGAAATCGAGAAATCGGAAGTCGAGCACGTGACGTCTCCTTGTCAGCTCGCAGGGACCGAGATGTCGGGCCAGATCCCGATCAGTGCAGGAACGGATGGACGTACGTCCGGTAGAGCAGCTTCCAGAGCGGAAGCGTGCCGACGTCGACGCGGGCGACGCCCGCCGTGTTCTGGACCGCACCATCCGCGCTGACGAGCCGATAGCTGGTGACGGGCAGATCCGGATCGCTGTCGAGACGCAGGGGGAAGAACGACGACAACGGGGCGGTACTGGCCTGCCCGGGACCGGGGGCGATCGTGGCCTCGCCGAGGGTGCCCTGCACGATGAGGCCGTTCCGGGCGAGTTCGACGGTCTGCCCGGGTGCCAGGCTCGCGGTGTCCGCGCCATCGAGCAGCACCAACTCGGTCGTCCCCGACCTGCTGATGAAGGCACCGGAGACCGAGTACGGCAATGGCAGGACCATCAGCGCACCGAGCCCGCCGACCAGTACCCCGGTGCCGAGGAGGACGCGCCAGCGGGGGGCGCCGGCCGCGCGCACCTCCCGCGCGGTCCTCCGGAGACCACGCGCCATGACGTAGAGCAGGTAGCCCACCACGCAGGCAAGCAGGATGAGGCCCACCACGCCGCCCCCTTGCAGCACCTCCGCCCACAGGCCGAGCGCCGTGCCGAGGAGGTAGACGGGAAAACCGAGGCAGGCGAGGCCGTACCAGGTCGTCCAGCGGGTCGACAGTTCCCGTTCGTACCGGCCGCCGAACAGCAACCGGGCGATGGCGCGGCGCGCGTCGGTCATGGCTCGGGTGCGCAGGAAGGGCACGTCAACGCGCGTCATGAGCGCGAGGTAGCCGTCCAGCTTGATGAAGGGAAGCAGGTTGAGCAAGCCGGTGAGGTAGCAGACGACGGCGAAGAACAGGAGCCCGGTCCGCAGCCCCGACTGGGCAGGGAGCAGGGCCAGCAGCGCGGACACGCCGGCCAGGAAGGTCTGCACGGCCGGGCCGGCCAGCGCCACCCGTACCCGCTGGTCACGTCGAGGCAGCCGCCAACTGTCGGACACGTCGCAGAAGAAGGCCGGCATCAGGTAGTACAGCATCACGCCGATGCGGGCAGGATGCCCGCCGTAGTGCAACAGCGTGGCCGCGTGCCCGAGTTCGTGGATCGAGGTGGCGACGATGAGGGCGAGCAGCACACCGACGTACGTGCTGGCGGCGAGCGGCTCGGCCAGCACCTGGGCGACGGCGGCGGACTGGACGACCAGGGCGATGATGCCGCCCAGGCCGATCGCCAGAGCCGCGTAGCTCACGAAGCGGCTGGCGAACGCGCCCAGCACCGGCCGCAGAGCCTGCATCGCCCGCCCCGGACGGACCAGAGTCAACTGGATCGTGAACGGTGGCACGACCTTGATCCGGGGTGCCCGGCGGGGCGCGACCATGTCACCACGGTCGACAAGTCCCAGCTTGTCGAGCTTCTCGACCGCCTGGGCGACCAGCTCGACCGTCCACGGGGGTCCCAGCGCCTCAGACAGCGCGGCGTGGTCGGATTGCCCGTCCATCGCGCGGGCGAGTCGCGCGACGTCCCGGCCGACCCGTACGTACTTCGGGCCTCGCTGAATCACGTAGGGGTCGCCGTCAACGGCCGGGAGGTGGACCTCGGTGCCGGGTGCCGGCCTCGGCCGTTGCGCATAGTCAGGAGGCACCGCGGTAGCGCTCGGGATCACGTCGGGCTTCCTCAATCCGCATCTGGTGTCTACCGTAGGAATCCCCTGCCTCGGCCCAGCTCACGGTGAAGGAAACCGGGCCGAGGCAGGTCCCGCGGATGCGGGACTAGCGATGCTCGCTAGGGATGTTGCACCACCGATCCGTCATCAGGTGACGGCAACGGACGTGGCGACGCTGGCGCTGATCGCGACGCCGATCGACACGCCGGTCCAGAAGCCCGGCGCCTCGAGGGCCTCCAGCTCCTGCATCTCGAGCTCCAGCAGCTCGGTCTCGGTCGAAACCTCGTTCATCGTCTTACCTCCTCTCTCTCCTCGTAGTTACTCGTAGCCCGGCACCGTGGTTCTTAGGTGATGCTCCAGGCGACGCTGACGATGGAAATGCCGACGCTCACGCCGATGCTGGTCACCCAGCCCGGCGCCTCCATCGACTCGAGCTCCTGCATCTCGAGCTCCTGGAGCTCCAGCTCCTCGTTGATCTCGTTCACCGCAATCCTCCCTTCGGCGGCAGTAGGACCGTTATTTGCAATCACGTAAGGAGTGCAACTCCCTGACGTGACGACTGTGGCGCCGCGGACGCCCTTGGTGGGTCCGGCGGCTCTGTCGCTTCGGCGAGCAACTCCCGCAGGTCGGCCGCGGTCATTCCGCCGAGCATCGGAAGCCCCGCTCCCCAGGCGCGCATGGCTCGGGTAACGGCGGTGTCGATGGCGTCCGGGGTCGCCCGGACGTGCCGGCGGATGTCCCACTCGTCGATGAGGCCGACGAGTCCGGCCGAGGGCTCAGGGGCCAGCCGCGGCACCCGGCGGCGTAGCTCCGCCCACAGGCGGCGCAGGCGACCGGCGTCGCCCAGCCGGCTGTCGCCGTCGTCGATCCGCCGCCACAGGACGGGCCAGACGGCGGCAACCGCACGCATCTTCGGCAGGCCCAGCGTGGTGGACAGCTCGTTGGCGATCGGCCAGCCCTTCACCGCGTACGGGCTGCGCCCGGCGTTGATCAGGCCGATCTGGCTCTCGCCGCTGCATTCGGCGATCCGCAGCCGTAGGTCGGCGTCGATCGGCGCCCCGATCCGCCGGCGGTCGGCGACCGCGTCGCCCAGCCGGATCAACCGCCCGGCGAGCTCCTCGACCAGCGCGTCCTGCTCGGGAAGGGTGGTGGGATCACCGACGTACGCGCTGACGGTGCGGAACAGCGCCTCCAGCACGCCGTCGGCGACGTGGTCCACCGGCAACGTGGCGGTGGCCGCCGCGTCCCACACCGCAGCCATCGGCCGCAGGCACGGACCGGTGACGAGCCGCTTGGCGCCGGCCTGCTCGAAGCAGGCGACCGTGCCCAGCTCGCTGCCCGTGCCCAGCGTCGTCGGCACCGCCACCACGCGTACCGAATTACCGAGATGGGGCGGCAGGGCGACCATGCCGCTGCGCTGCGGCGCGGTGATCCGTTGCCAGCCCTCGGGCCGGGTCGCGGTCAGCACCGCGAGCTTGGCCAGGTCGAGGATGGTCCCCCCGCCGACGCCGAGGACGATCTCGTGCTCGGCGAGCCGGTCCGCGAGGGCCCGTATCTCGTCGAGATTCCCGTGCCCGGTTCCCTCGATCAGCCGAGGGGCGGATCCGACGCTCGCGGCCTGGGCTCGCACCGCGGCCGTGATCGGCTGGTCCACCACGGCCGGGTCCGCCAGCACGGTCACCGCCGCGACCCGGTTGCGGCGGAGCCAGCCGCCGAGTTCGGGCACGCCTCTCATCGGCGGGGGAGGCAGCGTCATGGTCGGCTTCACTGCGCGCCTCCCTGACCGGCGGATCCCGTGGCGACCAGGGACGCGAGGCCCTCTTCCACGCACGCCATCAGCTCGTCCAGCTCCGCCTGGGAGTAGGTGAGGGCGGGGACAAGCTGGATCCCGCCCACCCCCGGGTGCGCGATGGCGCCGCAGCGCCGGATGGCCGCGACCAGACCGGCGACCTCGGCCGGCGTCAACGGTTCCCCGGCCTGGTTCACGATCTGGAGCGATCGGAAACACCCGGCCCCGCGGGTGCCGACCACCTGGGGATGCCGGTCGACCAGGGCGTCCATGGCGGCCGTGAGCCGCGGGGCCAGCGACTGCGCGGCGACGACCGCGTCAAGCCGGTGCATCTCGGCGATGGTCGCACTGATCGCGGCGCACGGAATCGAGCTGCCTCCCTGCGTCTCGGCGTGCGCCAGGACGGCGTCCTCGGCCGCGAAGGCGTCCACGACGGCCCGCGAGACCACGATCGCCGAGGCGGGGCAGGTTCCGTTGGTGAGACCCTTGGAGGTGATGAGCACGTCCGGCTGCTCAGCCCACGCCTGCGAGGCGAAGAAGAGCCCGGTCCGGCCGAACCCGGTCGCCACCTCGTCGGCCACCAGGAGGTAGCCGCTCTCCTTCCGGAGGCGCGCCAGCTCGGCGATGTAATCCTCGGTCAGCGGCACCGCCCCGGACCCGAGTACCGGTTCGACGACGACGGCGGCGATCTGCGCGCCGCTGCGGGACACGAGGGCGCGCAGCTCGGTGACGTCGTTCGGGGTCACGTGCCGGATGAGGCGCTGATCCACCCCGTAGACGCGCTGCCCGAGATCCTCGCCGGTGAGCGCGAATCCGCCGAAGGTCAGGCCGTGGAAACTGCCCCGCAGGCCCACGATCAGGTTGCGGCGCGGGTCGCCGGCGAGCGCGTGGTAGTGCCGCACCAGCTTCATGGCCACGTCGTTGGCGGCACCGCCGGAGCTGGAGAAGAGCACCCGCGAGTAGTGCTCGGCGCCGCACGCCTGAACGAGATCCTCCGCAGCTTGACGCGCGTAGGAGTTCTCGTACCGGAAGGAGCTCAGGAAGGAGGCGTCCCGCGCGGCCCGGGCGATGGCCTCGGCGATCGCTGCGTTGCCGTAGCCGAGGTTGGTGTTCCAGATGCCGCTGGCGCCGTCGAGGAGTTCACGCCGGTCGGCGAAGGTGATCCGGTGGCCGTGCGCCGCTACGGCGCAGAGGCTGTCGTCACCCTGCGCGCTAGGGGCGAGCAGGTAGGGCCAGAGGGACGTGTCGAGCCGGGTCATCGCTTCATCACCGCCCTGAGCAGCGTGACGAGGTGCCGGTCCCCGCCTCCGGTGAGCTCGGTCCGGTCGAGCACCTCGAAGCCGGCCTCGCTGAGCTCGTGCTCGGCGAGGGCGGCACCGACCGTCCCGACCTGACCCGTGCAGACCGGCACCGGGCCGGGCGGCGGGTCGGCGGGAAGGATCGTGACGGTGCGGGACGAGGCGCCGCTCGGCCAGTACTCGTGCAGGTCGTACGGCGTTCCACTGGCGCCGGTCACCCGCAGCACCGTCTCGTCGGAATCGCCGGAGGCCGCGCCCCGGTCAAGGGTCGACAGCAGGAACTGGCCGCCGGGGAGCAGATGCGACCGGACCGATCGGTAGAGGCCCGGCCGGGCGTCCGCGTCCAGCAGCGAGATCGAGACCGTGCCCAGGACCACGTGGGCGAACTGACGTTCCAGCTGGAACCTCGACATGTCCGCGGTGACGAGGGTGCACCGCCGGCGCAGCCGGGCGGGTGCCTCCTCGAGCCGGCCGGCGAGCAGGTCGAGCATGTCCTGGGAAAGGTCGAGGGCGGTCACCTCGCGGCCGAGCGCGAGCAGGGGCAGCGTCAGCCGCCCTGAGCCGGCGGCAAGATCGAGCACCTGTCCCGGGATCGCCCGCACCGCGCGGACGATTTCCTGGATCTCGTGCGCGTCGCCGACCGAGAGGTCGTGGTACACCGGCGCGCCGTCGCGGTCGTAGATCCCGCACAGGCGCGCCCGCTCGCCGAACTCGTCGACCCGGGCTCCGGCACGGCCCGGTGGGAGTAGGGCGCTGCTCTGCGTGGCCATCATCGTGCCCCCACCTTCGGCTGAGCGGGAGTCAGCGCCACCCCGGCCCCGGTGAAGAACTCGTTCACCTGGGTCACCGTCGATCCCGGCAGGTGACGCGCGGCGAGCTCCGGCGATCCAGTGGCGAGCAGGCACTCGACGGCCTGCGCCGCGGTGTGGTCGACCGTGAACACCCGTCTCCGGTCCGGCTCGTAGACATAGCCCCGGTCGGCCGTCCACATCAGCAGCGGGAGGGTGGGGTCGACGACATCCTCCGCCGGGTCGTCGTCGGCCAGGCCGGCGGTGATGCGGCCACCGAAGCCGGAGACCCGCAGGCCGGCGATGTCGTTGACGGTCAAGGTGCGCAGCGCGTCGAGCGCGGTGAAGTACCGGGCGACGGACGGCCGCTCACCCAGCCGGGCGGTGCGCTCGGCCTCGGGAAGAACCGCACCGAGGCACACCGCACACGGCAGCTCACTGGCCGCGTTCGCCTTCTCCCAGGCGGCGACCAGGTCGGCGAGCCCGGTCCCCAGATGTCCCAGGGCACTGCCGCCCGGCGCCGTCGAGATCGCGCCGTCGCGATCGACGTGCAGGCGCAGGCCCGGACCGTCCAGCGGGGAGGCCGCGCCGAGCGCCGGCACGTCGGCGATGCGGACGGCCGGCGCGATGGCGAACTCGGGGAACACTCCCTCGCTGACCGCCTGGTCCACGTCCGCGAGGAAGGCCTCGAAGTCGTCGTCGAGGTCACCGATCCGGATCAGGGTCGGGCCGAGGATCGACATGAACCTGCTGCTCGCGTAGTCCTGGGTCTGCAGGAAGAAGTCGCTGTCGACGGAGAGTTCGGTACCGGGCTCGGCCAACGAGCCGTCGATCCCGACAACTCCGCGGGACGCGTCGTGGTCTCCGGTCGCCAGGATGATCGTCCCGTCGCCGGCGAGGCCGGTGCCGATGACGTCCGCGAGATGGGTCCGGTCGGCGAGGCTGATGGTCGCGGCGGCCTCGGCCGGCCAACTGCTCGGCGGCTGGTTCCCGGTGCCCCACGACATGATGTTCTGCTTGACTCGCCTGAGTTCCGCCCGGTCCATTGCTGCGTCTCCCTTGCCCGCTATGCCCACACGCCGAGGATGGTCTTCAGGTCGCTGAAGGCCGCTTGTGGGCCGCACGCCTTGTGGACCCCGGTCAGGTTGAGGACGATCTCGTCGACGCCCGCCTCGCCGTACTCGGCCAGCCGCTTGACGACCGTGTCGAGGTCGCCGCGGACGAAGGCGTTGGCCTCGACCACGGCGCGGGCGGCCGACTGGAGGTCGCGGCCTGCGAGTGGAATGCCCGCCTGCCGCAGCATGTCGAGATAGTGCGGCGCCTGCAGGTGCGCGGCGTTGCTGGCCAGCGCGAGCGTCTCCGCGGGCACGTCCTCCCGGTCGATTCCCACGGGAACCATGGCCGCGATCCGGGGAGGGGCGGTCCGTCCGGCCTTCGCCGCGCCAGCACGCAGCGCCGGCGCCAGCACGTCGCGGATGTACGAGGGCGGGGTCAGCCAGGTGATCGCGACGTCGGCGACCTCGCCGGCGACCATCGCCATCTTCGGCCTCAGCACGCCGAGCCCCACCTCCACCGGCGCGGCGGCGGCTGGTGCGAGCTGCGCGTTGAGCCGGAGCTCCGGCCCGTCGAGCCGGACCACCTCGCCGTCGAGCAGGCGGCGCACCACCTGGACATAGGTCCGCGCGGTGGTCAGTGGGCTGTCGTACGGCGCACCCATGATGTTGGTCTGGAAGTCGCGCGAACCCGGTCCGAATCCGGCGACGACGGGGTGGCCGGTCGCCAGGGCGACCGATCGCGCCTGCATCGCCGCCTCGTACGGGTGGCGCAGCGGCATCAGCGAGACGCCGATCCCCGTCGGGACCCGGAATCCGGCTCCGGCCGCCGCTACGAAACCGTGGTGGGGTTCCATGACAAGCGACTGGCCCTGCCACAGCCGTGCGGCAGAGGTCCAATTGACCAGACCCGCAAAGGGGAGAATCTGCTCCGGGCGGCGCGCCACAAAAGGAATGAGCACCGACAGTTTCGGTGCCGGGCGTGGCCCGCTCAATTCCTGTCGCAATGCCATTCCCCCGTCCCCAGGATGGCGTGCCGAACGATTCGGCGCGCTTTCGGAGTTGAACTGTCACTTGCGATTGGCCGAGACCATATTTGCGGCAGTGACGGCTGTCAACCTCTTGCCCCGACCGGCGTCAGGGCGCCATCGCGCCGGCTCGAGCGGCCAGTCGGTTACTCGCGGCACGGGCCGCCGAGACCGTCCACGACGCCCGGCTGATCGCCTGGGCAGCACAAAGGCCTGATCATGGGCCAAGTACGGCGAGTCACGGGCTCAGTGCGGTGGGGCGATGTCTGTGCCCTGCGTCACATCCGAGGGGGGTTACACAGGCAAAACACTAAGCGGCAAATCGGTCAAGGCGGGGGTAAATCGCCCCCCAAATCCGGGTCGCGGCGAAAGATAACGGAAATGTAAACCTAGCGAGTCCGCCCGGCTGGTGGACCGCCCACACCGCTGCCGCGCCCAGAACACCCGGGGCCGACACACGTGGCTCGCGCGACCGGAGCCGCTCAGACCCGCGCCGCGAGAACACCGAAGGCCAAGCGGAGAAGGGGCTGCGTAACGGCCCTTCCTTCAAGGAGTGGACCAGTCCCGCCCGGGGAACGGCGACTGCGGGGATTTCGTGGAATCCCTCCACCGCCCGGAGCGGCAGTTCTTGACACTGCGGGTATTGCCGATGCTCGACAACAGCCGCGCGACCAGGGTCGGCTCGTACGGGTTCCCGCCGCAATTGGGCGCACGCGCCCGTAGCCCCGGATCCGTCGACCAGCGCCAATTGCGGCGTCAGGTGTCCGCGGTGGAGCAGATGAACGGCGCCAAACCAGCTGCCAACCCGCCGCTAATCAGTTGCAGAATTTCGCGACTTTGACGGGCGCCAGCGCGGCGGGCGGTCTCACGCGTCGTAGTCGACGGTGAGGGTGTCGGTCACCGGGCTGGACTGGCAGGTGAGGACGTACCCGGCCGCCACCTCGTCCGGCTCCAGCGCGTAGTTGCGGGCCATCGTCACCTCGCCGGAGACCACCTTGGCCTTGCAGGTCGAGCACACGCCGCCCTTGCAGGCGTACGGCAGCTCGCCGCGAACCTTGAGCGCCGCGTCCAGCACCCGCTCGTCCCGGCCCATGGTGAAGCTCGACGAACGACCGTCCAGCACGATCGTCACCTCGGCGCCGGCGCCGGGCTCGTCGGAGGGACGACGGACCGGCTCGGGTGGAGCGTCGACGTGGAACAGTTCGGTGTGCACCGCCGACTCCGGCAGCCCGCGGGCGGCCAGCACCGCCTTGACGTCCACCACCATCCCGTACGGGCCGCAGAGGAACCACTCCTCGATGGCGTCCCCGGGGACGATGGTGTCCAGCAACCGGATCAGCCGGTCGGCGTCGATCCGCCCGGACAGCAGCGGCGACTCGCCCTGCTCCCGGGAGAGCACGTGCACCAGGTGCAGCCGGGTGGGCCACCGGTCCTTCAGGTCGGCCAGTTCCTCGGCGAACATCACCGAGTTCGCCGTGCGGTTGCCGTACACCAGGGTGAAGGTGCTGGCCGGCTCGACGGCCAGCGCGGTCGCGACCAGCGAGAGCACCGGGGTGATGCCGGAACCGGCGACCACCGCGCCGTAGTGCCGGACCCGGTCCGGCGCGAACGCCGTGGTGAAGTGCCCGAGCGGAGGCAGCACCTCGACAATGTCGCCGCCGCGCAGCGCGCTACAGGCGTACGCGGAGAACGCGCCCTCGGGGATCTCCCGCACCCCGATCCGGAGCCGGCCGTGCCGCGCCAGGTCGTCCGGGGTCGAGCAGATCGAGTACGACCGCCGCACGTCCTCCCCGCCGTCCCCGGTACGCCGCACGGTGAGGTGCTGGCCGGCGGAGAACGCGAAGGCCTCCCGCAGCTCCTCGGGTACGGCGAAGGTGATCGCCACGGCGTCGTCGGTGAGCCGGTCGACAGCGGCGACCGGCAGCGGGTGGAAGACCGGCCGGCGACGGACCGGTCGGGTGATGGTGACAGTCACAGCGCCTTCAGATGGTCAAAGGGTTCGGAGCAGGAACGGCAGCGCCACAGGGCCTTGCACGCGGTGGAACCGAAGCGGCTGACCTGTTCGGTGTCCGGGGAGCCGCAGCGCGGGCAGCGGACGGCCAGGGTCAGCGGCACGACGTTCCCGGCCCGGGCCGGCGCGGGCGGGGCGATGCCGGCGGCGGCGAGCTTGGCGCGGCCGCTCTCCGAGATCCAGTCGGTGCTCCACGCGGGGGCGTAGACGGTGCGAACCTCGGCGTCGGGGTGGCCGGCGGCGGCGAGCGCCCGGCGGATGTCCGACCGGATCACGTCCATCGCCGGGCAGCCGGTGTAGGTGGGGGTGATGGTGACGACGACCCGCCCGGTGGCCGGGTCGGCGTCGACCGACCGCAGGATGCCCAGCTCGTCGATGGTGATCACCCGGATCTCCGGGTCCACCACCGCCGCCGCGGCCTCCCGTGCCGACCTCACCAGTGCCACCTTTCGTTCACGACTGCGGGGCTCCGCTTCGCTGCACTCCTCGCGCTCACCACTGCGCCCCCGGGTGGGCGCGGTGCAGCACCTGCATCTCGGCCAGCAGGTACGAGAGGTCTTCGGTGTGCACGCCTTCCCGGCCGCCGCCCGGCGTCCAGCCGTTGGCCGGCCTGGTCAGCGTCGCCTCGTCCAGCACCGCTGACACGACGGCGTCGAAGTCGGCCCGCAGGGTGGCCGGGTCGACCGGCGCCGCCGGGTCCGCCGCGAACAGCTCGTGGGTGTACGGCCACACCCGGTCGACCGCCTCCTGCATCCGGCGGTGCGACTCCTCGGTGCCGTCGCCGAGCCGCTTCACCCAGAGCGAGGCGTGGTCCAGGTGGTACGCCGACTCCTTGCGCGCCTTCGCACCGATCGCGGCGAGCCGCTCGTCGGCGCATCCGGCCAGCGCGGTGTAGAGCGGCAGCTGGTACGCGGCCAGGGAGAACAGCTTCGCCATCGTGACCGCGAAGTCACCGTTGGGCAGCTCGACCAGGAGACAGTTGCGGAACTCCCGGTCGCCGCGCAGGTACGCAAGCGCGTCCTCGTCCCGGCCGGCGCCCTCCAGCTCACCCGCGTAGGTCAGCAGGAGGCGGGCCGCGCCGAGCTGGTCGAGGGCGATGTTCGCCAGCGCGATGTCCTCCTCCATCTCCGGCGCGCGGGAGGTCCACTCGCCGAGCCGCTGCGCCGCGATCAGCGCGTCGTCGCCGAGGGCGAGGGTGAAGTCGAACAACTTGCTCACAGGTGGGCCACCCCGTCCGGCACCTCGTAGAAGGTGGGGTGGCGGTAGACCTTGTCGGCCGCCGGGTCGAAGAAGGCGTCCTTCTCGTCCGGGCTGGACGCGGTGATCGCACTCGCCGGCACCACCCAGATGGAGACGCCCTCCTGGCGGCGAGTGTAGAGATCCCGCGCGTTGCGCAGGGCCAACTCGGCGTCGGGCGCGTGCAGGCTCCCGACGTGGGTGTGCGACAGGCCGCGCCGGGCCCGCACGAAGACCTCCCACAGAGGCGAAGGATCGCTCCCGCTGAGCCGATCGGTTCGCTCGCTACGCTCGCTCACGCCGCCACCTTCTCCTTGTTCATCCGCTTGGCGGCGTACGCCGTGGCGGCCTCGCGTACCCAGGCACCCTCGTCGTGGGCGCGACGGCGGTGGGCAATCCGCTGCCGGTTACAGGGCCCGTCGCCCTTGATCACCCGCATCAGCTCGTCGTAGTCGGGCTGGCTGTAGTCGTACGCCTGCCGCTCGTCGTTCCAGCGCAGGTCGGGGTCGGGCAGGGTGAGCCCGAGGATCTCTGCCTGCTGCACGCACATGTCGACGAAGCGCTGGCGCAGGTCGTCGTTGGAGAAGCGCTTGATCTTCCAGGCCATCGACTGCGCTGAGTGGGTCGAGTCGGTGTCCGGCGGGCCGAACATCGCCAGCGACGGATACCACCAGCGGTCCACCGCGTCCTGGGCCATCGCCTTCTGGCCCGGGGTGCCGTGGGCCAGGGTGTGCAGGATCTCGTACCCCTGCCGCTGGTGGAACGACTCCTCCTTGCAGACCCGGATCATCGCCCGGGCGTACGGGCCGTAGGAGCAGCGGCACAGCGGCACCTGGTTGACGATCGCCGCGCCGTCGACCAGCCAGCCGATCGCGCCCACGTCCGCCCAGGTCAGCGTCGGGTAGTTGAAGATCGAGCTGTACTTCTGCCGCCCGTTGAGCAGCAGCTCCACCAGCTCGTCGCGGCTGATCCCCAGGGTCTCGGCCGCGGCGTAGAGGTAGAGGCCGTGGCCGGCCTCGTCCTGCACCTTGGCCAGCAGGATCGCCTTGCGCTTCAGCGAGGGTGCCCGGCTGATCCAGTTCCCCTCCGGCTGCATCCCGATGATCTCGGAGTGCGCGTGCTGGGCGATCTGCCGGATCAGGGTCTTCCGGTACGCCTCCGGCATCCAGTCGCGCGGCTCGATCTTCTGATCGGCGGCGATCACGTCCGCGAAGTACGCCTCGAGGTCGCCGTCCGGGGCGGGGCCGCCGCGTCGGGCCTTGGCCGCCGCCTCCCGCAGGGCCGCCTCCGCCGCCTCCACCTCGCCGAGCAGGCCACCGCCCGGACCGTCCTCGGGCGGGGCGAAGTCGTTGCCATACATGAGGCCAGTGTTACAGCTCGCGACCGATGACACCAGAGGGTGTAACAGGAATCCCGCCGCACCTCCCGTCCCCGGTGACCGCTTCCAGTGAGAAGGCCCCGAGCCGACTTCGCGTGTGACATGGGACACAACCGCAGGGTGAATCCTCCTAAGCGCGGCATAGCGGCGGAATATTCCGCGTTCGTGGCAAGCCACCAGGCGTCGGGTTCTGGTCTACGGCCCACCCGGAAGTAGACTTCGCCCGGCACACCGATCGGCTATCGACGATCGCCACAGGCACGAAGGCCACTTCCCCCGGGCCTCGGCGATCAGGCTGAACCCATTCGGAATAGCCGGTCCCCCCGGCCAGACATCTGGAGCTCACCCACTCATGCGACATCGCGTGATCCTGGTGCTCGCCATCGTTGCGGTCCTCCTCGGTGGCGTCATGCTGGTGCCCGCCGCCTATGCCCGCCTCTCCGGGGGCCACGCCCTCGCCAGCCTCGGCGGCATCGGCGGAGGCGTGGAGCAGGTCCCCGCCCCCACGCCCACCGCGCCGCCCCCGCCGACCCTCGCCGACGGCCCGGTCTCGGTGAACTTCAAGGGCGAGTTCTTCTCCTGGGCGCTGATGGACCGGAAGACCGGCAAGATCAACGGGTCGGCGAACATGACCAGGACCAACTCGACCGAGTCGATGATCAAGGCCTGGATCGTCTCCGACTACCTGCGCCAGCTGGGCGACAAGCCGCTGAGCGCCGCCCGCAAGCAGCAGGTCGTCACCGCCATCCGGGACAGCAACGACAAGTCCGCCGAGGCGCTCTACAACGCCGGCGGGCGCAAGCCGGTGCTGGATCGGCTGATCAAGATGTGCAAGCTGACCGACACGAAGATCGAACCCACCAATGCGAAGTGGGCGTACACCCAGATGTCCCCGCGCGACGCGGTGCGGATGGGCGACTGCATCGGCGACGGCACCGCCGCCGGCCAGAAGTGGACCGACTTCGTGCTCAGCGAGATGACGAAGGTCCGCGGTGGCGTCAAGGACCAGAAGAGCGAGACCGTCCAGGGTGGTCGCTGGGGCATCATCGACGGCCTGCCCGACTCGATCAAGGAGCAGGGCCCGGTCAGCATCAAGAACGGCTTCACCATGCTCTGGGCCGACGTCCAGTGGCACGTCAACTGTCTCGCGGTGACCGACGACTGGACCCTGGCGGTGATGATGCGCTACCCGCAGAAGAACGGCCTGGAGTACGGCGCGAAGGTCTGCGCCAGCGTCGCCACCCAGCTGGTGACCCCGCAGCCCGGCGCCGCCCTCAAGGTGCCGCAGCAGCCGGTCGGGAAGCTCTGATGGCCGGCACCCGACGCCGCCCGGGCAGCAACCAGCGCCCGCTCCTGTTCAGCGCCGTCGCCGTGATCCTGGTCGGGCTGGTGCTCGTCTCGCTCCGGTTCGTGCCCGGCTCTCCGCTGCGCCCCACGGCCGGCTCGCACCCGGCCACGGCGGGCGGCCGGTCCACGGGTACGCCCACGGACCGTAGCTCCCGCGCCCAGCCGTCGCCCTCCCCGTCGCCCTCGCTGGAGCCGTTGCCGTTCACCGCGCAGGATCTCGACAGCCTCGACATCAAGGGCTGGTACTCCTGGAGCGTGCTGGACAAGCGGACCGGGAAGATCATCGGCTCGAAGAACATGGCCGAGACCAGCACCACCGCCTCGCTGATCAAGTCTTGGATCGTCGCCGACTACCTGCGGCGTACGGCCGAGGCGGGCGACACCCCGAGCGACGCGAAGCTGGCCGACGCCACGAAGATCATCCGGGACAGCGACAACACCCGCGCCGAGCAGTTCTACAACAGCGTGGGCCGGTCGGAGTCGATCAAGCGGCTGATCAAGACGTGCGGACTGACCGACAGCAAGGCCGCCAGCGACGGCGGCTGGAGCCGGACCGAACTGTCCCCGCGGGACACCGCCCGGCTCGGCCTCTGCATCGACGACGGCCGCGCCGCCGGACCGAAGTGGACCAAGTGGCTGCTCAACGAGATGCGGCTGGTCCGCGGCGCCGGCGACTTCGGCATCCGCAAGGCGTTCCCGGCCAAGGTGCAGAAGACCATCGCCATCAAGAACGGCTGGATCGACCGGCAGCGCGAGCAGGAGATGCACATCAACTGCCTGGCCATCGGCGACACCTGGACGATGGGCGTGATGGTCCGCTACCCGATCGGCATGGGCTACGACTACGGCATGAAGAACTGCGAGCGGATCACCGAGGCGCTGCTCCGCCCCGCCGCGTAACGCTCGTCACCAGCTCGCCGATGTGGCGGTGTCCCACCCGGGACGCCGCCACATCGCCATTCCGGCCCGGTCAGCCCCGGAAGAACTCCGGCCCGTTCGCCGGGAGGGCGGGTGCCTCGCCCATCGCGGCCGCCCGTCGGGCGAACTCGCGCAGCCCAGCCACCTGCCGCTCACCCAGCGAGAAGTCGAGGGTGCGGAAATACGTCGCCAGCGTCGCCGCGTCGAACGGCTCCCAGCGGGCCGCCGCCTCGGCCACCTGGTCCAGCTCGGCCAGGCAGAGGTCGCGCGAGCGCAGGAACGCCTCGTGCACCTCCTTGACCAGGCCGGGGTGGGCGGCGGCGAAGTCACGGCGTACCGCCCAGACGGCGAATACCATCGGCAGGCCGGTCCAGTCCCGCCAGGCCTGCCCGAGGTCGGTCACCTCCAGCCCCCGCCGGGGCGCCTCGTAGAGCGCCCGCAACGCCACGTCGCCGATCAGCACGCCGGCGTCGGCCTCGAGGAGCATCTGGGTCAGGTCCGGTGGGCAGCGGAAGTACTCGGGGCGGACGCCGTAACGCTCGCCGAGCAGCAGTTGGGCCAGGAGCACCCCGGTACGCGAGGTCGAGCCGAGCGCGACCCGGGCCCCGTCCAGCTCGGCGAGGGGCCGGGTGGAGACCACGTTGACCGAGAGCACCGGGCCGTCGCTGCCGACCGCCAGGTCCGGCAGGAGCACCAGCTCGTCGGCGTGCCGCAGGTATTCCACGTGCGAGATCGGCCCGATGTCCAGGTCGCCGGCGACCAGCGCGGCGCTCAGCCGGTCCGGCGAGTCCTTGTGCAGGTCGACGTCGATCAGCGCACCGGACCGCATCAGCCCCCAGTAGATCGGCAGGCAGTTGAGGAACTGGATGTGCCCGACCCGGGGGCGGGCGATGCGGTCAGCCATGACCCGACCGTATGCCCCGCCCGCCGGCACCGGTCAGCGGGAGGGGGCCGAAGTGGCCAACTCCCCACCGCGCGCGACCTCCGGCCCGGCTTCGGCGCTGCCCGCGGCAGAGGCCCCGGGGGCGGTGAACCGCGCGGCGCGGACCGCGCGGCGGACCGGCAGCGCGGCCGCGGCGACCACCAGCACCCCGACCACCCCGCAGCCGGCGACCAGCGGTCGCGGCGCGGCCACCTCCAGCAGCAGGCCACCGGCCAGGTAGCCGGCCATCCCGGCACCCTGGACCGCCGCCCCGAAGGCCGCGTAGGCCCGGCCTCGGGCCGCCTCCGGGACCCGCCGGGCCAGCAGCAGGTTGCTGAAGACGTTGTCGCCGCCGTTGCTCACCCCGCCGGCCAGCCAGATCGGCACGAGCAGCCACGCGGACGGCACCGCCGCCGAGGCCAGGACCGCCAGGCAGCAGCCACCGAGCAGGGCCAGCCCGGCCCCGAGCAGCGCCCCGTCGTCGGTGAGGCGCCGGGCGATCCGGGCGAAGATCCAGCTGCCGATCACGATGCCCGCCGTCCAGGAGCCGGTGACCAGGCCGTAGACGGTGGTGGAGCTGTGCAGGGTCTCCCGGATGAAGAACACCTCGATCACGTTGATCGCGCCGACCGCGGCGATCACCGCGGCGAGGCTACCGACCATCACGACCAGCAGCGGGTCGCGCCGCAGCCGCCAGGCGGGCGACGGCGTCAGGCCGCCGTCGACCACCGGCGCCGGGCGCCGGCCACCCCGGCGGGTACGGATAAGCAGCCCGGCCGCGACCAGCGCGAGGTAGCTTGCGGCGTCGACGAGCAGCGGCACCCGGGCACCGAACCCGCCGACCAGCAGCCCGGCCAACGCCGGGCCGGCAAGCGCGCCGAGGGTTCCGGCGGTCTGGACGAGCGCGCCGGCCCGGGGCAGGTCGTCGGCGCGGACCATGGCGGGCACCAGCGCGGAGAGCACCGGCTGGGTCACCGCGAGCCCGGCCGCGAGCAGCGCCACCAGGGCGATGACCAGCGCCGGATGCCCGGCGTACGCGAGCGCCAGGCAGATACCGGCCTGGGCGAACCCGGTGACCACGAGCAGCAGACGGCTGTCCACCCGGTCGGCGAGCCGGCCGGTCAGCGGGGCGAGCGCCACCAGCGGCAGGGTGGCGGCGAGCAGCAGCCAGGAGACGGCGAGACCGCCCGCCCCGGCGGACTGCAGGGCCAGCGTCAGGGCGCTCGCGGCGAGGAAGTCCCCGCAGGCGGAGATGCCTCGGGCTGCGGTGACGAGCCAGACGTCGGACCAGCGCGACGAACCAGGTGTGAAGGACATACTTCGAAAATAATCCTTCACACCTGGTTCGCTCAACCCCTGTCTTCAGTCGAGCGGCAGCGCCCGGTACTGCGCGGCGACGGTCCGGGCGCCCGCCGGCGGGTCGGCCACCCGCAGTCGCCGCCGGTACGGCTCCATCAGCTTCTGGATCGCTTCGTTGAGCCCGGCCAACTCCTCGGCCGTGAGCAGGAGCAACGTGTCACTGAACCAGGTCGCCTGATACCACTCGACCGGCTCGTCCGGCGCTCGGCGGATCCAGTCCCGGACGCGCTGGCTGTCCCGCGCCAGGTGCGCGTCGACCAGGGCCAACTCGGCGGCGCGGGCCTCGGAATCGGCGTGCTGCCCCGACTCGACGTAGTACGAAGGGCTGAACGCCTGCCACACCCGTTCCCGGGCGTCGCCCCTGCTGGGGGCCTGCTCGATCAACCCAAACTTCGCCAGCTCACGGAGGTGGTAGCTGGTCGCGCTCGGGGACAGGCCGGCGATCTCGGCGCACTCGGTGGCGGTCGCACCGCCCTCCACCGTGCCGAGATGTTCCATGATCGCCATACGGGCCGGGTGGGCCAGGGCCCGCATCACCTGCGGGTCGCTGATCGTCGCCCGGCGCTGTTCGGGGCGTGGCTCGCTCATGTCCCCATGATTCCGCCCGGCGCAGCGGGACACCATCGCGCCCGCGCCGGGCACACGACCCTTCTCCCGCCGGACCGACCAGGCCACCCAGGAGGGAGCACACCGGGCATGAGGTGAGGGCCAACACTACAAATAGCTTGTAGTACAAAGTGTTTGTAGTACCGTGAGGTTGTGGTGGTACTAGGACGAAAGGCCGAATTGGCGGAACTCGCCACAGCTTGGGCGCACGTCACAGCCGGCGAGCCGGAGTTGGCCGTGGTCTGGGGCCGCCGCCGGGTCGGCAAGACCTACCTGCTGACCCACTTCGCCGAGGGCAAGCGGGCCGTCTACTTCACGGCGACCCGCCAGGACACCGACGAACGGCAGCTACGCCGGTTCGCCGAAGCACTACGCGAGCAACTCGGCGAAGAGGTTGCGGACCTCGCGCCAGTGACCTTCCCGACCTGGGAGGCAGCGCTGCGGTTCGTCGCCGGACTGGCCCGTACCGAGCCCCTGCTGGTCGTACTCGACGAGGCCCCCCGCCTCACCGGGGGGCACGCCGACTTCGCCGACACGGTCTCCGCAGTATGGGAGAACCACGTTCGGAACCAACGGCTGATGCTCGTACTCTCGGGCTCGGCGGTCACTGTGATGGAACAGATGCTGGGCCCGCAGGGCGGCCTCCACCGCCGCGCCAGCCTCGAGCGGCGGATGGACCCGTTTCCCCTCATCGATGCCCGGGCATTCCTACCGGAGTTGTCGCCAGCAGACTTCATCCAGGCCTACGCGGCCTGCGGTGGCTACCCACTGCACCTGAGCCGTTGGTCGCCACACCGTTCGATCGCGGAGAACCTCGACGAGTTGGCCTTCACTCCGGGCGGACTTCTCTTGCGCGACGCGCCAGACATCCTCTCCGAGGACCTGGATTGGCGCGGCGGATACGAGCGGGTCCTCACCGCCATGGCCGGTGGCGCCAGACGGCGGTCGAAGATAGCCGGCCGGGCTCAGCAACGCATCGATTACACCCTCGACCGGCTGCGTCGGGCTGGCTATGTGCGGGCGGTCCGGGCCCTCGGGGCCGGCGGCTCCACCGATCCGCTCTACGAAATCGCCGATGACTACCTCGCGTATTGGTTCCGGGTGCTGCGAGATGATGCCGACCTGATCGACGGCGGCCAAGGCCCGGCCGTGCGGCAGCGCACCGCCGGGCGGTGGCAGATCCATCTCGCCCGAGTCTTCGAAGCGGCAGCCCGCGATCACGCTCAGCGTCTGGTGGCGGCTGGCGCGCTGCCCGGCGACACGATCATCGGGCGGTGGTGGAAAGACGAGACCGTCGAGATCGACGTCCTCGGGCTCGCCGATGATGAGCCGGTCCTCGTCGGCGAATGCCGGTGGCAGGCTGAACCGCTCGCTCAACGCGACCTCGGTGAGCTGCAGCGACGGGCTGCCTATCTGCCTCCACCAGGTCGGGCTGGACTGACGTTCGCATTCTGGTCCCGCGGCGGAGCGGACGACACGCTGGCCAGCCATCCAGGCGTCCGCACATTCACTCCCGCCGACATCGTGGGCGCTGGCTGATCCTGGTCCGACATCGAAATTCGGTGGGCGAAGCGGAACATCACGCGTAGGCTGGATGGCCGCATGACGGCCGCGGTGAGCATGCACCGCAGCGGACGTCCCCGCGCCGGGTGCCGGCCATCCGCCCCCGGATACGCGAGCGAGCAGGCTTTGAAGACCTCCACAGGAGTCAGCGTGCCCGCAACTGACCTCGACACCGATCTCACCGCCGAACGCGCCCACCTGGACACCTCCCGCGCCGCGCTGCGCCGGATGCGTGAGCGCGCCGAGGCGCTCTTCGCCACCGGCGACAAGGTCGCCGGGGACGCGTACACCGCCGAACAGCTGGGCCGGCACATGGCCCGGCGGGTCAAGGAACTCGCCGACGACCCCACCACCCCGCTCTTCTTCGGCCGGCTCGACTTCGGGGACACCGATCCGGATCACGCCGGGCGCGAATACCACGTCGGGCGGCGGCACGTCACCGACGACCTCGGCGAGCCCCTGGTGCTGGACTGGCGGGCCCCGGTCTCCCGGTCGTTCTACCGGGCCAGCGCCCGCGACCCGCAGGGCGTCGCCGTCCGGCGCCGGTTCGGGTTCAGTTCCGGCGCGCTGACCAGCTTCGAGGACGAGCACCTGGACCGGGGCGAGGAGTTGGGCACGGCCAGCCGGATCCTTACCGCCGAGATCGAGCGCCCCCGCGTCGGCCCGATGCGGGACATCGTCGCCACCATCCAGCCCGAGCAGGACGAGCTGGTCCGGGCCGACCTGGCCGACTCGATCTGCGTCCAGGGCGCGCCGGGCACCGGCAAGACGGCGGTCGGGCTGCACCGCGCCGCGTACCTGCTCTACCTGCACCGGGAGCGGCTGCGCCGGTCGGGGGTGCTGATCGTCGGGCCCAACCGGGCGTTCCTGTCGTACATCGCCGCTGTGCTGCCGGCGCTCGGCGAGGTCGAGGTCGAGCAGGCCACGGTGGAGGACCTGGTCGCCCGGGTGCCGGTACGCGCCGTCGACGACCCGGCCGTCGCCGCCCTGAAGCACGACGTCCGGATGGCTGAGGTGCTACGGCGCGCGGTCGACGCCCACATCCGTACGCCCATCGAACCGATCATGGTGTCGGACGGCTCGTTCCGCTGGCGGATCGGCCTCGACCCGCTGCACCGGGTGGTCGAGGAGACCCGCCGGGAAGGGCTGCCGTACGCCACCGGCCGGGAGCGCGTCCGAGCCCGGGTGGTGGGGCTGCTGCAACGGCAGTCCGAGGCCCACCGGGCGGAGTCGCCCAGCGACGTCTGGCTGCGTCGGATGGGCAGGGCCAAGCCCGTCACCGCCTACCTCGACACGGTCTGGCCGGCGCTGACCCCCGAGGGGCTGCTGCACCGGCTCTGGTCCGACGCCGACGCCCTCGCCGCGGCGGCTGACGGCCTGCTCAGCGCCGAGGAACAGGCCCTGCTGCTCGGCTCGACGGCCGGCGGCGCGGGCGTGGCCACGACTGGGCGACGGCCCGACCGCGCCGGGACGAAGCTGGGCCGCACCCCGAAGGCGACGAAGTGGACCGCTGCGGACGCCGTGCTGATCGACGAGGCGGCCGGCCTGATCGAGCGGCCCGGCGGCTTCGGGCATGTGGTGGTCGACGAGGCGCAGGACCTCTCCCCGATGCAGTGCCGGGCCATCGCCCGCCGCAGCGAGCACGGCTCGATCACCCTGCTCGGCGACCTGGCCCAGGGCACCGCGCCCTGGGCCGCCACCGACTGGCGGAAGTCCCTGGCCCACCTGGGCAAGCCGGACGCGGCCGTGGTGCCGCTCAGCGTCGGCTTCCGGGTGCCGGCGGCGGTGGTCGCGTTCGCGAACCGGCTGCTGCCCGCGCTCGCGGTCGACGTACCCCCGGCCGAGTCGCTGCGCCACGACGGGACGCTGGACCTGCGTACCGTGGACGACCTGACGGCGGCGACGGTGGCCGAGGTGCTCACGGCGCTCGCCCACGACGGCTCGGTCGGTGTGATCGCCGCCGACGACGCGGTGGACCGGCTCCGCGCGGCGCTCGCCGACGCGGGCGTGGAGACCGCGACCGCGGACGACGTGGAGGCCGCGGCGCGGGTCACCGTGGTCCCGGCGACGCTGGTCAAGGGCCTGGAGTACGACCACGTGGTGGTCGTCGAGCCGGCCGCGATCGTGGCGGCCGAGCCACGCGGCCTGCACCGCCTCTACGTGGTGCTGACCCGGGCGGTCTCCCGGCTCGCGGTGCTGCACCGGGACCCGCTGCCCGCTCCCCTGGCCGGCTGACCGGCCGCGCCCGCCCCGGGGAGCGACCGGCGGCCGGTTCAGGCGGAGAGGGCGGCGGCGACCGCGCGCAGCGGTCGGCCCGACTCGGCGATCGGCACGGTGAAGGCGAGCCACGAGCCGTCGGTGAAGTCGATGCGCAGCCGCTTCGGGTTGAGCCGGTGCCAGCCGACCCGGGCCGACGCCACCTCGGCCCGCGGCGCCGACCAGGCGACCCGGGTCTCGGCCAGGGCCCGCTCGTCGTCCTCCCGGTTGGACAGCACCTTCACCGCGCCGGTGACGCAGACCAGCAACCGCCGGTCGGTGACGGCGAGCAGGGTGTGCCGCACCTTCCCGTCCGGCCGGGCCGGATTGAGCGCCCGGTGCAGCCGGGAGGCGGCCGAGCCGGGGGCGCCCCGGCCGGCTGTCCCCCAGCCGATCAGGTCCACCAGCCGGTCGCCACCGTGCCAGGTGGCCAGCGGGACGAGCAGGTTGAGCAGCACCGAGGCGACGGTCCTCCGGCCGGGGGCGTCGGGGGCCACGTCGTCGGGCGGCGGCGGGGGCGTCAGACCGCCGCCCACCTCCGCGAGCGCGTGCGCCAGCACCCGCTCGCCGGGCTCGACGAGCTGGTCGATCCGGGCGCGGTGGCTTGTCTCGTCCATCGGCTCAGTACCGGTCGTAGCCGTAGTCGTCGGCAGCCGGGCGCGGCGCGGCCGGCGCATTGCCCATCACCTCGCCGACGATCTCGCGGACCCGGGCGGCGGCGGCCTCCTGCGCGCGGTTCGCGGCGGCGGTGAACTCCTCGGCGAGGGTGTACGAGTCCATGCGCATCGCCCGGGCGTTGACGTCGGTGGAGAGGATCTTGCCGTCGGCGGCGGCGGTCACGGTGACCAGGCCGGAGTCGCTCACCCCCTCGGCGCTGCACTGCTCCAGCTCGGCCATCCGCGCACCGAGCTCGCGCTGCCAACCGTCCAGGTTGCGGGCCAGCGCCTCGATCCGGTCCAGGGCGGGGAAGGTCATGGCTGCCTCTCAGTTGACGATCGAGTCGAAGACGTTCTGCACACCCTGGGTGTACGGACCCAGGTCCTCCTTGTATGTGCCGTCCACCAGGTAGTTGCGGTCCTTGTGCCCGTCGGAGATGTCATGCAGCCCGACGCCGGTGTCCAACAGGGTGCTGCCGATCCCGGGGATGTTCACCGGGGACGTGTGGTTGATCGCAAACTTGCCGGGGAACAGGATGGCGGCGCGTTTCATCTTGAACGCGAACGCCTCCTTGGTGTAACCGGACTTGTTCCACGCCCGGTACGCCTTCTTGGCCTTGCGTAGCTCCATCACCAGCTTGCGGTACTTCGTGAGCAGCTCGGCGACCTTCTCCAGCTTGGTGACCAGCTTGGTGAGGATCTCGGCGAACCGGGCGACGATCTTGCACATCCGGCCGACCGTGGTGGCGAGCCGGGCCAGCACCCGGACCACCGTGGCGGCCAGCGTCACGCCCGCGCTGAGCAGGGCGGCCACGGCGGCGATGATGACCTCGGTCAGGAACCAGAGCAGGAACTCCAGGATCAGCTCGACCAGGAGGTTGAACGCCTCGACCGCGGCGTTCGCCGCGTCGACCAGCACCTCCTTCGTGCCGTCCAGCCCCTTGGCCAGCTCCTCGATCGCCTCCTCGACCGACTCCATCGAGGCGTGGAACTTCTCCGCCGCGTCGCCGTCCCAGGCGCCGCGCAGCCGCGCCCGGTCGGCGATCTGGTCGCCGGCGATCTGCCGGACCGCCTCGCCGGTGGTCAGCGCGAGCTGGGCGGCCGTCATCAGGTCGTCCGGCTCACCGGCGACCAGTTCCAGCAACTGCTCGAACGGCCAGAGCACGGCCTGCGAAAGCGGCTTGAACGGGTCGGGCGTGCCCGACACGATCTGCTCGAAGTAGGTCTTGTTGCGGTGCAGCGCCTCGGTGCTCATGCGCCCACCTCAATACGCTCGCTCATCCGTCTCCCTCAGGCACCCGGCACGAACATGTCGTTGCTCGCCACGTCGGTGCCGGTGTAGGCGTCGGCCGTGTCGCTCATCCCCTCGGCGATGTCGGCCATCGCCTCCGCGCCCTCCTCCAGCCCCTGCAGGCACGCCTCGAACTGCTCGGCGTACGCGGCCGCGAGGCTGAAGGACGCCGGCATGATCCCGAAGGCGTGCCGGGGCACGTGCCCGTCACGGAAGACCCGGCTCAACTCGTGAAACCGGGCCGCCCGGTCCCGGGAGGCCGCGGCGAAGGCCTTCAGCGCCTCCGGTTGGACGTCCAGGTTCCTGCTCGGACTAGTCACAGACCCTCCCCAGTGTCCGGTCGGCACCCCGCCCGTCGTTGCGACGAGGCGGCCGGCGGGATACCACAGTAGGGGATCCGGGGAGTCCGGCGCCCGCCCGTCTCGGACGGCGGCACTGGCGGGGGCACGATACACAGGTGACGACGACTCCACCCTGCATCACGACCTGCGAAGGAGAACCCATGATCCTGGCCCGCGCCGATCAGGTCAGCCGCCGCTACGGCGACGTGCTGGCCCTGGACGGGGTCGACCTGACCGTCCGCGCCGGGGAGCTGGTCGGCCTGCTCGGGCCGAACGGCGCCGGCAAGAGCACGCTGCTCAACCTGCTGGTCGGGCTGCGCCGTCCCACTGCCGGCCGGGTGGAGCTGTTCGGCGGCGACCCACGCGAGGCGGTGACCCGGCGCGAGCTCGGAGTGACCCCACAGGAGACCGGGCTGCCCGGCACGCTCCGGGTCGGCGAGGTGGTCGACTTCGTCTCCGCGCACTTCACCGACCCGATCCCCCGGGACGAGTTGCTCGACCGGTTCGGCCTGACCGACCAGGTGCGCCGGCAGACCGGGGGGCTGTCCGGCGGGCAGCGCCGCCGGCTCGCGGTGGCCCTCGCCTTCGTCGGCCGGCCCCGGCTGGTCGTCCTCGACGAGCCGACCACCGGGCTGGACGTCGAGGCCCGGCACACCCTCTGGGAGGCGATCCGCGGCTTCCACACCGACGGCGGCACCGTGCTGCTGAGCAGCCACTATCTGGAGGAGGTGGAGGCCCTCGCCCAGCGGGTGGTGGTGATGGGGCACGGCCGGGTGCTCGCCGACGACACCGTGGAGGCGGTCCGTGGCATCGTCGGCGTACGCCGGGTCAGCCTGGTCGCCGACGACCTGCCGGCGCTGCCCGGGGTGGTCGCCACCGAGCACGCCGAGGGGCGTACCCACCTGCTCACCACGGACGCGGACCAGCTCGTCCGCGACCTGGTCACCGCCGGGGTGGCCTTCCGCGAGCTGGAGGTCCGGCCCACCTCCCTGGAGGAGGCGTTCCTCGCCATCACCACCCACGACCGCGCCACGATCATCGCCGCCTAGGAGACGTCCGTGTCCCTCGCCCTGACCCACGCCCGCTACCAGCTGCTGGAGATCGTCCGGATCCCGGTCGCGGTGGTCGGCAGCGCGTTCTTCCCCGCCGCCGCAATGCTCTTCTTCGTGGTGCCGTTCGCCGGCAGTGACCCCGTCGGTGCGACGTACGCCACCGCCGCCATGATCACCTTCGCCGTGATGAGCGCCAACATCTTCCAGTACGGCATCGGCGTCGCGGAGGACCGCGACCAGCCGTGGAACCCGTACACCCGGACGCTGCCGGCCGGCCCGGCACCACGCCTGGCCGGGCGGATCCTGGCCGGCCTGGTGATGACGTACCTGTCGATGATTCCGGTGGTCGTGATCGCCGCGGTGGGCACCGCGGCCCGGGTGACCCCGATGGGGTTCCTGCTCGCCGCCGCCACCGTCGCCGTGATCTCGGTGCCGTTCACTCTCATGGGGCTGGCCATCGGATATTCGCTGCCGAGCAAAGCGGCGATCGTGGTCGCCCAGGTGATCTTCTTCCCCCTCGCGTTCGGCGGCGGCCTCCTCTCCGGCCCCGACGACGCACCCGGCTTCGTCAAGGCGATCGCCCCCTACCTGCCGACTCGGGGAGCGGTGGAGCTGATGTGGGCGGCCACCACCGACTTCCGCCCGGAGCTGCTGGCGATGGTGATGCTGGGCGTCTGGGTGGTGGTGCTCGCGGCGGTCGCCGGGTGGGCGTACCGGCGGGACGAGGGACGCCGCTTCACCTGACGTCTTGCCCGATTCCGGCCCGGTGGGGTACGGGACGGTGCCACGATGCCGGCAGGGCGTGCCAGCGGGGCAGCCCCGGCGAGAGGGGTCACCGTGAGCGGCGTGGAACCCGGCACGCCCTGCTGGGCCGACCTGGCGACCCCGGGGCTGGAGGACGCGAAGCGGTTCTATCAGCAGCTGTTCGGCTGGACCGGTCGGGTCTCCCAGGACCCGGCGGCCGCCGGCTACACCGTCTTTCTCAAGGACGGCAAGGCGGTGGCCGGAGTGGGCCCGCCGGCTGCCCCGGACCAGGTGCCGATCTGGTCGACGTACGTGGCGACCGACGACGCCGAGCTGGCGGCCACCCGGGTCGAGGCGGCCGGTGGCCAGGTCGTGGTCCCCGCGTTCGACGTCCTCGACCAGGGTCGGATGGCGGTCCTCTCCGACCCGTCCGGAGCGGTGTTCAGCGTCTGGCAGCCGATGGCGATGCGCGGCGCGGAGCTGTTCAACGCCCCGGGGTCGTTGTGCTGGAACGAACTGGTCACCCCCGACCCGGAGGGGGCGAAGGAGTTCTACGAGCTGGTCTTCGGCTGGCACGCGGAGGAGCAGCCGGGTGAGCCCAAGCCGTACACCGGGTGGCGCTGCGGCGCGCGGATCGTCGCCGGGATGACGCCGCCGCTGACCGAGCTGCCGACCGACCTGCCGGCGTACTGGTCGGTGTGGTTCGCGGTGGCGGACGCCGATGCCACCGCCGCCCGCGCCACCGAGCTCGGCGCCACCGTGCTGGTCCCGCCCCGGGACACGGCGAAGGGCCGGCTCACCGCCCTCCGCGACCCCGGGGGCGCCCTCTTCTCCACCGTCGCCCCCCGCTGACCGTGCGCCCCGGTGCGCGGTCGGCTGGGGGCCGCTCCTCCGCGAGGAGCATCAGGAACTTTCAGCGGGGGCGGACGGGGACGACGAGGGGGCCGTGGTCGCCCTGGACGACCCGGACGTGTGCCCGGTAGTGCGTCGCGAGGAGCTCCTCGGTGAGCACCTCGTGCGGCGGGCCGGACGCGGCCACCCGGCCGCCGGCGAGCAGGACCAGCCGGTCGGCGTATTCGCCGGCGATGGAGAGGTCGTGCATGGTGGCGAGCACGGTCAGGCCGTGCTCGCGGCGGAGCTGGTCGACCAGCTCCAGCACCTCCTGCTGGTGGCCGATGTCCAGCGCGCTGGTCGGCTCGTCGAGCAGCAGCAGGGTGGCGCCCTGGGCCAGTGCACGGGCCAGGAACACCCGCTGCCGTTCCCCGCCGGAGAGGGTGGCCAGCTCCCGGTGCCCGAACGCGCCCAGGTCGAGCCGGTCCAGCACCTCGTGCACGGCGGCCAGATCGGCGGCCGACTCCCGGCCCAGCGTCGGGACGTACGGGGTACGCCCGAGCAGCACGTAGTCGAACACCGACATGCCGGCCGGCAGCACCGGGGACTGGGCGACGGTGGCGACGATCCGGGCCCGTTCGCGGCGGCGGAGCGCCTGGATCGGCGTACCGAAGAGGGTGACCGCGCCCGGCGCGCGCAGCAGGCCGCCGACGGCGCGCAGCAGGGTCGACTTGCCGGCGCCGTTCGGGCCGATCACGGTGACCCACTCACCCACGGCGACGGTCAGGTCCACGCCGGCCAGGATCGACGCGCCGCCCAGGCTGACGCGCAGGTCCCGAACCGCCACCGCACTCGGCGCCACCTCTGGTCCCGACTGCGGGGCTCGCAAACCCGGCTCACTCCTCGCGCTCACAGCGCCACCATTGTTCGCGACTGCGGGGCTCGCAAACCCGGCTCACTCCTCGCGCTCACGTCAGCACCCGGCGGGCGGTTCGCAGCACCAGCACGAAGAACGGGCCGCCGAGCAGCGCGGTGACCACGCCGATCGGGATCTCGGCGGGGGCCGCGGCGGTCCGGGCCACCACGTCGGTCAGCGCCAGGAACGCCCCGCCGAAGAGCATCGACAGCGGCAGGATCACCCGGTAGCTGGACCCGGCGAGCAGCCGCACGGTGTGCGGCACGATGATGCCGACGAAGCCGATCAGACCCGAGGCGGAGACCGCGGCGGCGGTGCCCAGCGAAGCGGCGGCGATCAGCAGGTAGCGGGAGCGCTGCGGGTGCAGGCCGAGGCTGGTGGCCTCGTCGTCGCCGACGGAGAGCACGTCCAGCTCGCGGCGGTGCGCCAGCACCACGACCGCGGTGATCAGGAAGTACGGCAGGACCAGCCGGACGTCGTGCCAGCCGGCGGTGGCGAGCCGCCCGAGCAGCCAGGAGTAGACCTGCTGGATGTTCTCGGCGTGCCGTTGCAGCAGGTAGGTCTGCCCGGCGGCGAAGAACGCCGACACCGCCACTCCGGCCAGGATCAACGCGGCCGGTGACCGGTCGCGCCCGCCGGCCGCGCCCAGCAGGTAGGTCATGGCGACCGCGCCGAGCGACCCGACGAACGCGGCGAGCGGGATGGTGACCGGCATGCCGCTCAGCGCGCCGCCCGCCCCGACCCCGAGGGCGATCACCGCGGTCACCGCGAGCCCGGCGCCGGCCGCCACGCCCAGCAGGTACGGGTCGGCCAGCGGGTTGCGGAAGACACCCTGGTAGCAGCCGCCGGCCAGGGCGAGCAGCCCGCCGACGAGCAGGCCGAGCACGACCCGGGGCAGCCGCAGCTCGGTGACGATGGCGACCTCCCGCTCGGTGAGCCCGCTGTCCAGGTGCACCCCGGGCACCAGGTTGAGCAGCTCGGCGGCGACGCTGCCGGGCGGCAGGCTGACCGGGCCGAGGGACACCCCGGCGACCAGCGCGACCAGCACGGCGCCGATCCCGGCCACCAGCCAGCGCTTCCGCAGCCCGGCCGGCCGGACCGCGGGGCGCCGGCCGGCCGGGCGGCCGGGCGGAAGCGTGGCGGCACCGGTCCGCCCGGATCCACCGCCCGCACCGCCGGCCTGAGCCCTCCCGGCGCCGTCGGCGCCCGCCTGCCCCGCCTCGGAGCCGGCGGCGTGAGGGACGCCGCTCGCGGAACGGGATGCGGGCACGCCGGACGGCCGGGACGCGTCGGGCACCCCGGCCGGCTCGGCGGATTCCGCTGGTCGCACGGTCACCGGCAGGTCACGCCGGGACCTTGGCGGTGGCGTCGACGATCGCCCGGACCAGGTCGACCACGCGCGGGCCCCAGCGCGAGGCGACGTCGTCGTCGAGGGCGACGATCTGGTTGTTCTTCACCGCGGTGACGCCGGCCCAGCCGCTGCGGGCCTTGACGGTCTCGGCGGTCTGCTGGCAGCACTTGGTGTCGGACAGGAAGACGAAGTCGGGGTTCGCCTTGACGATGACCTCCTGGGAGAGCTGCGGGTAGCCGCCCTTGCTGCCGTCGGCGTCCGACGGGTCGGCGATGTTCTCCAGGCCGGCCATGGCGTAGATGGAGCCGATGAAGGTCTTGCTGGTCGCGGTGTACAGCTCTGGGCCAAGCTCGTGGAAATAGGTGAGCTTCTTCGCGCGCTGCGGCAGGTCCTTGGTGAGCGCGGCGATGTCGTCCTTCATCTTCTTCGTGACGTCGGCCGCCTCGCCCGGGTGGCCGGTCAGCGCGCCCAGGTCGGTGATCTGCTGGTACGTGTCGTCGAGCGTGGCCGCCGCCGGGGTGAGCAGCACCGGGATCTTCAGCGTGGTGAGCTGGTCGACGATCTTGTTGATGTCGTTGGCGAGCACCACCAGGTCGGGGCTCTTGCCGGCGATCGCCTCGGCGTTCGGCTGGAAGCCGGAGAGGTCGCTCTTCGGCACGTCCGCCGGGTAGTTCGACTGGTCGTCGACGGCGGTGACCTGCTTGCCGGCGCCGATGGCGAAGAGCATCTCGGTCGCGGTCGGCGAGAGTGAGACGATCTTCTCCGGGCGCTTCTCCAGGGTCAGCTTGCCGACGGTGACCGGGAAGCTGGCGGCGGCGGAGCTACCGCCGGAGGCGGGGGCGTCGGCCGGGGTCTTCTCGGCGCAGCCGCCGAGGACGAGCGCGCCGAGCGCGAGGGCGGCGGCGAAGAGCCGGGGGGTACGTCTGGACATCGGTCCTCCTGTCGGTCGAGGAGCGTGGTGCTTCGCCGACAGGACCGCCTGGGCGTACCCGTCCGCGAGGCGCCCTTCCTCGAGAGCGCGTGTCGCGACCGTGCCGCAGGCGACCTGGCTCGTCCCCGTCGGCAGCGGCGGTGGGCCGACGCCGAGGTGGGGCATCACAGTTGCGGGACAGCGCCGGTTTCGCACCGGCTTCGCTGCGGGCTGGTCGGTAGCACGGTAGCGCACGACCAGCGGAGATCGTCCGGACGGGAGGGGTGGGCAGGGTGTCGGCAATGATTTTCCATGCGTTGACCCCTGGCGAAAGTTCCTTCCAGGCGCGACAGTGAACGGCAACGATGCCGTTCTGTTGTGGAGCTGCCATGATCACGAGATCTCTGCGCGCGGCCGCCCTCGCCGGCGTGACCGCGCTCGCCCTCCTCGGCACCACCGTGCCCGCCCATGCGGGCAACAACCTCCCGGTCGACCCGCATGACGAGCAGATCACCTTCCAGGAGTGGTCGAAGTACCCGGACTGGCGTACCGGGACCCACCAGGGGACGCACGCCATCCCGGGGCACCGCACCGGGATCACCATCGGCCAGCCGGCCGGCACCACCGAGTTCACCGACGAGCACGGCGGCGGCACCCGCACCTGGGAGTACGCCACCTGGACCTCGCCGGAGCGCACCATCGGCTTCGACGCCACCGAGCTGGTCGCCTCATGGAACGCGGAAACTCCGTCCGGCACCTGGATCCAGGTCGAGCTGCACGGAACGTACAACACCGGCCAGCAGACCCCCTGGTACGTGATGGGCCGCTGGGCCTCCGGCGACCAGGACATCAAGCGGGCCACCCTGGACGGTCAGGGCGACCCCTGGTCGACCATCTGGACCGACACCTTCTCCATCGACAATGCCAAGGCCGGGGTGCTGCTGCGGTCGTACCAGCTCAGGCTGACCCTCTACCGGGCGCCGGGGCAGGCCGCCTCGCCGCGGGTCTGGATGCTCGGCGCGATGAGCTCGAACGTGCCCGACCGGTTCACCGTCACGCCGAGCAAGGGCGGGATCGCCTGGGGCATCGAGCTGCCCGTGCCGCGCTACTCGCAGAACATCCACCGCGGCGAGTACCCGGAGTACGACAACGGCGGTGAGGCCTGGTGCTCGCCGACCTCCACCGAGATGGTGGTCGAGTACTGGGGCCGCAAGCCCTCGGCCGAGGACACCGCCTGGGTCAACCCGAGCTACGCCGACCCCACCGTCGACCACGCCGCCCGGATGACCTACGACTACGAGTACGAGGGTGCCGGCAACTGGCCGTTCAACACCGCGTACGCGGCCAGCTACCCCGGCCTGGACGCCCGGGTCACCCGGATGCACTCGCTGGACGAGGTGGAGCGCTTCATCAAGGCCGGCATCCCGGTCGTCACCTCGCAGTCCTTCCTCGCCGAGGAACTGGACGGGGCGAACTACGGCACCGCCGGCCACCTGTTCGTGGTCGTCGGCTTCACCGCCGACGGTGACGTGGTCGTCAACGACCCCGCCTCCTCCTCGAACGTGGAGGTGCGCAACGTCTACAAGCGGGATCAGTTCGAGCAGATCTGGCTGCGGACCAAGCGGCACCGGGCGAACGGCACGGTGGCCGGCGGTTCGGGTGGCATCGCGTACCTGATCAAGCCGACGGACAAGGCCTGGCCGGTCGTTCCCGGCTCGACCAACTGGTGACGGGACGGGCCCGGCACTGTCCCTCGGGACGGTGCCGGGCCCGTTCGGTACGGACCTCGGCCGCGGCGCTACAGCGACGGGGCGAACGAGGCCGGCGGGGCCGACGGCCGCGCCGCCTCACGGCGGCGACGGATCGCCCGAACGATGATCACCACCCAGGCCACCAGAGCGACCACGCCGGCCACGGTGAGCCCGGTGACCAGCAGGTACGTCGACCCGCCGGTGGTGGAGAAGACGCCCGCGCGGGCCCCCGTGTCGCGGGCCGGGGCGGTCGCCCCCGCGGTCAGCCCGTCCGGCGCGTCATAGAGGATCACGTCGGCGCGCCGGGCGCCGCCCTCGGCGGGGACGAAGGTCCCGCGCCATTCGCAGCTACGCCGGCCGCAATCCTCGTGCACCGCGGTGAAGGTGCCCGACGTTCCGCCACCGCTCTTCGCCTGCCAGGCGGGGGCGAGGTCGGTGACACCCATCATCAGTCCGATGGCGGCGATGACCGGAAGACCGATCCAGACGAAAATCTTCGTCCGCCACCCATTGATCGTGTTCAGGAAACTCACGGCGGCCGACCTTAGCGGCCCCGCTCCGATCGCGCTGCCCCGTTTCGTCGTGCCCGGCCCGCCGCGCGCGGTCCGGGCCGACAAGCCGGGCCCACAACGGCCGCCCGGCCTACTCCTCGCGGCGCGAGTCCGCCGGCTCGGACTGGTCGTCCCCGGCGAGCGCGGAGCGCAGCCGCTCCTTCTCGGCGCGGCGCCGGTCCGACGCCTCGGCCATCTCCCCGGCCATCTCGTCCCGCCAGCCACGGAGCAGGAAGAACGACAGCGCGGCGGAGAAGGCGAGCGCCACCATCAGCCGCAGGAACATGTTCATCTCGACGAACCAGAGGGCCGCCAGCACGCCGACGAACATCCCGATCCGGCCCAGCGTGTACTTGACCGCCGCGCTCACGTTCGCACTCCGTTCTCCATCACCGGTGGGGCGGCATCAGCCCGTACGCCGGGCCAGCCAGTGGACGCCATGAAACCAGATCACCGCGTAGACCACGGTGAACACCGCCGCGGCCAGCGCGCCGGAAACCAGCGGCGGCAGCCCGGCGGCCAGGCCGGCCGCGAGAAGCCCCGCGAACACCCCGACGGCGATGCCGGCCAGCGCCGCCACCACCCGGGCCGCGCCGAAGTCCCAGGCCCGGAAGTCGTCCCAGAAGAACCAGACCGGCAGGATCACCGCCAACCAGCCGTTGGTACGCCCGAACCCGCCGGCACCCATCGTGGCGAACGCCCACTCGAAGAGCACCAGCGCCAGCACCCCGATCACCAGGCCGGCAAGGCTCACCCCGAGCAGGTCGCCCAGGGTGAGGACGCGCCCCTCGGCGTCCCGCCGGGGGAAGGTGCGCTGCTGCTCCTCGGTGGTCATCGGCGCGTCAGGCCCAGACCTGCTGCGGCTCGGCGCGCCGCTCGGCCAGCGACGGAGCCGGGTCGTAGTCGCGGACGATCTCGTAGCGGGTGTTCCGCTCGACCGGGCGGAAGCCGGCGTCCCAGATCAGGTGCAGCAGGTCGTCCCGGTGCATGGTGTTCGGCGTGCCGTACGCGTCGGCGTCATGGGTGATCTTGTATTCCACGACGGAGCCGTCCAGGTCGTCCACCCCGAAGTTGAGGGAGAGCTGGGCCACCGAGAGACCGTGCATCACCCAGAAGCACTTCACGTGCGGCACGTTGTCGAAGAGCAGTCGGGAGACGGCGAAGGTCTTCAGCGACTCGGCCGGCGAGGCCATCGTGGTTCGGGCCTGGATCCGGTTACGGATCTTGCCGTCCGCCGAGTCGACGAAGTCGTGCTGGTAGCGCAGCGGGATGAAGACCTGGAAGCCGCCCGTCTCGTCCTGCAGCTCACGCAGCCGCAGCACGTGGTCGACCCGGTGCCGGGGCTCCTCGATGTGGCCGTAGAGCATTGTCGACGGGGTCTTCATGCCCTTCGAGTGGGCCAGCCGGTGGATCCGGGACCAGTCCTCCCAGTGGCAGGCGTGGTCGACGATGTGCTGCCGGACCTCCCAGTCGAAGATCTCCGCACCGCCACCGGTCAGCGACTCCAAGCCGGCGTCCATCAGCTCGTCGAGGATTTCGTCGGCGCTCAGGCCGCTGATCTTCTCGAACCACTGCACCTCGGTCGCGGTGAACGCCTTGAGGTTGACCTTCGGCAGCGCCGCCTTCAGCTCGCGCAGCACCTTCGGGTAGTAGCGCCACGGCAGCGTCGGGTGCAGGCCGTTGACGATGTGCAGCTCGGTGAGCTGCTCGTCCTCCATCTCCTTGGCCTTGCGGACCGCCTCGTCGATGCGCATCGTGTAGGCGTCCTTCTCGCCCGGCTTGCGCTGGAACGAGCAGTACGCGCACGAGGCGGAGCAGACGTTGGTCAGGTTGAGGTGCCGGTTGACGTTGAACATCACCCGGTCGCCGTTCAGCTCGGTGCGCTTGTGGTGGGCCAGCCGCCCGAGCCAGGCGAGGTCGTCGCACTCGTAGAGGGCGATCCCGTCCTCGCGGGTCAACCGCTCTCCCGCGTAGACCTTCGCTTCGAGCTCGCGCTTCAGTCCGGCGTCCATCGAAAGCCACGTCCCTTCCACCTGCGGTCCCGGTCGAGCGTACGTCGCTCGACCGATCGGCCGGCCACCCGGTCAACCGCAGCGACCGATTTCACCGGTCCGCCGTTCGGCCGTCACCCTCCGCGCATCGACATACCTGGGCCGGTGAGGTAAGACAGGGTGGGGCGGAACACACACCGGGTGCCGTCCTGGTCCACCGCGCTCACCCGGCGCGGGACACACCAGACCGGACGGGGAGCGGAATGGTCGACAGCAGGCAGGGCAGACGACAACGACGCGGACGTCCGGTGATCTCCCCGGTGCTGCGTCCGGCGCTCTGGTCCGCCCTGCTCGGCGCGGTGGCGGCCGCGGCGCTCGCCACCCCGGCCTGGGCCGACCCCCTGCCCGACACGATTCCCGACACCGGCTCCCGGCCCGCTGCCGTCGGTGGCCTGCGGTTCCCCGGCACGCCTGGCGGGCTGCCCGGCCAGGCGCCGGGCGGGCTCGGCGTCACCCCCGGGGCCACCAACCCGGCCGACGGCCCACTCATCGCCCAGATCAATCAGGTCGACGCAAAGGTCGCCCAGCTCGGCGACGACCTGCTCCAGGTCAAGGCCGACCGCGAGGCGGCGAAGTCCCGGCTCGACATCGCCGACGCCGCGCTCAAGCAGGCCGAGGAGGCGCTCACCCGGGCCCAGGAGAATGCCCGGAACACCGCCGCCAGCGCGGTCAAGGCCGCCGCCGCCCTGCCTCCCGGGCAGTTCGGCGCCGACCTGCGCGACCTCAGCGCCCTCCAGCGCATCACCCGAGGCGACAAGGCCGAAGGGGCCACCACCTCGACCGACGGCGAGGTCGCCCGGGCCACCGCCGCCGAGAGGGCCGCCCGAGAGGCGCAAACCGCGGCCAAGCAGGAGTTCGACGGCAAGGCCGCCGACTACACCCGGGTCGAGGCGGACCTGCGCCAGCAGGAAGCCGTTCTGCTCAAGCTGCGCAAGGACAACGCCGCGCGGCTGCTCGAGATCGAGAAGCGCGAGGACGCCGCCGAGCAGCAGATCGGCAACCCGTACGTCATCAACCAGAGCGTCAGCGGGCTGGTCGCCGACCCGAGGGCGCTGGACGCCGTGCGGTACGCCCTCGCCCAGCTCGGCGACCCCTACCTCTGGGCGGCGGAGGGGCCGGACCGCTTCGACTGCTCCGGGCTGGTCCTCGCCTCGTACCGGGCGGCCGGCTACTACGGCCTGCCCCGGGTCTCCCGCGACCAGTACAAGGCGACCCGCCTGCGCACCGTGGACCCGAACGCGCTGCTCCCGGGTGACCTGCTCTTCTTCGCCTCGGGCAGCAGCTGGACGAGCATCCACCACGTCGCGATGTACATCGGCAACGGCAAGATGGTCGAGGCGCCGCGGACCGGGGACGTGGTCAAGATCTCGGTGGTCCGCTGGACCCGGCTCTACGCCGCCACCAGGGTGATCGGCGCGGTCCCCGCCCCGGCCACCACACCGCCGGCCCCGACCCCGACAACCGCGCCCCCGACGACCACGCCGCCGACGCCGACGCCGACGCCGACACCCACCCGGACGGCCAGCCCGAAGCCGACCCGTACGCCCACACAGCCGCCGCCCACCACGTCGAGCCCCAGCCCGTCGACCTCGCCGAGCACCTCGCCCCCACCGTCGCCGACGCCCAGCCGGTCCGACTCGCCGAGCCCCTCACCGAGCGAGACGAGCCCCGAGCCGGACGCGACGGCCGGCGCCGCCGACCCGTCGAACAGCGCGGCCGACACCACCTCGTCAAGTCCGAGCACCGGTAGCTGACCCAACCGTCCACTCCGACTGTGCGGTCGGGCCGGAATGTGGCACGGTGAGATTCAGGCACTCCTGGCCGACGCCACGGTCCGGGGCCGAGCATGGGCGCGGAGGGCGAGCATGGGCGAGCATGAGGTTCCGGCGGAGACGGTCCACCCCGGATCCGCGCCCGAGCTGACCGGGCGGCCAGCCGGACCGGCCGTCGACGATCGCCCGGCCGCGTCCGCCCCGGCGATCGTCGCCCGGGCCCGGGTCAGCCTCCCCGATGCCGCCGTACCACCGCCGGCCGGCCGCGCGGCCAGCCCCGACCAGGCGGTCGGTGCATCGGTCGGGGTGGTGTCCTCCGCCGGGTCGGCGCCGGTGAGCCCGCCGCGGGTTTCCGGATCCGCCCGGGTGCCGTCGGCCGCCACCCTCGAGAACCCGTCGCCGGCTCCGGCGCTGCCCGCACCGAGGGCCGACGCGGGGCAGGCCCGGGCCAGCGCCTCCGTACCCGGCCTGAGCCGGGTGTCGCCGGACGAGGTCGCCTCGTCGGCCGCGGCGAAGCCCGGCGGGGCCAAGGTCTACCGCGTCGGGCCGGTCAACCCGGAGCCACCCGAGCCCGCGCAGCCGCCGGAGCCCGCGCAGCCCCCGCCGCCGCCCACGCCGGAACCCGAGCCGGCGCCGACGCCCGTACCGGGCCCGACCCCGCCGTCTCCGGCACCGCCCGTGCCGGAGCCGGAACCCCCGTTCCGGCCGACGCCACCGTTGCCCGCGCCACCGCCCGGGCCGACCCCGCCGGGGCCGGTCCCGCCGGTACCCGGCCCGCCAGTGCCGCCGCCCGGGCCGCCGGTGCCCGCGCCACCGCCGCCCCCCGGCCCCATGCCGGCTCCCCCGTTCCCTCCTCCGCCCGCCACGACCAGCCCGACGGGCGGGCCGGTTTCGGCGGCCAGGGCCGTCGCCCCGGGCCCGCCCTACCAGGGCGGCCCCGACCTGGCCGGTACGACGTACGGGGGCACCGACGGGCCCGGCTTCACCACGGTCTCGTTCCCGCAGAGCAACCCGCTGGAGAACTCCGGCTCGCTGACCGGGCACATCCTGGCCCAGGGCTGGACCGAG
The DNA here is from genome assembly GCF_047921475.1 of Micromonospora sp. SL4-19. Lineage (NCBI taxonomy): Bacteria > Bacillati > Actinomycetota > Actinomycetes > Micromonosporales > Micromonosporaceae > Micromonospora > Micromonospora sp. SL4-19. The sequence goes on from NZ_JBLROB010000005.1 coordinate 93,887, forward strand.
GACGCCCCGGCCGCCAGGTCCAGCAACACCAAGGTGCTGATCGTGCTGGCCGCCTCGCTGGGCCTGCTGATCGCGATCGGCCTGCTGGTGGTGTTCCTGGCGAACAACGCCCTGAGCGGGCTGACCGGCAGCATGCTGAGCAAATGACGGGGGTGGGCCCGCCCACTACGGCGTCGCGGCCAGGTGGCGACCGCGCCGCGCCGCCGTACACTTGTGGAGATCACTGACCCGGCGCGCCGGTTGCGCGCCCATGGGCGATCTTGCGGGCGATTCGGCGGCGTTCAGCGTTGCGGCGGGCCATCGCGAAGATGCGCCCCGCTCGAAAGGCATTTCTTGACCACCTTCGCTGCCCCCGGCACGTTCCTGTCCGCCGACCAGACCCCGACGCCGGAGGCTCCCCCGGCCACCGAAACCCCCGACTTCGCCGCGCTGGGCCTGCCCCGGCGACTGGTCGACGCGCTCGCCCGGCAGGGCATCACCACCCCGTTCGAGATCCAGCGGGCCACGCTGCCGGACGCCCTGGCCGGCCACGACGTCCTGGGCCGGGGCCAGACCGGCTCCGGCAAGACGCTCGCGTTCGGCCTGCCGGTGATCGCCCGGCTCGCCGAGCGCAACCGGGCCCGCCCGCTGCACCCGCGCGCCCTGGTCCTCGTGCCCACCCGCGAGCTGGCCATGCAGGTCAACGACGCGCTGATGCCGCTCGGCAAGGCCGTCGGCATCTTCCTCAAGACCGCCGTCGGCGGCGTCCCGTACGACCGGCAGATCGACGCGCTGCGCCGGGGCGTGGAGATCGTCGTGGCCACCCCGGGGCGGCTCGGCGACCTCATCGAGCGTGGCGTGTGCAGGCTGGACGACGTCGAGATCACCGTGCTCGACGAGGCCGACCAGATGGCCGACATGGGCTTCCTGCCCGAGGTCACCGAACTGCTGGCGAAGACGCCGGCGGACGCCCAGCGGCTGCTCTTCTCGGCCACTCTGGACAACGACGTGGACACGCTGGTCACGCGGTTCATGACCGACCCGGTCACCCACTCCACCGCGCCGGCGACCGCCGCCGTGTCCACCATGGACCACCACCTGCTGCTGATCCCGCCGCACGACAAGTTCGCCGTCGCGGCGTCCATCGCGGCCCGCGACGGGCGCACGATGCTCTTCGCGCGTACGCAGCTCGGCGTCGACCGGCTGGTCGAGCAGCTCGCCGCCGTGGGCGTGCGCGCGGGCGGCCTGCACGGCGGCAAGACCCAGCGGATGCGTACCCGGACCCTGGCCGAGTTCCGCGAGGGCCGGATGAACGTGCTGGTCGCCACCGACGTGGCGGCGCGGGGCATCCACGTCGACGGCGTGTCGCTGGTGCTGCACGTCGACCCGCCGAAGGACCCGAAGGACTACCTGCACCGGGCTGGGCGTACCGCCCGGGCAGGCGAGTCGGGCGCGGTGGCGACGCTGGTGCTGCCGAAGCAGCGCCGGACGACCCTCGCCATGTTGGAGAAGGCGGGCGTCGAGCCGGCCCAGACCCGGGTCCGGGCGGGCGACGCGGCGCTGGCCGAGCTGACCGGCGCCCGCGAGCCCAGCGGCGTACCGGTCCGCGACGAGCCCGAGCCGCGCCGGCACGGCGACCGTCCGTCCGGCCCGCGCCGCTTCGGCGACCGGGAGCGCGGATCGTTCGATCGGGGCGGGCGCGGCGAGCGCCGGTTCGGCGACCGCGCCCCCTTCGACCGCGACGAACGGCGCTCCGGCCGCCCCTTCGGGGAGCGCCGCGAGCGTGTCGGTGACCGGGGTGACGAGCGACGGTTCGGGGACCGGCCGAGCGGTGGCCGGGGCTTCGGTGACCGCGACGCGCGCGGTTTCGGCGACCGCGGCGAGCACCGGTACGGGGACCGCCCGCAGAGCGAGCGGCGCTTCGGCGACCGGGACGGCCGCGGCGATCGACAGTTCGGCGACCGGGACGCCCGGGGCGACCGGCGCTTCGGCGACCGGGACGGCCGCAGCGACCGGCAGTTCGGCGACCGGGACGCCCGGGGCGACCGGCGCTACGGCGACCGGGACGCCCGGAGCGACCGGCAGTTCGGCGACCGGGACGGCCGCGGTGACCGGCAGTTCGGCGAGCGGGACGGCCGCGGTGACCGGCGCTTCGGCGACCGGGACGCCCGGAGCGACCGGCAGTTCGGCGACCGGGACGGCCGCGGCGACCGACAGTTCGGCGACCGGGACGCCCGGGGCGACCGGCAGTTCGGCGAGCGGGACGGCCGGGGCGACCGGCGCTTCGGCGACCGGGGCGGCGACTTCCGGTCGACGGACCGCCGCGGCGGGTTCCGGCCGGACGGACGCGGTCGGGACGACCGGCCGCGCGACGACCGCCGGAGCTTCGGTGGCCGTCCGCCGGCGCGTACGCACTGACCGGCCGGACGCTACGGGACAAACCTGACGGACGCCGTCGTCGAGCAACTCGACGGCGGCGTTTCCGCATCCGGTGCCGGTGACCGTCGGGTGGCGTAACCTCCGCTTCATGCCGACCATGCCGAAGTCGCTCTTCTGGTCCAGAACCGACACCGCCGGGTCAGAGCACGTCGTCTTCGACGACCACCGCCCGGGTCTCTCCGCGCGGGGCGTGGTGCTGGCCGTGGACCCCGTCCCGTACACCTGCCGCTACCAGCTGACGGTCGGTGCGGACGGGTCCACCGACCGGCTGGAGACCGAGGTCGAGGGGGCCGGCTGGGCGCGGAGCGTACGCCTGGAACGCGCCGGGCACGGGTGGCGGGTGCGCACCGGCGAGGAGGGTGACCTGGACGCGACGTTGCGGGCGGCCGGGCACCCGCCGGCCGGGCTGCCGGGCACCGACGAGCCGGACCGGCTGGCCGACGCGCTCGACGTCGACCTGAGCGGCTCACCGCTCTTCAACACCCTTCCGGTACGCCGGCTCGGGCTGGGCCGGGCGCCAACGGACCACGCCCGGCGGATCACCGTGGCGTGGGTGCTGCTGCCCAGCCTGGCCGTGGTCCCCGCCGAGCAGGTCTACACCTCGCTCGGGCCGGGTCAGGTGCGCTTCACCAGCGACACCTTCACCGCCGACCTGGACCTGGACGCCGACGGCTTCGTCGTGCGCTACCCGGGCCTGGCCGAGCGGATCGACCCGCGCTGATTCCGTGCCGTGCGCCCTCTCCTTCCGGGGTGAGCAGGGCTCCCTTCGCTACCGGCGGCGTTGGCAGGGGCCCTTCAGGCCGGCCAGGCGCCGGTGGTGAGGAAACGGTCGATGGTGGCGAGGTGGGGGGCGAGGTCGATGCCCTGGGCGGCCACCCACTCGTCGGAGTAGTAGGTGTCGGCGTAGCGGTCACCCGCGTCGCAGATCAGGGTGACCACCGACCCGGTCCGTCCGGCGGCGAGCAGCTCCGCGATCAGCCCGAACGCCCCCCACAGGTTCGTGCCGGTGGAGCCGCCCACCCGGCGGCCGAGCACCCCCGAGCCGGCCCGCATGGCGGCCAGCGACGCGGCGTCCGGCACCTGGACCATCCGGTCCACCACCGAGGGCAGGAAGGACGCCTCGACGGTGGGCCGGCCGATCCCCTCGATCCGCGAGCCGCGGTTCGTCCGCACCGACCAGTCGCCGGCCTGCCAGGCCGGGTAGAACGCGGAGTTGTCCGGGTCGACCACGCAGAGCTTGGTGGGGAGCCGTCGGTAGCGCGCGTACCGCCCGATGGTGGCGCTGGTGCCACCGGTTCCGGCGCCCACCACGATCCACGCCGGCACCGGATGCCGCTCCAGTGCGAGCTGCGCGTAGATCGACTCGGCGATGTTGTTGTTGCCCCGCCAGTCGGTCGCCCGCTCGGCGTAGGTGAACTGGTCCATGAAGTGCCCACCGGAGTCCTCGGCGAGCCAGCGCGCCTCGATCACCACCTTGGCCGGATCCTCGACCAGGTGGCAGCGCCCGCCCTGGAACTCGATCTGGGCGATCTTCTCCGGCGAGGTGGCGGCGGGCATCACCGCGATGAACGGCAGCCCCAGCATCCGGGCGAAGTACGCCTCGGAGACCGCGGTCGAGCCGGACGACGCCTCGATGATCGTGGTCTCCGGGCCGATCCAGCCGTTGCAGAGCCCGTACAGGAACAGCGAGCGGGCCAGCCGGTGCTTGAGCGACCCGGTGGGGTGCACCGACTCGTCCTTGAGATAGAGGTCGATCCCCCACTCCCTGGGAAGCGGGAAGGGCAGCAGGTGGGTGTCGGCGGAGCGGTTGGCGTCCGCCTCGACCGTGGCGATCGCCTCGGTCACCCAGGTCCGGCTGGCCTCGTCACACCGGTCGAGATGAGTCACGCCGGCAACGTTACAAGCGAGGTCAGCTCGCGTCCGGGCGGGTCCGGCGGGCCTGCCGGCGTTGGCCGGCCCGGCCGACGGCCCGGATCACCGGGGTGGCGGCCAGGGCCAGCCGGGGGAAGGTGTCGAGGAGCCGGACCTGAGCGCCCCGCCAGCGCGGCAGGCTGACCACCGGGCGCGGGCGTCGGGCCAACCGCACCGCCCGGGCGGCCACCCGGTCTGGCGTGAGCATCGGCCCGGTGAAGGAGGCCAGCGCCCCAGGGTCGGCGAGCTTGTCGTGCAGCATCGGCGTCCAGATCCCGTCCGGGCAGAGGCATGACACGTGTACGCCGCGGACACCGGCCATCCGCAGGTCGGCCAGGGTGCCGAGGCTGAACGCGAGCAGGGCGTGCTTGCTGGCGGCATAGACGGTCTCGCCGGGGGCGGCGATCAGCCCGGCCAGAGAGACGACGTTGAGCACGTGCCCGTGTCCCTGCCGACGCATGACCGCCAAGGCGGCCAAGGTTCCGGTCATCGCGCCGAGTGCGTTCACCTCGACCAGTCCCCGTCGGGTCGCCGCGTCGTGTGTCCAGGACGGGCCGGTGGCCAGCAGCCCGGCGTTGTTCACCCAGAGCGCGAGCCCGCCGGTCGCCGCGCCGGCCGTCGCGGCGACCTCGGCGCAGGCGGCCTCGTCCCGGACGTCGAGCCGGCGGGACCAGCCGCCGAGCGGTGCTGCGGCGGCAGCCACCGCGTCAGCGTCCAGGTCGGTGAGCAGGACCGGCCATCCGTCGGCGTGCAGCGCGGCAGCGATCGCACGGCCGAGACCGCCGGCCGCGCCGGTCACCACGGCCGCACCGACGGCTTCACCGGCCTTCCCGGCCAGGGCGGTTCCGGTCGCTGGCGGCGTCATCGGCGCACCGTATCGTCGCGCGCGCGGCGGCACCAGCGCCGCTACGGCCACGACGCGGAAGACGCGGCGAATCATCTACGCCATCAAGTTTGTAGCGGACGAACAGGCACCTCTGGCCGGGGCGACCAGATCAGGACGCGGACGGTTCGATCGGCTGGGGGCGGTTCTCCCACTTGGTCGACAGGGCGATCCCGGTACGGGTGGAAGCCACCCCCGGCGTCCGGTTCAGCCGGACGATCAGCCGCTCCAACTCGGCGATGGTGCCGACCCGCGCCTTGAGCAGGAAGGACTCGACCCCGGCCATGAAGTAGCAGGACTCGATCTCGGGCATCTGCCGGAACGCCTCGAGCACGCCGTCGGTGTCGGCGGTGGAGTCTTCCACGATGCCGATCAGCGCGGTGACCCTGAGCCCGATCGACTCCGGCTCCACCTCGGCCCGGTACGCCCGGATGACCCCGCTCGACTCCAGCTTCCCGACCCGCTCGTGCACCGCCGGGGCGGAAAGGCCGACCTGGCGGGCCAGTTCGGCGTACGACAGGCGGGCGTTGCCGCGCAGCAGCTCAACGAGGCTCAGGTCGATCGCGTCCACGGAGTGTCACCCTATCCGTTCGGGCGTAACGCCCGTCGGTCGGCAACAGTTGAACATGACGTCATGTAGCGGTTCACAAACCAACGGTCAGGGGACATCTCGGCCAGTACCATTTACTAACTTCTCACTTCCGTGCTTTTTTCGCGTTTGGCGGACAGGCCAGGTCGCTGGTGCTGTAATTGCCATACGTCCCTCATGACGGCTCTGGGCTCGCACCGGCCGGGGGCAGTGTGTTCAGCCGGGGGCTTCGTCGATGCGAGGAGGGGGCTGTGGACACTGGAGATCGCCTGCTGACACCGGGTGAGGTCGCCGCGCTGTTTCGGGTTGACCCGAAGACCGTGACGAGATGGGCAGCGGCCGGCCGGATAGGCAGCATCCGGACTCCAGGCGGGCATCGCCGGTTTCGGGAATCCGAGGTGCGGGCCCTGCTTGAGGGGGAGGGCATGCTGGAGGAGGCCGAGGACATGGGCAAGTCGCGCAACATGGGCCCGACCGCCTCGACCGGCCCCGGACCGGCGAACGCCGGCATGTACTGAGTCGGTGCCGATCGGCACGCGGGCCGGCCCTCAGGTCCGGTCCGCGTCCCGTCGGGCCGCCGCCAGCTCACCCGACCACCTGCGGAAGAGCGTGTGCGGCACCCCGAGCGCATCCAGCACCTTGCCGGCCACGAAGTCGACCAACTGCTGGGCGGAGGCCGCCGCGCCGGCACCGTAGAAGCCGGGGCTGGCCGGCAGCACGACGGCACCGGCGTCGTGCAACGCGATGAGGTGCTCCAGGTGGCTGCGGGTCACCGGGGTCTCCCGCGGCACCACCACCACCGGGCGCCGCTCCTTGAGATTCACCTCCGCCGCGCGCTGCAACAGGTCCTTGGAGAGCCCGATCGCGATGCCGGCGCACGCCGCCGTGCTCGCCGGGACGACGGCCATGCCGCGTACCCGGTAGGAACCGCTGCTCGGCCCGGCGGCCAGGTCGCCCGCGGGCCAACACCGCACGTCCGCGCCGGTGAGGTCGCGGCCCAGCCAGGCGGCCAGGTCGTCGGCCCAGTGCGCGTCCCGGAAGGGACGGCCGGTCTCGTCGAGGATGGTCAACCGGGCGGCCCGGGAGACGATCAGATCAACCGCCGCACCGGCATCGAGCAGGCCCCGGATGACGGCAGCGGGGTACGGCGTGCCGGAGGCTCCGGAGACGCCCACCACCCATGGTTCGCGCATACCGTCAAGCGTGCCTGGTCGGCCGGACGGTCGAGCCGTGACCCCCTCGACACCGGTCCGGACCGTCCCGCTTGTGCCATGACCGCCACCGTTGTTCGCCGGGGCGGCGGCCGTCCTGGCGACCTGCCATGCTTCCGACAGCGATCCAGTTCCATCGAAGGGATCGGTGATGACGGAGGCGGTGCTCCGGTCGCTGCAGTCCGAGTGCCCGATCGTGCCCCGTCTCTCGCCGTACGCCGACGGGGTCCAGGGCTGGCTGGTCGACCAGCTCGACCGTCTCGGCCTGCCGCTGGACGCCGCCGCCCGGGAGCGGCTGGCTCGGGCCGGCTTCGCCCGGTATGCCGGCCGGCTCTTCCCGGACGCCACCGAGCCCGACCTGCGCGTGCTGGCCGCGCTGTTCACCTGGTTCTTCCTGGTGGACGACGCCTGCGACGGGCTGGGCCGCCCGGACCCGGCGCGGATCCGGGCGCTGCGCGACGGCACGCTCACCCTGCTCCGAGATGGTCCCCGCGCCCGCCATCCCGGCTTCGCCGGTCCACTACGCCGGCTGCTGGTGCAGGCGTGGCGGGAGCCCCGGCGACGGATGCCGGCCAGCTGGCGGCTCCGCTTCGCCGAGGCCGTCGCCCATCACCTCGACGGCGCCTGGCGGGAGGCGGTCGCGAAGGCCGCCGGCCGGCCGCCCGGGGTCGACGAGTACGTCGAGCTGCGCCGGGCCACCTCGGCGGCGTACGTGTCGTACCCCCTGATCGAGTTCGCGATCGGCCGGCCGCTGCCCGACGCGGTGCCTGGGCATCCCCCGCTGCGCCGGCTCGCCGACCTCGCCAACGACCTGCTCTCCTGGTTCAACGACATCGCCTCGCTGGACCGGGACCGGGCCACCGCCGGGGGCCACAACCTGGTGCTGGCGGTGGCCGCCGAGCGGGGCGTGCCGGTGGCGACCGCGGTGGATCTGGTCGCCACGCGCTGGCGCACGGAGATGGCCCGGTTCGTGGCGCTGCGCGCCGCCGTGCCGTCCTTCGGGCCGGCGCTGGACGAGTCGGTCACCGCCCATCTCGACGGGGTGGCCAACGCGGTCCGGGGCACGGTCGACTGGACGCTGGAGAGCGCCCGCTACCCGGCCGGCGCCGATCGTTGACCCGCCGCTCAGGGCCGCAGGTCGAGGCGGACCACCAGATCGAGCAGGGCGAAAACGAACAGCACGATGCCGACGAAGCCGTTGGCGGTGAAGAACGCCCGGTTGACCTTGCTCAGGTCGGTCGGGCTGACGACCAGGTGCTGGTAGCCGAAGGCGAGCGCGGTGAACGCCAGCCCGATCCACCAGAGCCAGCCGAAGCCGACCAGCGCGCCGAACCAGATGAACAGCACGAAGGTCACCACGTGCGCGACGGTGGAGGCGTGCAGCGCGAAGCGCAGGCCGTAGCGCGCCGGGACGCTGTGCACGCCGATCCTCCGGTCCACGTCGGCGTCCTGGCAGGCATAGATCAGGTCGAAGCCGCCGATCCACAGGCCCACAGCGGCGCCGAGGAGCCACGCCGGCCAGGAGCCGGCGAGGGTGCCGGTGACCGCCAGCCACGCCCCGACCGGCCCGACCGCCTGGGCGATCGCCAGGACGGCGTGCGGCCAGTTGGTGAACCGCTTGCCGTAGGGGTAGACGACCAGCGGGACCACGGCGAGCGGCGCGAGCGCCAGGCAGAGCGGGTTGAGCCGGGCGGCGGCGGCGAGGAAGACCACCAGCGCGACCGCCGCGCCGGTCCAGGCGGTCCGCACGCTCACCGCCCCGGTCACCAGCTCCCGATTGGCGGTACGCGGGTTCCGCGCGTCGATCCGCCGGTCGAGGATCCGGTTGGCGGCCATGGCGAACGTCCGCGCCCCGACCATCGCCACGGTGATCAGCAGCAGATCGAGCCAGCGCACGTGCCCGCCCTCGACCCGCATCGCGGTCAGCGCCGACAGGTACGCGAACGGCAGCGCGAAGACCGAGTGCTCGATCGCGACCAGCTTGAGGAAGGACTTGACCCGTCCCGGGCGTTCCACCGGGGCCTCGGCGACCGTGGCCATCAGATCCCGTACTCCTTCCAGCGCTTGTCGACCAGCGAGGCCACCTCGGGCGACATCGACATCTCCTCCGGCCAGCCCCGGGTGTAGCCCTCGGCGGGCAGCTTGCGGGTCGCGTCGATGCCCGCCTTGCCGCCCCAGAACTGCTGGTACGAAGAGTGGTCGAGGTGGTCCACCGGGCCCTCGGTGACGAGCAGGTCGCGGGCGTAGTCGACGTTACCGAAGGCGCGGAAGGCGACCTCGGCGTAGTCGTGCACGTCGCAGTCCTCGTCGACGATCACGATCAGCTTGGTCAGCGACATCAGGTGCGCGCCCCAGATCGCGTTCATCACCTTCTGCGCGTGCTTCGGGTAGCGCTTGCGGATCGACACGATCGCGCAGTTGTGGAAGACCCCGGCGGCCGGCAGGTCGTAGTCGACGATGTCCGGGATCATCAGTTTGAGCAGCGGCTGGAAGATGCGCTCGGTGGCCTTGCCGAGGCCGTGGTCCTCCTGGGGCGGCTTGGAGGTGACGATCGAGTGGTAGACCGGGTGGCGCTGCATGGTCATCGTCTCGACGTGCAGCACCGGGAACGGCTCGACCGGGGTGTAGAAGCCGGTGTGGTCTCCGAACGGCCCCTCGGGCAGCCGCTCGCCGGGCTCCAGGTAGCCCTCCAGCACCACCTGGGCGTGTGCCGGCACCTGCAGCGGCACGGTCAGGCAGTCGACCATCTCCACCCGCTCGCCGCGCAGGAAGCCGGCGAACAGGTACTCGTCGATGTCGCTGGGCAGCGGCGCGGTGGCGGCGTACGAGACGACCGGGTCGCAGCCGATCGCGATCGCGACCGGGAGCCGCTGGCCGAGCCGCTCGGCGACCGCGTGGTGCGCGGTGGAGTCCTTGTGGATCTGCCAGTGCATGCCCAGCGTGTTCCGGCTGTGCTGCTGCAGGCGGTAGAGGCCCAGGTTGCGCTTGCCGGTCTCCGGGTGCTTGGTGTGGGTCAGCCCGAAGTTGTGGAAGATGCCGCCGTCACCGGGCCAGACCTGGAGGCCGGGCAGCCGGTTCAGGTCGACGTCGTCGCCCCGGTAGACCACCTGCTGGCAGGGCGCGGTCTTGACCTTGCGCGGCGGCACCGACTTGAGCTGCATGACCTTGCCCAGGCCCTCGCGGATGCCCGACCAGCCGACCGGCAGCTCCGGCTTGATCAGCCCACCGATCCGCTCACCGATCTCGTCCAGCGAGTCGACGCCGAGCGCCATCGCCATCCGCTTCTCGGTGCCGAACAGGTTGATCGCCACCGGCATCTCGCCCCGGGTCGGCCGCTCGAAGAGCAGTGCCGGCCCGCCGGCCCGGACGGTCCGGGTGACCACCTCGCTGATCTCCAGCGTGGGGTCGACCGGGACACTCACCCGCCGCAGCTCGCCCGCGCGCTCCAGCGCCGCGAGAAACTCCTTGAGATCGGTGTACGGAAACCCACGAGCCGCCATGCCGCCATCCTCCCGCACCCCCACCCGCCCCGCCCACGCCGGGTGGTGTGACGTGACAGGAAGTGCCGCCTCTCAACCCCTCCGGCTGAGCAGGACCCCCTCTTGACACCGAGCGGCACCGGCATGGGCGACGGTCGGCGGGGTAGTCGAGCGGCCGGACCAGGGCGGAGGGCGACATGGGCGACGGACGGATGCCAGCGGGATTCACCGAGCAGCGGGCCCGGGTCGGCGACGTGACGTGGAACTACGTGCGGGGCGGCCGGGGGCCCACCGTGGTGCTGCTCCATGGCTACCCGCAGTGCTGGCGGATGTGGCGGCACCTGCTGCCGGAGCTGGCGGAGTCGTACGAGGTGGTCGCCCCCGACCTGCGCGGCTTCGGGGACAGCGACGCCCCACCCGGCGGGTACGACAAGAAGACCGTCGCCGCCGAGCTGCACGGGCTGCTCACCGGGCTCGGCCTGGCCGGGGACATCCGACTGGTCGGCCACGACCTGGGCACCATGGTCGCGTACGCCTACGCCGCTGCCCAGCCCGGCTCGGTCGCCCGGCTGGTGCTCACCGAGGCGCCGATCCCCGACGAGAGCATCTACACCATCCCGGCGCTGACCGCCGCCGGCCCGGCGGTGTGGAACTTCGGCTTCTTCACCGTCCCCAACGGCCTGCCGGAGCAGCTCGTCGCCGGCAGGGAGGCGCTCTGGGTAGACCGCTTCAGCGACTCGATCATGGTCAACAAGGGCAGCATCGGCCCCGACGACATCGAGGAGTACGCACGGCACCTACGCGACGAGGCGCACCTGCGAGCCAGCTTCGGCTACTTCCGGGCGTTCGGACAGGACGTCGAGGACAACGCGGCGTACCGGTCGAACCGGCTGCCCATGCCGGTGCTCGCCGTCGGCGCCCAGGCCAGCCTCGGCCCGCAGGTCGCCGACCAGGTACGCCGGTACGCCGACACGGTCACCGGCGAGGTGGTCGAGGACTGTGGTCACTGGCTGTTCGAGGAGCGCCCGGCGGAGCTGGCCGCCCTGCTGCTGCCGTTCCTCCGCGGGTGACCCGCCGGCGAGGCCCGCACCGGTCAGGCGGCCGGCTCCCAGGCGTACGCGGCCAGCGGCGTGTCGAGCGGGGCGGCGGTGAGCCGGTTGGCGAAGGTGGAGATGGTGTACACCCCGACACCGAGCACCACGTCCAACGCGTGCCGGGGCTGCCAGCCGGCAGCGAGGAAGGCGTCCAGTTCGCCGTCCGGGACCGCGCCCCGGTGATCGAGCACGGCCAGGGTGAACTGGCGCAGCGCCTCCAGTCGCGCATCGAGCAGCTCCGTACCGGCCCGCAGGGCACCGATCAGCTCCGGGGCGGCGCCCTGGCGGGTGAGCGTGGCGGTGTGCATGGCCACGCAGAGGTGGCACTCGTTGCGGGTGGCAACGGTGAACACCACCACCTCGCGGGCGACCGGGTCGAGGTCGCTGGCCTCGAAGACGGCGTTGGCGGTGAGGAAGCCCTTGAGCAGCTCCGGGGACTCGGCCATCAGGGCGACGGCGGTGGGGAGATGGCCGAGATTGCGGTGGACGCCCGCCATGGTGGCGCGGGCGGCGGCGGGCGCGCTGTCGAGGGTGTGTGTGGTGAAGATGGGTCGGGACATGCCGAGCCCTCCCGGGTACGATAGTCAACGTGGTTGACCAAATAGTAAACGTGGTTGTCGAACATGGCAACGCCTGACCGCCCCGGCTTCGTGCTCCCCCTGCTTCTGCTCGCCGGCTTCCGTACGCTCATCGACGACCTGCACGCCGAGCTGGCCCACCAGGGGCATCCCGAGCTACGCCCGGTGCACGGTTTCGTCCTCCAGGCGGTCGGCGTGGCCGGCACCACCGCGGGCGAGCTGGGCCAGCGCCTCGGCGTGTCCAAGCAGGCGGCGGGCAAGACCGTCGACCGGCTGGTGGCGGTCGGCTACCTGGAGCGCGCCGACGACCCCACCGACGCCCGGCGCAAGCTGATCCGGCTGACCGAGCGCGGGCTGGACGGGCTGCGCCGCTCCGCCGTCGTGTTCGACCAGCTCCGGGACCGCTGGGTGGCGACGCTCGGCGCCGACCGCGTCGCGGAGCTGGAGGACGACCTGAGCACGATCGCCCAGCCGAACTTCTTCCGCCTCGATGTCCCCGGCTGGTTCGGCGGCTGAACACCGCTCCGGTCCCGGCGTGAACCGAAAACCCCACTCACGGAGAGACAGGGTGTCAGATCGTTCATGGACGGGAGGTTCCCGGTGAGTCATCAACCCCAGCGCACCACGCCGCCGTGTTAGTGGTGGCGCCCAGCCAAGGCGTCAGCGACGCCACGGCCATCGCGGCGTCCCAACGGGACGCTGAACAGTTCGGCCTGCTCTACGACCGGTACGCCGCCCAGCTCTACCGGTACGCGTACCGGCGGGTCGGGTCGGAACTCGCCGAGGACGTCGTCGCCGACACGTTCCTCGCCGCGTTCCGCCGTCGCAGCTCGTACGATCTGGCGCGCACCGACGCCCGCCCCTGGTTCTTCGGCATCCTGACCAGAGAGATCGCCCGGCACCGGCGGGCCGAGGAGGCCCGGTGGCGGGCGCTCGAACGAACGGCTGCCGACGACGTCGCGGAAGGCTTCGCTGACCGGGTCGCCGCATCGGTCACCGCCCGATCCACCCGGCGTCCGCTGACCGAGGCGCTGCGGCGCCTCAACCCCGGCGACCGGGACGTGCTGCTCCTCGTCGCGTGGGGCGACCTCAGCTACGAAGAGGTCGCCGAGACCCTCCAGCTCAAACTCGGCACGGTGCGTTCCCGGCTGCACCGCGCCCGCCGCAAACTGCGTGCCGCGCTCGGCGACAGCAACCCGACCGACACCACCGAGGTGAACCAATGACCGACCTGAATGCACTGGACGAGCTGGGCCGCACCCTCGACCCGCCTTCCGCCACCCCGCCCGGTCGCCTCCGGCACCGGGTGCTCACCGAGGCCAGCCGGCCGGCGCGTGGCCGGCGATGGCTCACCGCCCCCCGGTTCGGCTGGCGGGTGGCGGCGGTCGGCAGTCTCGCCGCCGTGGTGACCGTCGGCGTTCTGGCCACCCAGGTGGTCTCCTTCGGAGAGCACGCTCCGGCGTCGAGCGCCTCCGCCGCCGAGCGGATCCTCGCTGGTGCGGCCGACCAGGCAAGGCGTCAACCGGCCCTGCCCGTCCGCAGCGACCAGTTCATCTACGTCGAGTCACGCGACCTCGTGATGAACTTCACCGAGGGTGGCTCGGGACGGGCGACCATCACGCCGGTCGAGCGAAGGATATGGCTCTCCGCCGACGGCACCCGGGACGGGCTGCTGCGGGAGCGTCCGGCCTCCGGTCGCCCGCATGAGTCGGTCCTGGCCGGCTGTCAGGACGGCAAGTTCACCCAGCCGAATGACGGCAGAACAGCGGAGGGCTCGTGCACGCCCACCCCGGCCCACCACGCCGACCTGCCCACCAACGCCGACGGCATGCTGCGCTACCTGTACCGCCGTGCCGACGGGAGGAAGAGCCCTGGAAACGGGAACCCCCGGGACCAGGAGGCCTTCACCATCGCCGGCGACCTGATCCGGGAGGCGTACGTGCCGCCGGCGTCGCTGGCCGCCGTCTTCGAGGCGGTTGCGCGAATCCCCGGCGTGCGGGTGGTCGGCGACGTCACCGACGAGGCCGGGCGGGCCGGAATCGCGCTCGCCCGGGACGAGGTGCAGGGCATCCGGGCCGAGCTCATCTTCGATCGGAAGACGTACGCGTTCCTGGGCGAGCACGAGGTGCTGACCCGGGAGGCGTACGGCGTGCCGGCCGGACAGTCGATCTACTCAACGGCGGTGCTCAAGGTCGCGGTGGTCGACCGCGCCGGACAGCTCCCCTGACGGAGGCCGCGCCACCGCCGGGCGGGAAGGTGCCGCCCGACGGCCCGGCCGCTCCGGCCGTGTCTGTCAGTCCGAGTAGAGCCGGGCCGCGTCGACGAGGACGACGTCGGGCCGGTCCGCGGCCGCTCGCCGCAGGTCGTCGGTGAATCCTTCCCCGCTCGCCAGCAGCAGGCGGGTGCGGGTGGCGTCAATCCCGGGGCGGCGGACGAGCAACTCCCGCACGTGCCGCAACCGCTCCAGATCCGCCTGGCCCAGCCGTCGCCCCCACTCCACCTCGCCGATCGCGAGCAGCGGGCGCGGCCCGTCACCGAGCGGCGGCTCCCCGAGCGCGACCAGATCCAGCTCGTGACTGGTTCGGGTGGCCGGGTCCGTCAGGATCGCGGCACTGGCCTCCGCGACGACACCGTCGAAGACATCGAGATCGGCGAAGCGGATTGCCCACTGCCGGACGATCTCCTCGAACCGGGGACGGATGACGGCGCTGGTGTAGCGACGTTTCGATCGACGCCAGACGTCCCCGCCACGGCGCTGTTCCAGCGCGGTCCAGGCGGGGCGCATGACGGCCTGGTAGAAGGTGATGAGCGGTTCGGTGATCCGGTAACTGCTGCGTCCGCTCCGGAGCGGATCCGGTTCCCGCACCAGCAGGCCGGCGTCCTCCAGCACCGTCAGTGGATGTTGCAGGTCATTCGACTTGCGTCCGATGTAACCGGCGATCCCGCCACGACTGGCGTTGCCTTCCGCAACCGCCGACAGCACGGAGTGGTAGAGGGCGGCGTCCCGCAGATCGGGATCCTCGGCAAGCAGGTAACGCGCCTCCCGGAACAACGGCCGCGCCGGATTGAGGACAGCCCGCACGACCCAGCTGTCGAAGTCGTCCAGGCCCTCCGGCGCATCGTCCTGGACGTATTCGCGCCGGTAGGCCGGCGTCCCACCCACGATGGAGAAGACCTTCACCGCCAGCAACGGGTCCTCGATGCCCCAGAAAGCCGCAGCGGCCCGATAGTCCAGCGGCTGCACCGACAACTCCAGGCCGGCCCGTCCCCGAAGCGGGGCGGAACCGGCGAGCAGGCCGCCCATGAAAGACAGGGCCGATCCGCAGAGCAGTAGGCGGGTACGGGACTGCGTGCGTTCCGGCCGCCCGGGCGTGAGCGCGTGCTGAATGATCGACGGGAGGTCTCTGGCGGCGCGCACGAGATACGGGAACTCGTCGATGACCACGGTCACCGAGCGCTCCCGTCCCAGGGCGAGCAGCGCATCCACCGCCGAGCCCCAGTCGGCCAGCTGAACCGGCCCTGGCGCGCCCGTATAGGCGCCGAGCGCCTCGCCGAGCCGCCGGAGGGATTCCGCCGCCGTCGCCTCGGTGGCGCCGAAGTAGAAGCCGGAGCTGGCCCGGGCCAGCTCATAGAGCAGCAATGTCTTGCCCTGGCGGCGTCGCCCACTGACCACCCCGAGGGTTGCGCCCGAGCGCTCGTCGGCAGCGAAGCGAGTCAACTCGGCCCATTCGACGTCCCGGTCGAAGATCCCCGTGGGCTTCGGCAGTTGAGTCACCTGGCGTCACCGCATTTCGCAGAGGTGCATTTCTTAGAAGTGTAGTCCTACATTTTGCACGTGGGGCGACCCGATGGATGCTGAACTGCACGCCCAGTTCGCGCTGCGGGCCGACCGCCTCGACCTGGCCGACCTGCCCGAGGTGGCGTACCAGATCACCCTGCGCGTCGACGACGTGTTGACCACCCGCCGGCCCGCCCGCTGATGAGACGACGCGACCGCCGGGAGCAGCAGCTCCCCGGCGGTTGGCGCGGAACGGGTCAGCTGATGCCGGCGTACGAGTGCAGGCCGGTGAAGAAGAAGTTGACCCCGAACAGGTTCATCAGCATGGTCAGGAAGCCCAGGACGGCGATCCAGGTGGCCACGTTCCGCTTGACGCTCGGGGTGGCCCGGGCGTGCAGGTAGCCGGCGTACACCACCCAGGAGATGAACGCCCAGGTCTCCTTCGGGTCCCAGCCCCAGGCCCGGCCCCAGGCCGCCTCGGCCCAGATCGCCCCGGCGATCACCGCGAAGGTGAAGATCGGGAAGGCGAAGGCGTGCAGCGCGAAGGTCAGTCGCTCCAGGCCGGCCGCCGCCGGCAGCCGGCGGGCCAGGGTGTACGGGAAGCTCCGCCGGCCCTGCTCCCAGCCGGCTCGCAAAAGGTACGCCGCGGCCGGCACCACGCCCAGCAGGAAGATGCCGGAGGCGAAGACGATCGTCGACACGTGGATGATGAACCAGTACGACTGCAGTGCCGGCATCAGCGGCGTGACCTGCACGTAGAGCTTCAGCTCGGCAAAGGCCAGCAGCAGCACCATGACCAGGGTCAGGAAGAGCCCGAGCCGGCGCAGTGAGGGGCGCTTCCAGAGCACCGCCAGCCAGGCCGCGGCCCCGATCCAGGTGACCGTCAGCACGAACTCGTACATGTTGCCCCAGGGCATCCGCTCGGCGGCGAGGCCCCGGGTTACCAGCGCGCCCAGGTGCAGCGCGACGGCGAGCGTGGTGATCCAGGCGGCGATCTTCCCGGCCACCACCGCCCGGGCGGCAGAGCGGCTGGGCCGGGTCCCGGTCGGGACGCCGGCAGGCTGCTCGACGATCCCGCCCGCGCCGCCGACGCCCGCGCCGACCAGCTCCCGGGCCGGGTTCGCGGCCTTCGCCGGCACCGCACGGGCGTTGCCGAGCGCGTACTCGACGGCGTGACTGATCATCGCGACCAGGTACGCCAGGATCGCGTACGTGACCAACTGGTCGGAGAGTGCGGACATCACTCGGCTCCTTCTCGCGCCCGCCGGTCGTCCCGCCCGTCGTCGCTGACCGCGGCGACGAGCTGCGCGAACTCGTCGGCGAACCCTGGATGCTCGGTGCGCGGCAGCCCACCGGCCTCCACCAAGCTACTACCGCTCGTCGGAGATCCACCCTCGGGGGGCGAAATCCGGAACCAGACCCGCCGCCGCCGGGCGAAGAGGGAGCCCATCAGGCCGGCGAGCAGCGTCACGCAGGCGCCGAGCATCACCATCTGCCCCGGGGCGTACCGGACGGAGATGGTGACGTACGGCTTGGTGCCGAGGAACTCCAGCGTGCTGCCGTCGTCGAGGGTCCACTTCTCGCCGCGGCCCAGCCTCTTGTTACCGATCTCCTTGAGCTTGCCGTTGTCGATCTGCCGCTGGTCGAGCTTGTAGACCGAGCCGGGGATGCCGGCGTCCATCCCGAGGTTGCCCCGGTACGCCTGCAGCACCACCGCCGGGTTCTGCTCCTGCGGTGACTGGGACGAGACGAACGGCGGGCTGTCCGGGGCGGTCGGCAGGTAGAGCCCGTCGAAGGCCACCTGCTGGTCGGCGGCGCGCTGACCGGTCTTCGGGTCGACGTTCGCGTCCGGGAACGCGGCCACGCCCTCCTCGGTGATGTTCGCGTCGCCGGTCGTCAGGAACGGCACGGTGCTGGTCTGGCTGCGACCGTACTTGTCGGTGTAGCGCAGGATCGGGGCGTAGCCGTGGCCGAGCAGGTAGACGTTGGCCGAGCCGAGCCGCAGCGGCGAGTTGACCGAGAAGCCGGCGGTCCGCTTCGACCCGTCGGTCTCGTCCACGGTCACCGTGGCCCAGAAGCTCGACGGCTGCCCGGACGGCAGAAACTTCGCGTCGAAGCGGTCCAGGGTGAGGCAGAACGGCGGCAGGTCGGCGCTGTCCACGCGCGGGCCGAGCGACGCCTCGGCGTACTGCTGGCGGGTGTTGCAGAACGCGTTCTCCTCGCCCGCCACCAGCAGGCGGTTGCCGTGCCAGCCGTACCAGGAGCCGACCGCGACCCCGAGCAGGACGGCGACCAGCGAGACGTGGAAGAACAGGTTGCCGGTCTCCTTGAGGTAGCCCTTCTCGGCGGAGACCTCGTTGCCGCGAACCACGACCCGCCAGCGGCGACGGCGCAGCACCGCCGCGATCGCCTCGGGGTCGGCGGCGGCCGGCGCCTCCAGCACCGCGTGCTGGGGCAGCCGCTCGAGCCGCTTCGGTGCGGCCGGCGGCTGCAGGCGCAGGGCGCGAATGTGGTCGCGGGCCCGGGGCAGGACGCAGCCGACCAGCGAGGTGAACAGCAGCAGGTAGATCGCGGAGAACCAGACCGAGGCGAAGACCTCGAACATGCCGAACTGGTCCAGGCGCGGGGCCAGGTCGGGGTGATCGACGAGGTACTGGTTGACCTTTTCCGGGTTGACCCCGCGCTGCGGCAGCACCGAACCGGGGATGGCGGCGACCGCGAGCAGGAAGAGCAGGATCAGCGCCGTACGCATGCTGGTGAGCTGCCGCCACGAGTTGCGCAGCAGGGCCAGCACCGGATTGACCCGCCGGCGGGGCGCTCCTGCCGGCGGGGCCGACGGCCGGTCGTCCACGGTCGTCATCAGATGCTCACCTCGCCCACGCCCACGTGCGTCTGCAACCAGATCACGAAGTTCTGCCAGCCGCCGGTGACCAGCGCCAGGCCGATCAGGATCAGCAGGGCACCGCCGATCCGGGTGACCCAGCGGCTGTTGCGCCGGACGGCGCGGAACACGCCGAGCAGGCGGTGGAAGCCCAGCCCGAAAACGACGAACGGCACCCCCAGCCCGAGGCAGTACGCCACGGCGAGCAGCACCGCCCGGTCGGTCTTGCCCTCCACCGCCGCCATGCCCAGCACCGCGCCGAGCGTCGGGCCGGTGCAGGGCATCCAGCTCAGCGCGAAGACCGCGCCGAGCACCGGGGCGCCGAGCAGCCCGGCGGCGGGCAGCCGCTGGATCCGGAGCTCGCGCTGCATCCCGGGGATCACGCCGAGGTAGCCGAGCCCGAGCACGACCACCAGCGCGCCGATGACGATCTCCAGCGTCCGTTCGTGCTGGAAGAAGAGCTTGCCGACGCTGGAGACGACGACCGCGGTGGTGATGAACACGGCGGTGAAGCCGGCGATGAACAGCAGCGTGCCGGCGAGCACCCGCCCCTTCACGGCGGCCACCGGCCGGGTCGCCGGAGGCGCCGCGACGGCCACCCCGCCGCTCGTGGGGTCCCTACCGTCGGTGGCGGCCGGCGGGCCATCGGCGCGGGCCCGGCCCTCCAGGTCGGCGCCGGCCAGGCCGGTGACGTACGACAGGTAGCCGGGCATGAGTGGCAGGACGCAGGGCGAGAGGAAGCTGACCAGCCCGGCGAGCGCCGCCGCACCGACGGCCAGCAACAGCGGGCCGGACTCGGCGACCTGGCGGAAGGTCTCGCCCATCAGCGGGATCCGGACGCCGGCTGCTCGGCGGCGATCCGCTCGACGACGGGTTGCAGTTCCTGCTGGGTGACGGCCCTGCGGATCACCACCGCGATACGGCCGTCCCGGTCCAGGACGACGGTCGCCGGGGTGCTGTTCGGCGGGATGTCGAAGTTGAGCGCCTGCCGGCTGGCCGGGTCGAAGAGGCTCGGGTAGGTGGCCCGGCCCTCCTCGAAGGCGATCGCCTTGTCCTTGCTGTCCTGCACGTTGATGCCGAGGAACGCCACCCCGGACGCCTTGGTGGCCTGGTAGGTGGCCTCCAGGTCGTCGGCCTCCGCACGGCAGGGCGCGCACCAGGAGCCCCAGAAGTTGACCACGACCACCTGGCCGCGGGCCTGGGAGACGTCGTAGCTCCCGCCGGTGAGCAGTTCACCGCTCACCTTCGGGGTCTTCGAGCGCTGGTCGGGGGCGCAGCTGATGGTGAGGCCGTCGCTCGTGCAACGGCTCTCCTGGCTCCCGGAGGAGCAGGCGACCAGCGCCGCGCCGGCGGTGACGGCGGCGAGCATGGCGGCGGCGAGCCTCCGGGTGGGCATCAGGCGCCCTTGGCCGTCCGGGCCGTCGCCGAGATCGCGACCAGGTGGGCCGCCGGCTCGCTGTATCCGATGCCGACGATCTTGGCACCGTCGAAGTGGAACGAGGTGAGGCTGGCCAGGCCGCACTGCCGCCGGCGCGGGTCGTGCCAGAGCCGCTTGCGCTCGACGTACCGACGCAGCGTCCAGATGGGGAGCTGGTGGGAGACGAGCACGGCCTCGCGCCCCTCGGCGGCGATCCGGGCGGCGTGCAGCGCGCCGAACATCCGCTCGGCGATGGCCCGGTAGGCCTCACCCCAGGACGGGGTGACCGGGTCGCGCAGCACCCACCAGTTGCGCGGGTCGCGGAACGAGCCGTCACCCGGAGAGACCTTCTTGCCCTCGAACCAGTTGGCGCTCTCGATCAGCCGCTCGTCCACGCCGACCGGGAGGCCGAACTGCGCGGCGATCGGCTCGGCGGTCTGCTGGGCCCGTTCCAGCGGGCTGGCCACCACGTGCACCACGGTCTTCTCGGCGAGCGCCTGGGCGGCGGCCTTGGCCATCTGGACGCCCAGCTCGGAGAGACGGAAACCGGGCAGCCGGCCGTAGAGGACGCCGTCCGGGTTGTGCACCTCGCCGTGCCGCAGCACGTGGACCACCGTCTCGCTCACGACCGTGTCCTCTTCGTTCGCGACTGCGGGGCTCGCAAACCCGGCTCACTCCTCGCGCTCACCGCTACCCCCCGTGTCCCGCCGCTGCCGCCGCTGCCGCCGCGTCCGGAAGGGCCGCGGCGATCTGCTCCAGAGCGGTGTCGTCGATCGCCGCCGACACGAACCACGATTCGAATGCGCTCGGCGGCAGGTAGACCCCGGCGGCGAGCATCGCGTGGAAGAACGCCTTGAACGCCGGCACCTGCTGGGTGCGGGCGCTGTCGTAGTCGGTCACGTCGGCGTCGGTGAAGAAGATCGAGAACATGTTGCCCGCGTACGACAGGCGGTGCGGGACCCCGGCCGCGGCCAGCGCGTCGGCGGCCAGCTTGCCCACCACGGCGGCCGTCTCGTCGAGCTTACGGTAGAGCGCGTCGTCGGCGAGCCGGAGCGTGGCCAGGCCGGCGGCGCAGGCCAGCGGGTTACCGGAGAGGGTGCCGGCCTGGTAGACCGGGCCTTCCGGGGCCAGCTTCGCCATGATCTCCGCACGCCCGCCGAACGCCGCGGCGGGCAGGCCACCACCCATGACCTTCCCGTACGTCCACAGGTCGGCGTCGGCCGGGTCGAGGCCGTGCCAGCCGGCGCGGGAGACCCGGAACCCGGTCATCACCTCGTCGACGATGAGCAGCGCACCGTGCGCATGGGCGATCCGGGCGAGCTGCTGGTTGAAGCCGTCACGCGGGGCGACCACACCCATGTTGCCCGCGGCCGCCTCGGTGATGATCGCGGCGATGTGCGGTCCCTCGGCGGCGAAGACCTCCTCCACGGCGCGGAGGTCGTTGTACGGCAGCACGATGGTGTCGCCGGCGGCGGCGCCGGTCACGCCGGGCGAGTCGGGCAGGCCGAAGGTGGCCACGCCCGAGCCTGCGGCCGCGAGCAGCGCGTCCGAGTGGCCGTGGTAGCAGCCGGAGAACTTGACGATCTTGGCGCGACCGGTGAAGCCACGGGCCAGCCGGATCGCCGACATGGTCGCCTCGGTGCCCGAGTTGACCAGCCGGACCTGCTCGACCGGGGTACGGGCGACGATCTCCGCCGCCAGGTCGACCTCGCCGGGAGTCGGAGTGCCGAAGCTGGTGCCGAGCGCGGCGGCTTCCCGCAGAGCCTCGACCACCTCGGGGTGGGCGTGACCGAGGACCAGCGGCCCCCAGGAGCAGACCAGGTCGACGTAGCGACGCCCGTCCGCGTCGAAGAGCCAGGGACCCTCCCCCCGAACCATGAAGCGCGGAGTGCCGCCGACGGCACGGAACGCGCGCACAGGAGAGTTGACCCCGCCGGGCACGATGGCCTTGGCGCGGTCGAACAGGGCCTCGGAGGCCGGCGCGTCGGCCGGGTAACGGCCGGATCCGGCGGAAAAGGTATCGGTCACGATGCCGCCATTGTGTCAGCGCCGGACGGCTGACCGGCAACCACCCCGTACCAGGGGTTACCGGGCTCACGCGTGGTCAGCGCGGCGCGGGCCGGCGACCGGCGGTCGGTCGACGGGTCGAGTGGTCGAGATCGCGATAGGCTGACCGGGTGGATCGTGCCGAACTGTCCATCGCGGTACACCGGACGGGCGATGAAGCCGTGCTTCGCCTCGCCGGTGAGATCGACATGCTCACGGCCACCCGACTGTCGACCGTCGTCAATGAGGTGCTGGCCGATCCGCCGCCGCGCATCGTGCTCGACCTGGGCGGCGTCACCTTCTGTGACTCGCAGGGCCTCGGCACTCTCGTCGTGCTCAGCCGCAAGGCCAGTCACGCGCAGAGCCTGCTGGTGCTCAGCAACGTCGGCGACTTCCTCCTCCGCGTCCTGGACATCACCGGCCTCCGCTCAGCCCTGATGATCCGCAACGAGACCGCCCCCTGATCTCCTCCCCTCCCCCTTCCCTCCGGTGCCGTTGACAACGGATCAGGTGGTGGGGACGTCGCGGCGGCGGAAGGCCGCCAGGCCGGCCAGCGCCATCAGCAGCGCGATGACGGCCAGCGCGTAGAGGGGGGTGGCGCTCCAGTGCTCCCGTAGCACCTGCGGGGTGTGGGTGAACGGGGAGACGTCCAGCAGCCACTGGCGCAGCTTCAGCACCGCGCCGAGTTGGCCGAGCAGCAGGCAGACCGCGAGCCCCGCCCAGGCCACCGGAGCGAGCCGGGGGAGCAGGCCGTAGAGCAGCACCGCGAACCCGGCCAGCACCCAGGCCGCAGGCACCTGGGCCAACCCGGCACCGACCAGCCGCGACAGCTCGCCCGGCACGTCGTGCACGCTGAGGCCGTAGGTCAGGCCGGTGGCGAAGCCGGTCACGGCCAGCACCACCACCGGCCCCAGCAGCGCGAACACCACGTGGGAGAGCAGCCAGGTCGAGCGGTGTGTCCCGGTGGCCAGCAGCGGCTCGGTCCGTCCGGCGGCCTCCTCCGCCCGCATCCGCAGCGCGGCCTGAACGCCGTACCCGGCCGCCGCCAGGCCGGCCAGGCTCAGCGTCGCCCCGAGGTACGCCTCGGCCAGCCCCGTGGCGCCCCCGATCCGAGCCATGATCTCCTCCAGCTGCGGATTGCCCTCGACCGATCGGCCGGCGGCCTGCGCCGCACCGCCGAGGATCAGCCCGAGCAGGCCGAAGCCGACCGACCACCAGAGGATCTGCCCCCGGTGCAGTCGCCAGGCCAGCCCGAACGACCCGGAGAGGGCTCGGCCGGCGGTGGCCGGCCCGAGCCGGGGCGGGAGCAGGCCGGCGCCCAGGTCGCGGCGCACCGACACCGGATACGCGACCGCCGCGAGCAGCGCCGCCACGGCCGGCGGCAGCGCCAGCACCCACCAGCGCTCCACCTCGTACACCCGCACGCGGGGCGCCCAGCCCAGCGGAGAGAGCCAGCTCGGCCAGTCGTGCGTGGCCGCGTCGCCCGCGAGCCGGAGCCCGAAGGCCGCCCCGAGGACCGCGATCGCGATGCCCCGCGCCCCGCCCGCCGTCTCGGTGAGCTGGGCGGCCAGGCCGCCGATCGTGGCGAAGACGACGCCGGTCAGCGCGGCGGCGAGGCCGTACGCGAACGAACCGGCCGCGGGCAGCCCGGTGCTCACCAGCCCGGCCGCCGTGAGCAGGCCGAGCAGCAGGTCGGCCGCGTACGTGACGAGCAGCGCGGCGGTCAGCCCGGCGTACCGGCCGAGCACCGTGCCGCCGAGCAGTTCCCGCCGGCCGGCCTCCTCCTCGGTCCGGGTGTGCCGGATGACGGTGAGCAGGCTGGCCAGCGCGATGACCACCAGCAGGAAGCCGCCGCGCTGGGCGGTCAGCGCGCCGATGCTGTCGCCGTACACCGGCCCGAGCAGGGCGACGATCGACGGGTTGCGGGCGGTGCCGGCGGCGTACGCGGCCCGCCCGGCGGCCGTCGGGAAGAGCTCGAAGAAGCTGGCCGCGTACGACGCCGGCAGGACGGCGAGCACCAGCACCCAGAGCGGGAGCAGGACGCGGTCCCGGCGCAGGATCAGCCGGACCAGATGGCGGGTGCCGGTGAGCGTGCTCATGCGGCCACCACGCTGTGCCGAGGGTTCGATCGCGAGATGCTCGCTCATCGGGTCGCCTCCGTGGCCGCCGACTCGTAGTGCCGCAGGAACAGCTCCTCCAGCGTGGGCGGCTGGCTGACCAGGCTGCGTACGCCCAGCTCGGTGAGCTGGCGCAGCGCGGTGTCCAGCGCGGCGGCGTCCACGTCGAAGCGCACCCGATTGCCGTCCACCCGCAGGTCGTGCACGCCGGGCAGGCTGGCCAGCCCGTTCAGCGGGGCGGCGACCTCGGCCTCGATCGAGGTGCGCTGCAGGTGGCGCAGCTCGCCGAGGGTCCCGGACTCGACGGCGCGGCCGTTACGAATGATCGTCACCCGGTCGCAGAGGGCCTCCACCTCGGCCAGGATGTGGCTGGACAGCAGCACGGTGCGGCCGTCCTGCTTCGCCCGGCGTACCCAGTGCTGGAAGACCTCCTCCATCAGCGGGTCCAGCCCGGACGTCGGCTCGTCGAGGATGAGCAGCTCGACGTCGGAGGCGAGGGCGGCGACCAGGCCGACCTTCTGCCGGTTGCCCTTCGAGTAGGCCCGACCCTTCTTGCGGGGGTCCAGTTCGAAGGACTCCAGCAGCTCGGCGCGGCGCTTCGGGTCGAGCCCGCCGCGCAACCGGCCGAGCAGGTCGATCACCTCGCCGCCACTGAGGCTCGGCCACAGGGTGACGTCGCCGGGGACGTACGCGAGGCGGCGGTGCAGGGCGACGGCGTCGCGCCACGGGTCGCCGCCGAGCAGCCGGACGGCCCCCGCGTCCGCCCGCAGCAGACCGAGCAGCACCCGGATGGTGGTCGACTTCCCGGCGCCGTTGGGCCCGAGGAAGCCGTGCACCTCCCCGGCGCGGACGGTCAGGTCGAGTCCGTCGAGTGCCCGGGTCCGGCCGAAGGCCTTCACCAGGCCGGACACCGCGATTGGGGTTTCCATGTTTCGGAAGCTACGCTCGTTTCACAAACTTGTGAAGACTCTGAGATCTGGGGCACCATCGGTTTCACGACTTTTTAACGGGAGGAGCCACCGCCGATGCCTGACGACCGCAGCCCGGCCCGGAACGAGGAGGAGGTCCACCTCTTCGTCGAACGGATGGCGATGGCCTACGCGGACGTCGGCTTTCCCCGGATGGCCGGTCGGGTGCTCTTCACCGTGATGAGCGCGGACGACCCGCTGACCGCCGCCGAGATCGG
Organism: Micromonospora sp. SL4-19; assembly: GCF_047921475.1. Classification (NCBI taxonomy): domain Bacteria; kingdom Bacillati; phylum Actinomycetota; class Actinomycetes; order Micromonosporales; family Micromonosporaceae; genus Micromonospora; species Micromonospora sp. SL4-19. Next base: position 119,475 of record NZ_JBLROB010000005.1, read on the forward strand.
CGAGCAGCTCGACGTCAGCCCAGCCGCCGTCTCCGGCGCGGTCCGCTACCTGACCCAGTTCGGCATGCTGGTCCGCGAGCCGGTCAAGGGCTCCCGGCGGGACCGTTACCGGATGCCGGACAACGCCTGGTATGAGGCCACCCTCACCAAGACCGGCCTCTACAAGAGTTTCATCGACATCGCCAACGGCGGCGTGGAGGCGCTGCACGGGCGGGCCACCCCGGCCGGCGAGCGGGTGGCCGAGATGCGGGACTTCTACGTTTTCATCCAGGAAGAGATCGACGCGCTCGGCGAACGGTGGCGCGCCCGACGCGCCGCGACCGGACACGGCGACCGGGCCGGCTGAGACATCAGGTCGGGTTGCCCCAACGGGCCTGCTCCAGGATGTCCACCGCGCGGTCCCGGGCCGCCGGGCCGTCGTCGGCACGCAGCAGCGTCGTCGCCTCGTCCACCGCCTCGGTGAGCACCCGCCACTGGGCGTCGCGCTCCCGCACCAGGTCCGACTGGGCGGCGAGCTGCCGGGTCTTCGCCCACAGCTCCACGAACACCGACACCTTGGCCCGCAGCACCCAGGGATCGAACGGCTTGGTCAGGTAGTCGACCGCGCCGACCGCGTAGCCGCGCAGGGCGAGCTGAGCGTCCCGGTCCGCCGCGGTGAGGAAGATGATCGGGACGTGCCGAGTACGCTCCCGCCGCTTGATGTGGGTGGCCGTCTCGAAGCCGTCCATGTCCGGCATCTGGGCGTCCAGCAGGATCACCGCGAAGTCGTCGACCAGGAGCTGCTTGAGCGCCGCCTCGCCGCTCTCCACCGCGACCGACTGCACCGGCAGCCCCTGGAGGATCGCCTCCAGGGCCATCAGATTCTCCCGCCGGTCGTCCACCAGCAATGCCTTGGCCGTCGGCATCACAGCTTCTCCTCGCCTCGGCTTCGCCCGATCCAGGACGCCATCATCTCGATCAGCTCGTCCAGGTCCACCGGCTTGGTGATGTAGTCGCTGCCTCCGGCCGCGATCGCCGACTCCCGGTCTCCGGGCATCGCCTTCGCGGTGAGGAAGACGATCGGCAGGTCCGTGAAGCGGTGGTTGCGGCGGATCTGCCGGGTCGTCTCGTACCCGTCCTGGTCCGGCATCATCGCGTCCATCAGCACGATGTCCACCTCCGGATGCTCGGCCAGCTGGCGGACACCGTCCGCCCCGTTGTCCGAGTACAACACGGTCATCCCATGAAGTTCCAATGCTGACGTCAGCGCGAAGACGTTGCGGACGTCGTCATCGATGATCAGCACGGTGACGCCCTCCAGCCGCCGGGTCGCCGGGGTCTCCTGCGGCTGCGGCAATTCCATCGGCATGAGCAGCGACGACGGCAGCCCCGCGCGGCTCGGCGAGGGTGGCGCCGGCGCCACCACCGCGTCCGGCGCCAGCACGTCCGGTACGAAGAGGGTGAAGGTCGAACCCTGTCCGGGCGCCGACGAAACGGTGATCGTGCCGCCGAGCAGGCGGGCCATGTCCCGGCTGATCGACAGGCCGAGGCCGGTGCCGCCGTACCGCCGGCTGGTGGTGCCGTCGGCCTGCTGGAACGCCTCGAAGATCAGCGAGAGCTTGTCGTCCGAGATGCCGACGCCGGTGTCGATCACCGTGAACGCGATGACCTGCCGGGCGTTGGTCAACGCCGGTACGTCGAAGACCGCGTTCTCGGCGGCCAGCGCGATGCGCAGCGTCACCGCACCGTTGTCGGTGAACTTCACCGCGTTGGCGAGCAGGTTTCGCAGGATCTGCTGCAACCGCTGGGCGTCGGTGACCACCGCCGGCGGCAGGTCCTTGCTGACCCGTACCTGGAAGTCGAGGCCCTTCTCCTCGGCCTGGGGAGCGAACGCCTGCTCGACGTAGCCGCGGATCTCCGAGAACCGGACCTCGGTCGGCTCCACGTCCATCCGGCCCGCCTCGATCTTGGACAGGTCGAGGATGTCGTCGATCAGCGAGAGCAGGTCCGAACCGGCCCCGTGGATCGTCCGAGCGAACTCGATCTGCTTCGGGCTGAGGTTCTGCTCCGGGTTCTCGGCGAGCAGCCGGGACAGCAGCAACAGCGAGTTCAGCGGCGTACGCAGCTCGTGGCTCATGTTCGCCAGGAACTCCGACTTGTACGCCGACGCCCGGGTGAGCTGCTGCGCCTTCTCCTCCAGGCCGAGCCGGGCCAGCTCGATCTCCCGGTTCTGGGTCTCGATGTTCGTCTTCTGCTCGGAGAGCAGCTTGGCCTTGTCCTCCAGCTCGGCGTTGGTGCGCTGGAGCTCCGCCGACTGGTCCTGGAGCTCGAGCGCCAGCCGCTGCGACTGGGCCAGCAGCTCCTCCGTACGCCGGTTGGCCTGAATGGTGTTGACCGCGATGCCGATAGTGGCGACCAGCCGCTCCAGGAACGACAGGTGCAGCTCGGAGAAGGTGATCACGCCGGCGAACTCGATCACGCCGAGCAGCTCGCCCTCGAACAGGACGGGCAGCACCACCAGGTCGGCCGGGGGCGTCTCGGCCAGCCCGGAGCGCAGCACCAGGCGACCGTCGGGCTGGGCGTTGACCCGGATGGTCCGCCGGGAGAGGGCAGCCTGCCCGACCAGCCCCTCGCCCGGCCCGAAGGTGACCTCGTGTCCCCGCGCCACGTAGCCGTACGAGGCGGTGAGCCGCAGCCGCATGCTCCCCTCGGAGCTGTCGGCCAGGAAGAACGCGCCGAGCTGCGCGTCGACCAGCGGGGTCACCTCGACCATGATCATGCGGCAGACCTCGCCGAGGTCCCGCTGCCCCTGGAGCAGGCCGCCGATCCGGGCCAGGTTGGAGTCCAGCCAGCCCTGCTCGGCGTTCTTCTTGGTCGTCTCCCGGAGGGTGACGATCATCTGGTTGATGTTGTCCTTCAGCTCGGCGACCTCGCCCTGCGCCTTGACGTTGATCCGCTGGGTCAGGTCGCCCCGGGTCACGGAGGTGGAGACCTGGGAGATCGCCCGGAGCTGGGTGGTGAGGGTCGAGGCGAGCTGGTTGACGTTCTCGGTGAGGTCGCGCCAGGTGCCGGAGACGCCCTTCACCTGCGCCTGACCACCCAGCTTGCCCTCGGTGCCCACCTCACGGGCCACCCGGGTCACCTCGTCCGCGAACGACGAGAGCTGGTCCACCATCGTGTTCACCGTGGACTTCAGCTCCAGGATCTCGCCCTGCGCGTCCACGGTGATCTTCTGGCTCAGGTCACCCTTGGCGACCGCCGTGGTCACCGAGGCGATGTTGCGGACCTGGCCGGTCAGGTTCGACGCCATCGAGTTCACGTTGTCGGTCAGGTCCCGCCAGGTGCCGGAGACGCCCTTCACCTGCGCCTGACCACCCAGCTTGCCCTCGGTGCCCACCTCACGCGCCACCCGGGTCACCTCGTCGGCGAACGACGAGAGCTGGTCCACCATCGTGTTGACGGTGTTCTTCAGCTCCAGGATCTCACCCTGGGCATCCACGGTGATCTTCTGCGACAGGTCACCCTTCGCCACCGCCGTGGACACCTGGGCGATGTTGCGCACCTGGCTGGTCAGGTTCGACGCCATCGAGTTCACGTTGTCGGTCAGGTCGCGCCAGGTGCCGGCGACGCCGCGTACCTGCGCCTGGCCGCCGAGCTTGCCCTCGGTGCCCACCTCACGGGCCACCCGGGTCACCTCGTCCGCGAACGACGAGAGCTGATCCACCATCGTGTTCACCGTGGACTTCAGCTCCAGGATCTCGCCCCGGGCGTCCACGGTGATCTTCTGGCTCAGGTCACCCTTGGCGACCGCCGTGGTCACCGACGCGATGTTGCGGACCTGGCCGGTCAGGTTCGACGCCATCGAGTTCACGTTGTCGGTCAGGTCCCGCCAGGTCCCGGAGACCCCGCGTACCTGCGCCTGACCACCCAGCTTGCCCTCGGTGCCCACCTCACGCGCCACCCGGGTCACCTCGTCGGCGAACGACGAGAGCTGGTCCACCATCGTGTTGACGGTGTTCTTCAGCTCCAGGACCTCGCCCTGCGCGTCCACGGTGATCTTCTGCGACAGGTCACCCTTCGCCACCGCCGTGGACACCTGCGAGATGTTGCGCACCTGGCTGGTCAGGTTGCCGGCCAGCTGGTTGACGTTCTCCGTGAGGTCGCGCCAGGTGCCGGAGACCCCGCGTACCTGCGCCTGGCCGCCCAGCTTGCCCTCGATGCCCACCTCACGCGCCACCCGGGTCACCTCGTCCGCGAACGACGAGAGCTGATCCACCATCGTGTTCACGGTGTCCTTCAGCTCCATGATCTCGCCCTGGGCGGCCACCGTGATCTTCTGGGAGAGGTCGCCCCGGGCCACCGCGGTGGAGACCTGGGCGATGTTGCGCACCTGGCTGGTCAGGTTCGACGCCATCGAGTTGACGCTGTCGGTCAGGTCCTTCCAGGTGCCGGCGACGTTCGGCACCTCCGCCTGGCCGCCGAGCTTGCCCTCGGTGCCCACCTCGCGGGCCACCCGGGTCACCTGCTCGGCAAAGAGCCGCAGGGTGTCGGTGAGCGAGTTGAAGGTGTGGGCCAGCTCGGCAACCTCGCCCTTGGCCGACACGGTGATCTTCTGCGACAGGTCACCCATCGCCACGGCCGCGGCCACCTGCGAGATCGACCGCACCTGGTACGTCAGGTTCGACGCCATGGTGTTCACCGAGTCGGTGAGGTCCTTCCAGGTGCCGGCGACTCCGCGTACGTCGGCCTGGCCGCCCAGCTTGCCCTCGGTGCCCACCTCACGGGCCACCCGGGTCACCTCGTTCGAGAAGGACGAGAGCTGGTCGACCATGGTGTTGACGGTGCGGCCGATGCGCAGGTACTCGCCGCGCAACGGGCGGCCGTCGATCTCCAGCGCCATGTGCTGGGAGAGGTCGCCGTCGGCCACCGCCACGATCACCCGGGCGATCTCGGTGGTCGGCCGGCCCAGATCGTCGATCAAGGAGTTGATCGCGCGCTGCCCCTCCACCCACGAGCCGTCCAGGCCCTCGTCGTCGAGGCGTTCGGTGAGCCGGCCGTCCCGGCCGACGATCCGGCTGATCCGGCGCAGGTCCAGGTGCTGCCGCTCCTGGAGCGACACCACGTCGTTGAAGGCATCGGCCACCTCACCGGCCAGGCCGGCCCGCCGGGGCAGCCGGACCTTGAGGTCGCCGCGGCGCACCCGCCGAAGCGCCTCCACCAGGTCACCGAGGAGCACCTCGTGGTCGGACTGGTCCGCGGCTACGGACTGTTTCGCCGTGGTCATGATTCCTCGCTCAGCTCGGGGCCAACTGGCTCGTGCCGGCACGCGGCCATCCCACCATTCTGCCCGCGTCAGGTCGAGGCTACGGCCGGCGAGCGCACGCCACGCCCGCGGCCGTTCCGGCCGGACCGGCCGCGGGCGATCGACAGGGCGTTTGGCACCCGAGGCGGCGGCGGTGGAGGATACGAGGGTGTCAGCGGAGGCGGGGCCGGCCATGAACGGCGGCCCGGACGAGAAGGTCCGGCGGGTCCGGCTTCCCGCGGACCGGCGTACGCCCGCCGCGGCCCGAGCGCTGGTCCGGTCCGTCCTCGCCGAGGCGGACCTGGACGAACTGCTCAACGAGGCGCTGCTGCTCACCACCGAACTCACCACGAACGCCGTGGAGCACGCCCGCACCGAACTGGACATAGAGGTCGAGGCGGACGCAACCGGACTGACCGTGATGGTCACCGACTTCGCTGCCGGTCCGGTCGAGGAGCTGGTGGTAGGCGTGCGCAACGTCGCGTCCGACATCAACGAGGTGGCCGAGCGCGGACGCGGGCTGCTGCTGGTGGATCACTTCGCGAGCCGGTGGGGCACCACCTACCTGCCGACGGGCAAGGGCATCTGGTTCCGGCTCGACCGACCCGACGCGGTGCCGTCCGCCCAACTGGTCGCGGGCGAGCCCCGCGCGGCGGTCACCGTCCCGGTCGTGGCCGCGGGCGACACCCCGAGCGCCACCGCGATGAGCGAGCTGATGCAGATCAGCCCCGACCCGTACGCGGACGATCCGCTGGCGGAGTTCGCTGCCGGGCTGCTGGCCCGGCTCGCCGAGATGGTGGGCGCGGCCGGCGGCGTGGTCCGGCTGGACCGGGGCGACGGCCAGGGCAGCCAGGTGCTCGCCCGGTACGGCCGGCAGCCCCGGGAGGAGAACGAGCTGCTCCGGATCCCGCTCGCCGTGCACCGGCCGTACGCCGGCGAGCTGGAGCTGGACGCGGCGCCCTCGGCGTACGCCCGGCCGCTGGCGGTGCTGGCCGGCGAGCGGCTCTCGCTGCACCTGGAGAACGACCGGCTGCGCCGGGCGGACGTCCGCCGGTCGGCCTGGCTGACCTTCCTCGCCGAGGCGAGCGAGCTGCTCGCCCAGTCCCTCGACGTCGAGCTGACCATGGCGCTCATCCCGCAACTGGTGGTGCCCCGGCTGGGCCAGTGGTGCGCGGTGCACACCACCGACGAGTGGGGCCGGCTGCGGCTCGCCGCGTCCAGCCACGCCGACGAGTCGGTGCTGCCGCACCTGCACCGGGTGCTGCAGGAGACCGGGCCCGACTCGATCCAGGCCCGGCTTCGGGAGGCGTCCCGGAACGCGGCCCAGGTGCCGCTGAGCGGGCCGATGGAGGGGTTCGCCGTACCGCTGATCGCCCGCGGGCAGCGGCTCGGCACCCTGGCCGTCGGCCGCCACCAGGGGCACCGACACGACCCGTCCGAGGTCTCGGTGCTGGAGGACGTGGCGCGGCGGGCCGCGCTCGCCATCGAGAACGCCCGCATCCACGCGGAGCGCCGACGCGTCGCCCAGGCCCTCCAGCAGTCCCTGCTGCCGCCGGTGCTTCCGGTGGTCGAGGGCATCGGCTTCGCCGCCGAGTACGTCCCGACCGGCGACGACGCCGAGGTCGGTGGCGACTTCTACGACGTGCTGCCGCTGCCGGACGGCCGCTGGCTGGTGGTCATCGGCGACGTCTCGGGCAAGGGCGTGCAGGCGGCGGCGGTGACCGGCCTCGTCCGGGACGTGATCCGGGTGCTGGCCGGCGACGGCAAGCCGCTGCCGGAGGTGCTGGTCCGGCTCAACGAGACACTGGTCGAGCGGGGCAGCGGACGATACTGCACGCTGGCGCTGGCGGCGGTCGGGCCGGGCGACGGGGACCAGCTCGACGTGTCCCTGCACCTGGCCGGGCACGACCGCCCGGTGCTGCTGCGCGGCGGCGGTGGGGCCGCCTTCGTCGGCACGGGCGGTACGGCACTCGGGCTGCTCGACTCGATCACCACCCCGACGGCGGAGATCCCGCTCGGTCCGGGTGACGCGCTGATCTTCTATACCGACGGGGTCAGCGAGCGTCGGCGCGGCCGGGAACTCTTCGGCGTTGAACGGCTGCGCGAGTCGGCGGCCCCGCTCGCCGGCTACTCGGCGGACGTGCTGGCCGCCCGGCTGCGTGCCACGGCGATCGGCTTCTCGGTGGAGGCCCCCCGCGACGACATCGCCATTCTCGTCCTCCGCAACGACGCCCTCTGACAGACCCGGGGTCAGAGGCCGCCGGGGAGGCGGCCGGGGGCCAGGCGCTGATGCGGGTCGAGGTGGGCCTTGGCGGCCCGGAGGCGGGGCAGGGCGGGCAGCTCGCCCCAGAGGTCGACGGCCCGCCGGACCGGGGCGGGGGCGGAGACCACCACACAGCGACCCCGCCGGGCGAGGAGCACCCCACGGACGGCGGCGAGGATCGAGGCCACCCGATCGGGTGCCAGCGAGCCGGGCAGTGCGGCGTGCACCGTGCCGATTCCGGCGGAGCCCCGGACCGGCACCGACGTGCCGGCCGCGTCGCGTAGCGCGTACACGGCCGCGTGCAGGTCGTTGATGGGCACCTCGATGCGCAGCGCGGTGTCGCCCGGGGCGAACGGGTAGTGCCCCCACCACTCCGGCGCCGAGTGCCCGACGACCGCCTCGCCGCCGAGCAGGGCGGTAAGGCGCTCGGCCCGCTCCGTGACGTCCGCCGGGCCGCCCTCCAGCAGCACCACCAGGCTGCCCGTCGCGGCTGGCCGCGTCGACCGCCCGGTCACCGCCGGATGGTCGGGCCGCCCGACCACGGACGGGTGGGACGGATGCACCCGCCGGCGCGGCAGCGGCACCGGCACGGGAAGGTCCAGCTCGACGGCCGCCGGGTCGAGCCGGGCGGCGAGCACCGCCCGGACCAGGTCGTGCACCTCCAGCGGGGTCCACACCGGGCGGGACACCCAGACCCGGCTGGCCGGCACGGCCTGCACCCGCATGGTGGCCGACACCAGCACTCCCAGGCCGCCCTGCGAGCCGCACAGCAGCCGGGTCACGTCCAGCCCCGGCAGGTCGGCCCGGCCGAAGAGCGCCGCCGCGCCCCCGCCCGCCGGGGCCGCGCGCCCGAGGTGCGTGGTGCCGGACTCGCCCACGCTGACCAGCTCTCCGTCGGCGTCCAGGTAGCGGACCCCGGCGAGCTGGGCGCACGGAGTGCCGTGGCGGTGCCGGAGCGGGCCGGACTCGTCGGCGGCGAGCACCCCGCCCAGGGTCGCGCCCGGGGAGGGTGCGTCGACCGGCAGCCGCTGGCCGGTGCGGTCCAGTGCCGCCTGGACCGCCCGCAGCGGGGTCCCGGCACCGATCTCGGCCAGCGGCGAGCCCTGCGGCTCGTGCCAGACCCCGGCGAGCCGGCCGGTGTCGAGCAGGATGTCGACCTGCGCCGGAGCCGCACCCCAGTCGATCTTCGTGCCGGCACCTCGGGGCACGACCGTGAGGTCGTGCGCGGCGGCGAGCCGCAGCACCTCGGCGGCGGCGTGCGGGCCGCCCGGCACCGCCACCCAGCGGGCCGTCCGGCCGGCCACCTCGTCGGCCGGACCGGCGAACCGGGCGAAGGGCGGACCGCAGATCTCCACCAGTCGCCGGGTGATCTCGAGGGCTCCGGGTCGGTTCGTGGAACTCGCTGCAGCCGCCATGGCGATTATCGTACATGTGTTCGAAAGCGATGGCGGCAGATCGCCGAACATCGCCCCCGCTGACGGGCGGAGCGCCTCGGAGTCCGGAATGCCCACCGGTCGGCCGGTAATCTGACCCGCGTGACCACCGAGACCCCCGACAACTCCAGCTCGGCTGGCGGCCATAATTCGGCCTCCGCGCCGCTAGGCGGCACTCCGGACCGAATGACGGCCGGTCTGTCGCCGCGCCGCGACCTTGAGCCGTCGCCCGTGCCCGTCGCCAAGCGCGTCCCGACCGAACGCACCCACCATGGCGACACCGTCGTCGACGAGTACGCCTGGCTCACCGCGAAGGACGATCCCGAGACGGTCGCCCATCTGACCGCGGAGAACGCGTACACCGAGGCGCGGACCGCGCACCTGGCGGAGCTGCGCGAAGCGCTGTTCGAGGAGACCCGCCGGCGCACCCAGGAGACCGACCTGTCGGTGCCCACTCGCAAGGGCGGCCACTGGTACTACACCCGCACGGTCGAGGGCCAGCAGTACGGCGTGCACTGTCGCCGCGCCGTCCGGGACGGCGAGACCGCGCCGCCGATCAGCGCCGACGGCACCCCGCTCGACGGCGAGGAGGTGCTGCTCGACGGCAACCAGCTCGCCGAGGGGCACGACTTCTTCGCCCTCGGCGCGTTCGACGTCAGCCCGGACGGGCGCTGGCTGGCATACTCGACGGACTTCGCCGGGGACGAGCGGTTCACCCTGCGGGTCAAGGACCTGAGCACCGGCGAGGTGCTCCCCGACGAGGTCCCGGACACCTTCTACGGCACCGCCTGGTCCAGTGACGCCTCGACGCTCTTCTACGTCACCGTGGATAACGCCTGGCGGCCGCACCGGGTCTGGCGGCACACCGTGGGCACCCCGTCGAGCGAGGACGTGGTGGTCCACCAGGAGGACGACGAGCGGTTCTGGGTGGGGGTCGAGCTGACCCGCTCCGAGCGGTTCGTGGTCATCGACATCCACAGCAAGATCACCAGCGAGGTACGGGTCGTCCCGGCGGCCAACCCCACCGGCGAGCCGGCCATCATCGCGCCGCGCCGGCAGGGCGTCGAGTACGCGGTGGAGCACCACGGGCACCGGTTCCTGATCCTGCACAACGACGGCGCGGAGGACTTCGCGCTGGCGTTCACCTCAGCGGACACGCCCGGCGACTGGACGCCGCTGATCGAGCACTCGCCGGGCACCCGGCTGGAGGCCGTCGACGCGTTCGAGAACCACCTCGTCGTCTCGCTGCGCAGCAACGGGCTGACCGGGCTACGGGTGCTGCCGATCGGCGGCAGCGACTCCTACGACATCGACTTCCCGGAGCCGATCTACAGCGTCGGGCTGGACGCCAATCCCGAGTACCGCACCTCCGAGCTGCGGCTGCGCTACACGTCGCTGGTCACCCCGGACTCGGTCTACGACTACGACCTGGTCACCCGCCAGATGGTGCTGCGCAAGCAGAAGCCGGTCCGCCCCGGCCCGGACGGGCGGGCGTACGACCCGGCCGACTACGAGCAGCACCGGGACTGGGCGCTCGCCGACGACGGCACCCGGGTGCCCATCTCGCTGGTCTGCCGCACCGGCACCCCGCGCGACGGCTCCGCCCCCTGCGTCATCTACGGCTACGGCTCGTACGAGGCGAGCATGGACCCGTGGTTCTCCATCGCCCGGCTCAGCCTGCTCGACCGGGGCGTCATCTTCGCCGTCGCGCACATCCGCGGCGGCGGCGAGCTGGGCCGGCGCTGGTACGACCAGGGCAAGCTGCTCGCCAAGAAGAACACCTTCACCGACTTCGTGGCCTGCGCCCGGCACCTGGTCAAGGCCGGTTGGACGGCCAGCGACCGCCTGGTGGCCCGGGGCGCGTCGGCCGGCGGCCTGCTGATGGGCGCGGTCGCCAACCTCGCCCCGGACGCGTTCGCCGGGATCGTCGCTCAGGTGCCCTTCGTGGACGCGCTCACCTCGATCCTCGATCCGTCGCTGCCGCTCACCGTCACCGAGTGGGAGGAGTGGGGCAACCCGCTCGACGACCCCGAGGTCTACGCGTACATGAAGTCGTACACCCCGTACGAGAACGTGGCCCCGGTCGACTACCCGGCCGTCCTCGCGGTCACCAGCCTCAACGACACCCGGGTGCTCTACCACGAGCCGGCCAAGTGGATCGCCCGGCTGCGGGCGGTCGCGCCGCAGGGCGACTACCTGCTCAAGACCGAGATGGGCGCCGGCCACGGCGGCCCGAGCGGGCGCTACGACGCCTGGCGCGAGGAGGCGTTCATCAACGCCTGGATCCTCGACCGCCTCGGCCGCGCCTGAGGTGTCAGGAGGGGCTCCTGCTGGCGCCTGCCGTGCAGCAGGAGCCCCGCCTTGCACTCATCCGGCGAGCGCCGACGCCAGCACCGCCGGATCGACGTTGCCGCCGGTGACCACCGCGGCCGTACGCCCCGACGGCAGCTCGTCGGGGTGGAACAGGCGGGCGGCGACGGCCACGGCTCCGCTCGGCTCGACCACCAGCCGGGCCTCGCGGACCAGCCGGCGCATCGCCGCGGCGATCTCCTCCTCGGCCACCGTGACGATGCCGTCGAGGCGTTTCCGCAGGTGGGCCAGGGTCAGCTCGGAGAGGTTGGTGCGCAGCCCGTCCGCGCTGGTCCGGTAGGTCCGCTCGACGTCCCAGACCACCAGCTCGCCGGCGGCGAGCGACTCCTGGGCGTCCGCGGCGAGCAGCGGTTCCACCCCGACGACCACCGCCGACGGGCGCAGCGCCGTCACCGCGGTGGCGATCCCCGAGGAGAGCCCTCCACCGCCCACCGGCACCAGCACCACGTCCACGTCGGGCAGGTCCGCCACGATCTCCAGCCCGATGGTGCCCTGCCCGGCGATGATCCGCCGGTCGTCGAAGGGCGGCACCAGCGTGGCCCCGGTGTCGGCGGCGATCCGCTCCGCCTCCGGCAGCCGGCGGGCCCGCGGGACGAGCCGCACCTCGGCGCCGAGCGCCCGGATCTGGTCCACCTTGACCTGCGGCGCTCCCTCCGGGACGACCACCGTGCACCGGACCCCGAAGGCCCGCGCCGCGTACGCGAGGGCCTGCCCGTGATTGCCCGACGAGTGGGTCACCACGCCCCGGGACCGCGCGGCCGGGTCGAGCCGGGCCACCGCGTGGGTCGCGCCGCGCAGCTTGAACGACCCGACCGGTTGCAGGCTCTCCGGCTTGACCCACAGCTCGTCGTCCCACGGCACCGGCAGCAGCGGAGTACGCACCACCGTCCCGGCGATGTCGTCGGCGGCGACCCGGACATCCTCGATCGAGATCAGCTCCATCGGCCCATCCTGCCCGGCTCTGGCCTCGCCCGCCGCCCCGGCGCCCCGGCGCCCCTCATGATCACGCTCGATCGTGGAACGAGTCCCCTCGCACCGCGCCGGGGGCCACTACTTCCGGGTTCGAGCGCGATCTTGCGACAGGTCCCGCTCGTGCGGCACCTAGACTGCCCGGGTGAGCGAGGCCGAGGAGGGCGAGCCAGCCGGCGCGGACGTACCGTCGGCGGATGCGGGGCCGAGTGCGGCCCGGCGCGGCCCGACCTGGGTGATCCTGGCGGTGGTCGCGGCCGCCCTGGTCGTCTGCTGCTGCTCGGCGGTGATCGGCCTGGCCGTCGCCTGGTCCGCCGGCCTCTTCGGCGGTCGCTGATTCCCGCCGAGGCGTCGCGTCAGGTCGTCCGCAGTTCCTCCACCGCCGTGCTGGACCGCAGGAAGAGCAGGCCGACGCCGGCGGTCGCCAGCACGGCGACCAGGGCGCCGGCCGCGAGCCAGGCCAACTGCTCCACCGGTACGTGCGGCACCATGGTCATCTCCGGGACCCACTCCGTGCGGACGTACTGGGCGCGCGTCGCCGGGTCACTGCAGAGGGCCGCGCTCGCGTCACAGGTCTCCTGCGAGAAGCCGCCACTGCTCGGCGAGCCGAGAGCGCCCCGGATGAGCAGCAGACCGACGGTCAGTGCGATGGCGATCGCGGGCACCGCCGGCGCGAGCGACTGCCAGAGGATGGACCGACCGAGCGTGCCGCGCGGCACCCCGGTCGCGACCAGCGCCGCGTACGCCCGCCGCCGGGCGATGATCCCCTCCACCAGGGCGACCAGCAGCCCTCCCGCCGCGATCGTCATCGCCACCGCCACCGCCAGGTCGATCAGGTCCATGGTGCCGAGGTAGAAGTCGTCCGGACTGGGCATCCCGGCGCCCGTCCGGCCGTCGAGTTCCACCATCGCCAGGAAGTAGGCGCGGAACCCGGCGGCCCCGGCCCCGAAGATGAGCGCGGCGAGAAGCGCCGCGAAGGTCCGGCTGCCCGCCCACGGATCGGCCATCAGCCGGCGCGCGCCGAGCAGCGCGGCGGGTCTCCGGGTGTATCGGTGCAGCAGGCGACCAGCGGTGTGGGAGATCCAGCCGGTGCCGGTGACCACGCCGATCATGGCGGCCAGCCCGCCGCCGACCAGCAGTGTCGGCGGCAGCCAGAGCGGCGGCTGGCTGTGCCGCTGGTCATACCAGATCCCCACCGGCCGGAAGGCGGCGAAGGCGGCCAGGCCCAGGATGATCAGCAGGCCGGGCCAGGGCCAGGGGCCTCGGGTCCGCACCTTCCGGACCACGCCGAACGGAGTGGTCGCCACCCGACGGAGCATCAGCGCGGTGACCAGCGCGGCGACCACCGGCAGCCCGAGCACCAGCGCCGCCATCCCGGCGGTCGGCGGGTACACGTCCGTGGGCAGCGGGAGCCGGCCATGCGCGTCCGGCCGGTGCAGCAACCGGTGGCCGGCCAGGTAGCCGGCCAGCCCGGCCAGCGTGCCGAGCAGGCTCGCCAGCCCGGTCTCCGCCATGGCGACGAGGGTGACCTGGCCAGGGGTGGCCCCGGCCAGCCGGAGGGCGGCCAGCCGCCGGTCCCGGGCCGGGGCCCCGAGCCGGGCGCACTGCCCGGCCAGCCCCAGCACCGGGATGACCAGCAGCAGCAGGGCGAACGCGGTGCCGCCGCGCAGCCCCGGCTCGACCAGAAGCTGGTTGGCGTACTGCTCCGACCAGCGGTTTTCGTTGCCCGCGGTGGCCGGCGGCGTCGGGATGGCCAGCACGGTCAGCGCGGCCAGGCCGGCGAGGATGGCCAGGGCGGCGCTCAGCGCGGTCAGGGCCACCCGGGCCAGGTCGGTGCGGGTGCCGGCCAGGGCGAGCCGGAACACGGCGGTCGGCTTCACCGGTGGCCGCCCGGCACCGGCACTTCCAGACCCAGGCCCGACTGGTCCACCACGCCGTCGCGGAGCGCCACCTCGCGGTCGGCGTACGCCGCGATGCGCGGCTCGTGAGTGATCAGCAGGACGGTGGTGCGCTGCTCGCGGGCGAGCCGGACCAGCTGGGTGAGCACCTGCTCGCCGGTGAGCGTGTCCAGCGCGCCGGTCGGCTCGTCGGCGTAGAGCACCCGGGGCTCGGTGACCAACGCCCGCGCGGTGGCGCAGCGCTGCTGCTGCCCACCCGACATCTCACCTGGCCGGACGTCGGCGACCTCGGCCACGCCGAGCCGCTCCAGCCAGGTCAGCGCCGCGGTCCGCGCCTCTCGCCGCCCCGTGCCGGCGAGCAGTAGCGGAAGGGCGACGTTCTCCGCCGCGGTCAGCTCGGCGACGAGCTGACCGAACTGGAAGAGCACCCCGAAGTCGGTGCGGCGCAACCGGGACCGGGCCCCCTCCGACCAGGTGTCGATCCGCTCACCCCGCCAGGTGACCTGCCCGGCGTCGGGGCGCAGGATGCCGGCCAGGCAGTGCAGCAGGGTGGACTTGCCGCAACCGCTCGGCCCGGTGATGGCGACGATCTCCCCCTCCGCCACGTCGAGCGTCACGCCGCGCAGGGCGTGCGTCCTGCCGTACGCCTTGACCACACCGCGCGCTTCCAGATACGTCACGAGTGCACCTCCCGGTGCCAGTCGGCGACCCGCTCCAGGGTGGTGTGCAGCCACCGCAGGTCGGCGTCGAGATGGTTGATGGCGAAGTCGGCCGCGATCACGTCGTCGAGGCTTGCCGAGGGGGCGGCCTTCGCCGCCGTCAGCTCGCGGAGCCGTTCGGTGTGCGCCCGGCGCTGGGCGATGAGGTAGGACCGGGCCCGGTCGGGGTCGGCGACCATCAGCGCGACCACCACCTTGGCGAAGAGGGTGCTCGCCACGTGCGGCATGGGTGGCTCGACGGTGGAGAGCCACCGGTCGAGCGCGTCCCGTCCCTCCTCGGTGAGCGCGTACGCCGTGCGGTCGGGGCCGCTCTCGCGCTCCTGCCCCGCCGGGACCACCAGGCCGTCGCGCTGCAGCCGGGCGAGGGTCGCGTAGACCTGCCCGTAGGCGAGCGGGCGGGCCCGGGGCAGCCGCTCGTCGTGGGCGCGCTTCAGCTCGTAGCCGTGCCGGGCACCGCCGGCGAGCAGCCCGAGCACGACGTGCTGGGTGGACACAGGTGCCACTATTCACTCAGCGAATAGCAGTGTCAAGAGCGGCCCGCGCGGCGTGGTGCCACGCGGGCCGAGGGTTCAGGGCATCAGGGCGTCAGGGCATCAGGGCGTCCAGGACGGATCCCGGCCGGTCCGGCCGAGGAGACGATCCAGGTCGGTGGCGTCGGAGGTGCTGGGCACCGGTTCGCCGAAGGCACCCATCTGCTGGCCGGTGGAGCCCATCCGGTCCATGAAACCGTGCAGCGCGGCCAGCACCGGCGGATCGACGGCCAGGTGCTGACCGGTGGCCCGGGCCAGGTCCCAGCCGTGCACCGTGAGGTCGGTCAGCGCCATCTCGCCGACCGTCTCCTGCGGCAGCCCCATGCCGGGCGAGACACCCTCCAGCGCCGCCGGGTCCGACCAGGCCTCGGTCAGCCGCACGGTCTCCGCCGCGAACCGGTCCTGCCAGCCCTCGGTCAGGTGGTCGTGCTTCGCCGACCAGTCGACCTCCCGTCTCCGCGCGAGGTCCTGGAAGTTGACCACCACGTCGTAGAGGTGGCCGAGCAGGTCGCGCACCGAGTAGTCGATGCACGGGGTGGGCAGGTCGAGCTGGTCGTCGGAGATGGCCCGGACCACCGCCACCGTCCTGGGCGCGGCGACGGCCAGCAGCTCACTAGTCTTCGTCGTCATAGGGCCAGCGTATGAGGGTGGTCTTGGAAAAATGCGACACGAACCGCGGGGCGACCACTCGGGGATCCTCGATCCCGCCCGGATGCTGCGGCAGGTCCGCTTCCGCCGCCGGCTGCCCGCCCCGGCGCTGCGCCCGTACGTCGAGCACTACTGGCTGGTCGACTGGGACCTGACCGAGCCCTTCGACCAGCGGGTCGTGCCGCACCCGGCGGTCAACGTGGCGTTCCAGGCCCAACGGGGTGGCCCGGAGACCGGCGAGATCGCCGGGGTCGACACCGGCCTGTTCACCGTCACCCTCCACGACGCCGGCCGGGTCAGCGGGGTGCAGTTCCGCCCGGGTGGCTTCCGCCCGTTCTGGCGTCGGTCGGTGGCCGAACTGACCGGCCGTCGCCACCCTCTCCCCGCCGCCGAGCCGGTCTGCCCCGGTACGGACGACGACCGGTGCCGCCGGCTGGACGACCTGCTCACCGCCTGGGGGCCGGCACCGGATCCGCTCGCCGCCGAGGCCACCGCGCTGGTCGAGGAGATCCGCGCCGACCGGGGCATCCTGCGGGTGGACGACTTCGCGCGGCGGCACGGCGTCTCGGCCCGCCGACTGCAGCGACTCTTCCTGGAGCACGTCGGGGTCGGCCCCAAGTGGGTGATCCGGCGGTACCGGCTCCAGGAGGCCATCGAGCAGGCCGCCGCCGGGCCGCTGGACTGGGCGCGGGTCGCCGTCGACCTCGGGTACGCGGACCAGGCCCACCTGGTCCGCGAGTTCACCGCGGTCGCCGGTGTCTCCCCCGCCGCGTACGCCCGCTCGCTGATCGCCAACGGCGGCCGGTGACGCTTCGCAACGGCCAGGCCGAACGACCGCGCAACGGGACGTACCCCGGGGTCAACCGCGACGGACGGCGACCACCGCGACGTCGTCCTGGATCTCCGGCGGCGCCAGCTCGACCAGCAGCCGCTGGCAGAACTGGTCGAGGTCGTCGTCCACCCGAACGGCGACCGCGCCCAGCGCCGCCATCCCCTCGTCGATCGTGGCGTCCCGGCGCTCGATCAGGCCGTCGGTGTAGAGGACCAACGTCGCCCCGGCCGGCAGCACGAACTCCAGGTCCGGTGGGCGGAGCGCGCGGACGCCGAGCAGCGGGGCGGACTGCTGCACGAACTCCACCCGTCCCTCGCTGCTGATCAGGGCCGGCAGGTGCCCTGCGCTGGCCAGCCGGACCAGCCCGCTGCCCGGGTCCAGCAGCAGCAGGCAGATGGTGGCCAGCTCGCTCGGCAGCAGGGCGCGCATCAGCTCGTTGACCCGGTCCAGGATCACCCCCGGTGGGTGCCCCTCGACCGCGTACGCCCGCACCGCGTGCCGCAGCTCGGCCATCACGGTCGCGGCGTGCAGCGAGTGCCCGGCCACGTCGCCGATCGCCATCAGCAGGTGGCCGTCGAGCATCACCAGTTCGTAGAAGTCGCCGCCCACCTCGGTCCGGGCGCTCGCCGGCTCGTACCGGACCGCCAGGTCGAGGCCGACGATCTCGGGCAGCCGGCGGGGCAGCAGGCTGCGTTGGAGGGTCACCGCGATCCGGTGCTCCTCGTCGAAGGAGCGCTGGGCCTCCACCGCCGAGGCGATGGCCTGGGCGAGCTGCACCAGCACCGGCGTACGGACGGTCTGGGTGGCGGTGGGCACCACCACGTAGAGCGGGGGCCGGTCCTCGCGCAGCCGGGCGGCGGCCACGGTGACGGTGTCACCGGCAGGCCAGCCGACCAGGCCCCAGTTGCCCGGTTCGTCCACCCGGACGGTGGTGCCGATCGGCACTCCCGTGTCGTCCACGGTCCACGGCACCACCGCCGGTGGCTCGTCCGGCCCGGCGGCCACCCCGGCGAGGCAGCTTCCGTCGAAGGTCTCGGCGACCACCGCCGCCGGGCTCTTGAAGATCCGCGCCGCCCCGGCCACCGCCGCCTCCAACAGGCGGACGAAGTTCGGCGCGGCGTGCATCTGCACGGTGGCGTCGGCCAGCGCGGCCAGCCGCTCGGCGAGCAACTCGGCCCGCTGCCTGGCCTGGTAGTAGCGGAGCACCGCGTGGGCGGTGGCGACCAGCTCCTCCGGCTCGATCGGCTCGGCCAGGTACGCGTCCGCGCCCCGGGTCAGCCCCTGTGCCCGGTCCACCACGTCCACGGCGTGCGCCGAGACGTGGACCACCGGGATCACCGGGTAGGACTCCTTGATCCGCTCGCACACCTCGAAGCCGCTCATGTCGGGCAGCCGCACGTCGAGCACCACCAGGTCGACCCGGTCGGTCGCCATCCGGGCCAGCGCCTCGGTGCCGTTCTCCGCCTCGATGGTCACGAACCCGGCCCGGCTCAGCCAGCTGACCAGCAGATATCGCTTGGTACGACTGTCGTCGACCACCAGTACGGTCGCCGCCCCGCCGTCCACCGTCACGCTCCGCCCACGGGAAGGATCACTGTGAAGGTGCTGCCCCGACCGGGCTCGCTGGACAGCTCCAGCGTCCCGCCGAGCAGCTTGACCAGCCGGCGCGCGTACGGCAGGCCAAGACCGGTGCCGCCGACCCGGACCGCGCCGGGCACCTGGTAGAACTCCTCGAAGACGCGCTCGTGCAGCTCCGGCGGGATGCCGACGCCGGTGTCGGAGACCGCCAGCCACCACGAGTCGTTCCGGCGTTCCGCCCGCAACCGGACCTCGCCCCGCTCGGTGAACTTGAGGCCGTTGTGCAACAGGTTGCGCAGCACCTGGGCGAGCAGCACCTCGTCGGAGCGGACGGTGGCGTGGGCCGCCGGCTCCTCCACCACCAGCTCGACCTCGGGCCGGGTGGCCAGCGCCCGCAGCGTGCCGCGGAGCTGCCCGAAGACCGCCCGCAGGTCCACCTCCGCCCAATTCGGCTCGATCCGGCCCGACTCGGCCTTGGCCAGGTCGAGCAGTTCGTTGACCAGGGAGAGCAGGTCGTCCGCCGACGAGCGGATCAGCCCGACCTGCTGGGCCTGCTCGGCGGTGAGCGGATCGGAGGCGGAGTCGGCGAGCAGCCGGGCCAGCCCGATGATCGCGGTGACCGGGGCACGCAACTCGTGGCTCACGTTGGCCAGGAACCGGCTCTTCGACTCGCTGGCCGCACGGAGCTGGGCGGACTTCTCGTCGAGCTCGGCGTAGAGGGCCACCACGCCCCGGTTGGTCTCCTCCAGCTCCTCGGTGAGCTGGTTGTAGAGCGCCATCACGCCCCGGTTGGTTTCCTGAAGTTCGGAGTTGAGCACCTCCAGCTCGTCGCGGTGGCTGCGTACCTCGTCGAGGGCCGCGATGAGCTGGCCGTTCTGCGCGGCCAACTCGTCCAGGGCGGTGCCCGGGGCGCTGCTGGCCAACTCGGCGCGTAGCTCGGCGAGGCGCTCCGGCGGCAGCGCCGGTGCATGGGCCGGGACACGTCGGGACATCCTCACGACGGTATCCCCCTCGTCCGCAACCACGGCCAGCCTGTCCACCAGGCGCGCCACCGCGCCGGACTGTGGCTCGTACCGGCCGCCGGGCAACGGACGCACCGGGGCGAGGTCCACCCGGAGCACAGGTCGGCCGGTGGGGGCGCCGACGTCGACCGTGAACGTGACGTCCGCGCCGTCGACCGCCTGCAGCAGGTCCCGGGCCACCTCGCTGAGCGCGGTGGCGAGGCGTACCTGGTCCTGGTTCTCCAGCCCGACGGCGGCGGCCACCTCCCGCCCGCGCTGCCGGACCAGGAAGATGTCCTGCTCCACCCGGAGGGACATCTGGAGCAGCGGGTCCGGCGGGTACGACTCGGTCATGGCTCCGCCCGGGCGACCAGGACGCCGGCGTCGTCGCGGCGGATCCCGGCGTCGCGGAGCAGGACCGCGGCGGCCACCAACGGCGAACGCCCGGCGAGGCCGGGGTAGTCGGCCACGTCCCAGCGGTCGACCACGCCGTCGGTGTGCATGACCAGCGTCGCCCCGCGCGGGAACGGATAGTCGTACTCGCGCACCGCGGGGCGCTGGTGACCGGCGATACCGGGCAGCGAGACCAGGCCCCGCCGCCGCTCATTTGGCACCACGATCATGGCTGCGATGTTGCCCAGTCCGGCGTACCGGAGCAAGCCTGACGCGGGGTCCGGCTCGGCCACGGCCAGCGCGGCGCCGCGGGTGTGCGACATGGCGCGGTGCAGGTGCTGCACCACGGTGCTCGGCGGCCCGGCCGGGGCGGTCCGGAACGCGGTGATCGCCGCCTCGGTGGCAATCGCCGCCAGCGGCCCGTGCCCGAGACCGTCGCAGACCAGCACCTGGCGTCGGCCGTCGGCCACTCGTACGGCGTATCCGTCGCCGCTGACCTGCTCGCCGGTGATCTGCCGGATCAGCCCACCGGCCCAGTCCGGCTCCGGCGGCGGCCCGTCCCAGACCTGGACGGCGAGTACGGTGCCCCGGCCGGGCAGCGAGTATCCGTCGAACCAGCTCGCCTGCCGGACGATCGCGCCGAGGCCGATCCCGAGCGTGCCGGTGGTGGAATGCCCGTCCACCGAGGAGAGGGCGAGGTCCGGCATGCCGGGGCCGGAGTCGATCGCCACCAGTTCCACCCCGGCCCGGCCGCCCCGACGTACCGGCCGGAGCAGCAGCGTCCCCTCCTGGGCGTGCTTGACCAGGTTGCTGGTGAGTTCGGCGGTGACGATGGCCAGGTCGGCGGTGCGCTCCTCGCTCAGCTCCAACTGCCGGCCGAGGCGCTCCGCCGCCCGGCGTATGCCACTGGCCGCGCCGCCGCTCTCCACCCGGAACCAGAGACCGTGGTCGGCGACCACGTCCCCGCTCATCGGGACCACTTGGTGATGGTGATCCGGGTGCCCTCGCCCACGGCGGTCTTGATGTCGAAGTCGTCGACCAGCCGGCGGGCGCCGCTCAGCCCGAGTCCGAGCCCGCTGCCGGTGGTGTAGCCGTCGGTGAACGCCAGGTCGAGGTCGGCGATGCCGGGCCCGTCGTCGGCGAAGACGATGCGGACGCCGCGTCGGCGGCCATCGTCGACCGTGGCGACCTCGGCGGTGCCCCCGCCGCCGTAGATCAGCGTGTTCCGGGCCAGCTCGCTGGCGGCGGTGACCAGCTTGGTCTGGTCGACCAGCGAGAGCTTGACCGCGACCGCGGTGGTACGCACCAGCTGCCGGACCCGTACCACGTCCTCGTCAGTGCGGATCGCCTGGGTCGACGGCACACCCAGGTCGACACCGGTGGTCATGACGTGGCCGTCGTCTCGGCGTCTTCGTCGCCGTCCGCCTCGTCCCACTCGTCGGCGCGGGCCGCCGCGATCAGCTCCATGCCGCGCTCGACGTTCAGCGCGGTGCGGATGCCGCTGAGCGACAGTCCCAGCTCGACCAGGGTGATGGCGACGGCGGGACGCATCCCGACCACCACGGTCTCGGCATCCAGCACCTTGGAGATGGACGCGATGGTGGAGAGCATCCGGCCGACGAACGAGTCGACGATGTCCAGCGCCGTGATGTCGATGATCACGCCATGGCAACCGGTGGCGACGATCCGCTCGGCCAGATCCTCCTGGAGCTGCATCGCCGTCTGGTCGGACATGTCGACCTGGATGGAGACGAGCAGGATTTCGCCGATCTTGAGAATCGGCACCCGCTCCATCAGGATTCCCGGCGCGGGCGGCGGGAGGTGGTCTCGACGCCGGACAGCCGCAGCACGTGGCGCAGCGCGTCGGCGAGGCTGGCCTTGGTGGCGATGTCGCCGAACTCGATGCCGAGCGCGACGATCGTCTGGGCGATCTGCGGCCGGATGCCGGAGATGATGCAGTCGGCGCCCATCAGCCGGGCGGCCACCACGGTCTTGAGGATGTGCTGGGCGACCTGGGTGTCCACCGCCGGCACGCCGGTGATGTCGATGATCGCGTACGGCGAGCCGGTGTCGACCAGGGCCTGGAGCAGCCGCTCCATCACCACCTGCGCGCGGGCCGAGTCGAGGGTGCCGACCAGCGGGACGGCGACCACGCCCTCCCAGAGCTTCACCACCGGGGTGGAGAGTTCGAGCAGCTGCTCCGCCTGGTCGGCGATGAGGCTCTCCCGGGTGCGGACGTAGCTCTCGAAGGTGAACAGCCCCATCTGGTCGATCAGGGCGGAGTAACCCACATAGTCGCGGAGCGTTTCCGCGCTCTGGTCCGCCTCCATCAGCTCCAGCAGGGCGTCTTTCAGCGCGAACACGCTGATCGCGGTCTCGCTGGCGCTGAAGCCCTGCCGGGCCCGCCCCGACGACAGCTCGGCCAGCACCGCGCGCAGCTCACCGCCGTGCTCGTCGGCCAGGTCGGTGAGCCCGTGCTCACCGGCGTCGATCATGCTGCGGTGCAGCTCCCGCACCTGCCGGGCGAGTTCCGCCTGGCTGAGCCGACCCCGCAGGGAGCTGGCCACGATTTCCGTCCAGCGCGCGGTCAACCGGTCGGCGTGCTCGGTGAGCAGTCGGGCGAGACGACCACTCTGTTCGGCGCTCAGCGCCATGGCGACCTCCCTGAACTCTGGACCGGGCCGGACTCTATCACCGGAGCCGGTCGCACTCCTTGTCACGCGGCAAAGAATATGACCGCCGGCCGGCGCCGGCCGCTCCCCGCCGCTCCCGCTCTGCGTTCCACCCGCTTTGTGGGATACCGTTCCACCGAACAGGAGGTCGGCGAATGTCCCTGACGGTGCACACGGAACAGCGCGGCGACGTGGTCGTCGTGTCGGTCGCGGGCGAGCTCGACATGGCCACGGCACCGCAGCTCCAGGACCAGATCACCGATCTGCTGGACAAAGGGCGCAACCGCCTCGTCTTCGACCTGGCGGACGTGTCTTTCTGCGACTCGACCGGGCTGTCGGTGTTCGTGCGCGCCAAGAACAGCTGCGACGAGGCCGGCGGCGTGGTCCGGCTGGCCGCCCCGCAGCGCGGTGTGCTCCGCATCCTGGAGGTCAGCGGCCTCGTCGAGGTGCTGCAGACCTACCCGACGGTGGACGAGGCCGTGGCGGGCGACCCGAGCCCGGCCTCCTCCTGACCGTCCCGCGTCAGCTCGTCCTCGATGTAACGGGGACGGGCGATCACCAGGCCCGCCATCGTCTGCACGGCGAGGGCCACCAGCAGGAAGCCGATCGGCGCCGTCCAGCCCCCGGTCGCCTCGTAGAGGATGCCGACCAGCAGCGGACCGAGCGCGGCGATGAGGTAACCGGTGCTCTGCGCGAATGCCGACAGCGCGACGGTGCCCTCGGCCGTCCGGGCCCGCAGCCCGATGGTGGTCAGGATCAGCGGGAACGCGCCCTGGCCGAGAGCCAGCAGCAGCACCCAGAGCGGCGCGAGGCCGTGCGGCGCGAGGGCCAGGCCGATGTACGAGGCCGTGGAGAAGGCGGTCAGCGAGAGCACCAGCGGGCGCAGCGTCGGCAGCCGGCCGGCCAGGGTCGGCATCATCAGCGCCACCGGCACGCCGAGCGCGGTCACCCCGGCGAGCAGCAGCCCGGCGGTCTCGGGCGCGTACCCGGCGTCCCGGAAGAGCTGGGCCAGCCAGCCCATGATCGCGTACCCGCTGAGCGACTGCGCCCCGAAGTAGATCGCCATGGCCCAGCCGAGCCGGGTCCGCGCCGGCCGGACCCGCGCCGGGTGCGTGGCGACCGCCGTCGGGGTCGCGGCCCTGCGCGCGGCGTTCGCGCGCAGCGCCAGCGGCACCCACGCGAGTACGGCCAACGCGGCCAGCCCGGCCCAGACGCCGAGCCCGGCCCGCCACGAGCCGAAGGCGTGGGCCACCGGCACCGCCGAGGCCGCGGCCACCGTCGTGCCCACGGTCAGCGCCATCGTGTACGCCCCGGTGACCAGCCCGGTGCGGTGCGAGAAGTACTGCTTGACCAGCATCGGCAGCATGATGTTCGCGATCGCGATGCCGGCCAGCGCGAGCGCGCTGGTGAGCACGAAGACCGCTGCCGAGTCGGTGACCACCCGGAGCACCTGCCCGGCGGTGAGGGCGATCATGGCCAGCACCAGCACCCGGGCGGCCGGCCAGCGGCGGACCAGCCACGGGGTGAGCGCGCCGAGCCCGGCGAAGGCGATGGTGGGCAGGGTGGTGACGAAGCCGGCCATCGTGCCGGAGAGGCCCAGCCCACCGCGGACCTCGTCGAGCAGGGCACCGAGGCTGGTCACCGCGGCGCGCAGGTTGAGCGCGACCAGCAGCATGCCGACCAGCACCAGCACGCCGCCGGTGACCGGGCGCGGCGGCGTGACCACCGCGGGAGCCGGGCCGGGCGTCACGTCGATGGTCGGCGCGGTGAGCCCGGCGGCCCGGTCGGGGGCGGGCGCATCGGTGCAGGTGGCTGGCGGCGTCATGAACTCCAATCTACAATCATGGGATGAATTTCGGCAGGAGTTGTAACCGGTGACACCCTCCGTCGATTCGGTCGCCGTGCCCCCGCGCGGCCACCGGGTCCGCCAGACGATCGAGCAGCTCCGGGCCCGGATCCTCGGCGGCGAGTGGCCCGTCGGCGGGCGGATCCCCACCGAGCCGCAGCTGGTCGCCGCGCTGGGCGTGGGGCGGAACACGGTCCGTGAGTCGGTCCGCGCCCTGGTGCACGCCGGGGTGCTGGAGTGCCGCCAGGGCTCCGGGACGTACGTGGTGTCGACCGACGAGCTGGCCCCGGTGGTGGCCCGCCGGCTCACCGACGACCGGATGGCCGAGGTGATCGAGGTTCGGCGCGCTTTCGAGGTGGAGGCGGCCCGGCTCGCCGCGCTGCGGCGTACCCCGGAGGACCTGGCGGCGCTCGACGGCGCGCTCGCCGACCGGGAGGTCGCGTGGCGCTCCGGCCGGGTGGACGACTTCGTGGAGGCGGACGCCGCGCTGCACAGCGCGGTGGTGGCCGCCGCGCACAACGCCATGCTGGCCGAGCTGTACGCCTCGGTCGGCGCCGCGCTGCGCAGCACCGTCGCCCAGGCGATGGGCGAGGCACTGGAGCCCGAGCGGTACGTCGACCACGGCCGATTGGTCGACGCGATCCGGGACGGTGATCCGGCGCGGGCGGCGATCGAGGCCGGCGCTTTTCTGGAGGCCCCGTCCGGGGCATAGGTTGTCCCGGACGGAAAACCGGACAGCACGGGAGTGTGAATGCTCAAGGGCTTCAAAGACTTCATCATGCGCGGCAACGTCGTCGACCTGGCGGTCGGTGTCGTCATCGGTGCCGCGTTCACCGGCGTGGTCACGGCCTTCACGACCTCGTTCCTGAAGCCGATCATCAAGCTGGTCGGTGGCGGCAATGACCAGTTCGCAGGGGCCTGGGAGATCAGCAGGGGCAACTTCATGGACTGGGCCGGGTTCATCAACGCGGCGATCACCTTCCTGATCACCGCTGCGGTGCTCTACTTCCTCGTGGTGTACCCGATGAACAGGCTCGCGGAGCGGCGGCGGCGCGGCGAGGAGCCGCCGCCGAAGGCCCCGAGCGAGGAGATCAAGCTGCTCACCGAGATCCGGGACGCGCTGCTCGCCGGCAGCCACGCCACGCCGGTCCAGCGGGGCGCACTGGACGACGCGCTGGGCCGCCGGCAGGAGCCGCCCGCCCCGCGCTGACGTACCGCCCGCCCGTCCGGCCCCCGTGGGAATCCCGCGGGGGCCGGCGTGTGTCGAACACATGTTCGATAGAGTCCCCGGTCATGGAGCAGCGCAGGCACTGGTGGAACGGGAAGTGGGGACGGCTGGCCCGGCGGGACGTCTTCCTCCGGGTGGACGGCGACCGCTGGCACGTCGAGCAGCGCGCCGGCGGCGCCGAGGGAGTCTCCCGGTTCTACGAGTACGACAGCGTGGAGGAGGCGGAGGACACCATCCGGGCGCTGCTGGAGGGGCCGGACACCTGGCGCGAGCTCTCGCCCCGGCCGCCCAGCGGCTGGACCCCACCCGTTTAGCGCCGGGTCGGGCCGGGAACCGCGCCTGTATGAGCCAGCGGGGCATGCAGCAGCAGGAGGCCATCTCCCGGGTCACCACCGGCATGCGCGTGGTCGACTCGGCCGGCGTCGAGGTCGGCACCGTGGATCTCGTCCAGCGGGGCGACCCGAACGCGGTGACCGTGCAGGCGCCCGCCGGGATCGACCCGGGTGGCAGCCTGAACGAGCTGATCGAGTCGGCGGCGGTCGAGGAACCGGACGTCCCCGCCGACCTGGCCGCCCGGCTGCTGCGCAGCGGCTACCTGAAGGTCTCCACCGAGCTGGCCCGGACCGGCGCGGTCTACGTGCTGGCCGACCGGATCACGGCCGTCACCGACGACGGGGTACGCCTCGACGTCCCGGCCGAGGCGTTGCCCGAGGAGGAGTGAACGGTTCGCTGTCGACCTGATGTCGTAGACGATTCAGGCCGA
Source organism: Micromonospora sp. SL4-19 (assembly GCF_047921475.1). Lineage (NCBI taxonomy): Bacteria > Bacillati > Actinomycetota > Actinomycetes > Micromonosporales > Micromonosporaceae > Micromonospora > Micromonospora sp. SL4-19. The sequence continues at coordinate 145,899 of NZ_JBLROB010000005.1, forward strand.
CGTACCGCCGACGTCGAGGTCCAGGCGACGCCCTGATCAGCCGGCCCGCGCCGGGGTGACCGGCTCGGGCGCCGGCCGGTCCGCCGAGGGCGGCTCCGGACGGTCGGTGGCCCGGCGGCGACGGAACAGCAGGAGCATCAGCCAGCCGGCCACCAGGCCCCAGAACGCGCCGCCCACCCCGAGCAGGCTCACCCCGGAGGCGGTGACCACGAAGGTGACCACCGCCGCCTCGCGGGCGTCCGGCTCGGCGACGGCCGCCGAGACCGCGCCGGCCAGCGCGCCGAGCAACGCGAGCCCGGCCACCGCCTCGACCAGGATCGGCGGGGAGAGCAGCACCAGGGCGGTCGCGACGCCGGCGCCCAGACCGAGCAGCGCCATGCCGATCCCGGCGGTGACCGAGGCGATCCAGCGCCGGTCGGGGTCGGGGTGCGCATCCGGGCCGGCGGCCAGGGCGGCGGTGATCGCGGCCAGATTCACCGCGTGCCCGCCGGCGGGGGCGCCGAGCGCGGTGGCGAGCCCGGTCACCCGGAGCGCGGAGCCCAGCGGGGCCCGGTAGCCGTACCCGGCGAGGACGGCCGTCCCGGGCACGTTCTGCGCGGCCATGGTGACCAGGAACAACGGCAGCGCGAGCCCGACCACCGCGGGCACGGTCCAGGTCGGCGCGGTGAGCGCGACGGCCGGGGCGAGGTGCGCCCGGGTCGGCCCGGAGGCGGTCAGCGCGATCGCCACCGCCGCCACGGCCAGGGCGCCCGGCACCGCCCAACGGCGGGCGAACCGGTGCAGCACCAGCCAGGCGAGCACCACCGGCCCGGCCAGCCGGGGCACCTCGACCAGCGCCCGGACCGGCGCGGTACACAGCGGCAGCAGCACCCCGGCGAGCATTGCGCTGGCGATGGGGGCGGGGATCGCGGCGACCGCCCGGCCGAGCGCCGGGACCAGCCCGGCGGCGGCGATCAGCACGCCGGTGAGCAGGAACGCGCCGACCGCCGCCGGCCAGCCGCCGGGCACCGGGCCGGTGGCGACGAGCAGCGCCGCTCCCGGGGTGGACCAGGCGATCGCCAGCGGCAGCCGATGCCGCAGGCCCAGCCAGACCGCGCAGCAGCCGGTGGCGAGGCAGAGCGCGAGCAGGCCGGAGGCCGCCTGCGACTGGTCCGCGCCCACCGCTCGCAGCCCGGCGAGGACGACCGTGAACGAGCTGGCGAAGCCGACGAGGGCCGTCACGACACCGGCCAGCACGGGTTGGATTCGACCGGCCACGCCACTCTCCCGTCTGCTGTTCCGTTTACGGAACGACTCGGTGTAGCACGATAGCCGCATGGCAGCAGCCCCACCAGACCGGGACCGGACCCCCGCGGCGGGAGCCGAGGCGGTCGGCCGCCGGGTCCGCGCCCTCCGCGAGGAGCGGGGGATGTCTCTCTCCACGCTGGCCCGGTCGGCCGGCGTCGGGAAGGCCACCCTCTCCGGGCTCGAGAACGGCACCCGCAACCCGACCCTGGAAACCCTGTACGCGGTCACCGCGCGGCTCGGTGTTCCGCTCACCGCCGTGCTCTCCGCGCCGGCGGCGGCACCCACGGTCAGCGGCGCGGCGGTGAGCGCCACCCTGCTGGAGGTCTTCACCGACACCGACGCGACCTACGAGCTGTACCGGATGCGGGTCGTCCCCGGACCGGGCCAGCTCTCCCCCGCACACCAGCCCGGGGTGACCGAGCACGTCACCGTCTTCGCCGGCGTCCTGCGGGCCGGGCCGGTCGACGCCCCGCTGACCGCCGCGGCCGGCGGGCACCTGCGCTGGACCTCCGACGTACCACACAGCTACGCCGCGGTCGGCGACGAGGAGGTGCACGCCAGCCTGCTGCTGCGCTATCCGCGTCGCTGACCCCGCCGCGCCGGCTCCGTTGACCACTGTGGACAGTTCTGGTCGTGGCGGCCGGCAGCAATTCTTTTCATCCGAGAGAGCAGTGCGTAGAGACGCGGAGCGGGTCTTCTTGGCAAGCTTGACCCATGACGCTGATCCTCCGCTCGGCCATTCGCAACGACGTCGGCCTCGTCCGGACCAACAACGAGGACTCCGCTCTCGCCGGCGACCGCCTGGTGGCGGTGGCCGACGGCATGGGCGGGCTCCCCGCCGGCGAAGTGGCGAGCGAGATCGTCATCCGGATCCTGGACGAGCTGACCCCGCCGACCGTCCCCGACGAGGCCGCCGACGCGCTGCGCGCCGTCGTGAGCACCGCCAACCAGCGCATCCGAGCCGCCATCACGGTGGACCCGGCCCGCGACGGCATGGGTACGACGCTGACCGCCGGCCTGCTCGCCGGCGACACCCTGGTCTTCGCCCAGGTCGGCGACTCCCGCTGCTACCTGCTCCGCAACGGCGAGCTGGCCCAGCTCACCCGGGACGACACCTTCGTGCAGGCGCTGGTCGACCAGGGTGCGATCTCCCCCGACCAGGCCCGGCACCACCCGCAGCGCTCCCTGGTCACCCGCGCCGTGCAAGGCTCGGACACGCCGCCGGCCATCGGGGCGCTCGCCGTCGTTCCCGGCGACCGGCTGCTGCTGTGCAGCGACGGCCTGTCCGACTACGTCGAGGACCACGCCATCGCCTCGGCGCTCGCCACCTACTCTGACCGGCAGCAGTGCGGCGAACAGCTGGTCAAGCTCGCCCACCAGGCCGGCGCGCCGGACAACGTCACCGTCGTCGTGTCCGACGTCACCACGGTCTGAGCGGGTCATTTCGGTTGCACGGGTCCCCGGGCCGGGTTGGGATGGGCAGATGCTCATCCGCCGGTTGATCGCCGCCGAGGAACGCCTCATCACCAGCTTCCCGCTGCAGTCGTACGCCTTCGAGGCGTCGCCGATGGCCTCTTCCCGGGTCGAGGAGTTCCGCGAGTACCTGCCGTACAACGCGGGCAACCGGACGCTGGTCGTCGAGGAGGACGGGGTCACGACAGCTGCCGCCTCGGCGGTCCCGATGCGGCAGAACCTGCGCGGCCGCGTCCAGCCGATGGCCGGCGTGGCCGGGGTGGCGACCCACCCGCTGGCCCGCCGGCGCGGGCACGTCCGGGCCCTGCTGCACCGGCTCCTCGACGAGATGCGCGAGGAGGGGCACGCGCTGACCGCGCTCTACCCGTTCCGCGCCTCGTTCTACGAGCGCTTCGGGTACGTCGGGCTGCCCCGCCGGCGTACCGCGGTCTTCTCCCCGGCCGACCTGGCCCCGCTGCTCCGCGCGGAGCTGCCCGGCGAGGTGGTCTGGGGGCGGATCGGCGCCGGCTACGAGACGTGGCGCGCGTACACCGAACGCTGCCTGCACGAGCGGCACGGGTTGGCACTCTTCCCGGACTTCCGGGCGGTCGGCCTGCGCGACCGGGACGATCGCTGGCTGCTCACCGCCGTCCGCGACGGCGAGACCGTCGGTGCGGTCACCTACCGGATCGACGACCACGGCGGTGACCTGGTCGCCGACGACCTGCTCGTCAGCGACCCGTACGCCCGCGCGTCACTGCTCCAGTTCTTCGCCCGTCACGTCGACCAGGTGGAGCGGATCCGCGTCCACCTGCCCGCCGACGAGCTGCCCGAGCTGTGGCTCACCGACCTCGCCGTGCACGTCGAGGCACGGGTGTCCCGGCCCGGTTCGCCCGCCCCGATGGCCCGGCTGCTGAGCCTGGACGCGCTCGCCGGCCTGCCGGTCGGGACCGGCCGGGTCACCGTGGAGCTCGTCGGCGACCGGTGGCTGGCCGGCACCCACCTGCTCGACGGCGGCACCGGACGGCTCGAGGTGACCGCCGGGGACTCCGCGGCGGGCGCCGTCCCGGCCGCGCGGCTCACCGCCGCCGGGCTCTCCGCCCTGGCGTACGGGGTCCTGGACCCGGCCGAGGTCGCCATCCGCGGGCTCGGTGAGGTGCCGGCGGACGCGGCCACCGAGCTACGCCGGATGTTCCCGCGCGAGCTGCCGTACCTCTTCGCCGATTTCTGAACCTGTTTCTCGTTCCGGCTCGGGAGTAGGGTCCTGCGGGTGCCGGAGTGGTTGGAAGCGGGCCTCTGGGGGCTGCTGGCCGGGTCCGCGCTGCTGATCGGGGCGGTCGCCGGATACTTCGCGTGGGTGCCGCGCCGGATCATCGCGTCGGTCATGGCGTTCGGCGCGGGTGTGCTGCTCTCCGCCGTCTCCTTCGAACTGATCGCCGAGGCGCACGCGCAGGGCGGCCTGGTGCCGGTGGCGATCGGGGCGGGGGTCGGGGCGCTCGCGTACACCGGGGCGAACGTCCTGCTGGCCCGGCGCGGCGCGCGGCAACGCAAGCGCTCCGGCGACGAGCAGCCCTCCGAGCAGGAGCAGCCCGGCTCGGGTACGGCCATCGCGGTCGGCGCGTTGCTGGACGGTGTACCGGAGTCGGTGGTGATCGGCGCGAGCCTGCTGACCGGCGGTCCGGTCAGCCTGGTCACGGTCATCGCGGTCTTCCTCAGCAACGTGCCGGAGGGCCTGTCCAGCGCGGCCGGGATGCGGCAGGCCGGCCGCAGCAGACGTTACGTCTTCCTGCTCTGGGCGGCGATCGCCCTGGTCAGCGGCGTGGCCTCACTGACCGGGTACGCGCTGCTCGGCGGTGCCCCGCCCGAGTTGCTGGCCGGCATCACCGCGCTGGCGGCGGGCGCGATCCTCGCGATGATCACCGACACGATGGTCCCGGAGGCGTTCGAGGACGCCCACCTGCTGGTCGGCCTGATCACCGTCCTCGGCTTCCTGGTCGCCTTCGCCCTCTCCCACGCCTGACCTCGCCCCACCCCCCGCCGCACCGCCCCACACGCTCGCCGCGCGCCACCACGCTCGCCGCGCGCCACCTCCCACCACCGCCACCAATTCACGGAAAGAGTGGCTGTCCGGCGCGCGGAGGCCACTCTTTCCGTGAATCAGCGCGGATCCGGGCGGGGCCGGGGGTCGGTCGTCGGGGTGGAGGCTTAGCGGTGGGTTAAGGATCTGGTGGGACTTCCGTGCGGGTGCCGGCGGGCCCTTAGCATCGGGCGGGTGCGCGTGCAGTCCCTCGTCGCCCTTCTCGCCCTCGGTGTCGTCACCGCCGCGCTGCCCGGCTGCGGCTCCAGTGACCCGGCCCGCCCGTCCGCCGCACCCGTCGCCGACACCGGCAGCCCCGCCGGCCCGACGGTCACCCCGACGGCCGGGCCGAGCGCGCGGACAGGTCTCGGTGCCGCGCAGCCGAGCGCGTCCCCGTTCCGCGCCGGCAACCCGAGCGGCGGGGCGGCCGTGCCGGCCGAGGCGCGGGCGGTGGACACCTCGCGCCCGACCCGTACGGTCGGCACCGGAACCGCGGCGAGCTGCACCTCCGAGGCGGTGGTGAGGGCCGTCGCGGCGGGCGGGATCATCACCTTCGACTGCGGCCCGACGCCGGTGACCATCCGGATGAAGGCCACCGCGAAGGTTGTCAACTCCCACGGGCCGCGGATCGTGCTGGACGGCGGCGGCAAGGTCACCCTCAGCGGTGGCGGCAAGCGGCGGATCCTCTACCTGAACACCTGCGACCAGGCCCAGGGTTGGACCACCTCCCACTGCCAGAACCAGGACCACCCGCAGCTCACCGTGCAGAACCTGACCTTCGCCGAGGGCGACTCCACCGGCGACCGGACCGAGGGCGGCGGGGGCGGCGCGATCTTCGTGCGGGGCGGGCGGTTCAAGGTGGTCAACTCCCGGTTCGTCGACAACCGGTGCGACCGGACCGGGCCGGACCTGGGCGGCGCCGCACTCCGCGTGCTCAGCCAGTACGAGAACAAGCCGGTGTACGTGGTGAACAGCACCTTCACCGGCGGGCTGTGCGCCAACGGCGCGGCGACGAGCAGCATCGGCGTGTCCTGGACCGTGCTGAACAGCGTCTTCCGCGACAACCGGGCGGTCGGCACGGGCGCCAACCCCGCCCGGGCCGGCACCGCCGGCGGCGGCAGCGGCGGCGCGATCTACTGCGACGGCAACGAGTTCACCGTCCGGATCGCCGGCACGATCATCGAGGGCAACCGCGCCAGCGAGGGCGGCGGCGCGATCTTCTTCGTCAGCAACAACCGCACCGGCACCCTGCGGATCGAGGATTCGACCCTGCGCCGCAACCCCAGCCAGGGCTTCGAGACCAACGGCTTCCCCGGCATCTTCTTCCTGGGCGCCCGCCCACCCACGCTGGTTGCCGCCACCCTCCGCTGACCGCCCCGCACCTCGGCGTTGACCACGAAGTTGTCGGCCCGGCACGCCGTAGCCGGCGACGGCAACTTCGTGATCGACGACGGTCAGTAGGGGTTGGCCTGGCCGGGCGGTCGGGAGTGGAGCAGGGCGGCGGGGCGGCCGGGGAGAGCGGGGGCGGTCGACAGGGGTGGCGAGTGGGTGCCGGCGCGGTGGGCCATGCCGGTGAGGAGTTCCCGGAGCGCGGTGACCGAGTCGACTTGCGGGGTCCAGCCCAGCTCGGTCTCGGCGCGCTCGCTGGACATCAGCGGCACGTTCAAGGCCAGGTCCACCCAGCCGGCGTCGACCGGTTGCAGCCGTGCCCGCCAGGTCAGCGCCGCCGCCGCGCGCAGCAGCGGCACGGCCACCGGCACCGTCCAGCCGTGGAAGTGCCGGGCCACCAACTCCGGGGTCAGCACCGGGTCCGCGGCCAGGTTGAAGGCACCCCGCGCCTCACCCAGGACCGCCTTCGCGTACGCGTCGGCGACGTCATCGGCGTGCACCGCCTGCATCCGGAGGCGGCGGTTCGCGGGTACCAGCGGAATACGGCCGTACCGCAGCAGCCGGACCGGGACCAGCGGGCCGAGGAAGTATCGGCTGATCTCGGTGCCGGCATCCCGCTGGAAGATCAGTCCCGGCCGTAGCCGGACCACCCGCAGCTCCGGGTGCTCCCGCTCGACCACGTCGAGGAGCGCCTCCACCTCGGCCTTGTCCCGGCTGTACGACGACTCGGGCACCCCGGTCGCCGGCCAGCGCTCGCTGACCGGGTGGTCCTTCGGGCCGGCCGCGTACGTGCCGACGGACGAGGCGTACACCAGGGCGGGGACGCCGGCCCGGACGGCCGCGCCGAGCACCGCGCGGCTGCCGCCGACGTTGGTCCGGTACAAGGTGCGCTGGTCGTGGCTGGGCTGGATCTGCCAGGCCAGGTGCACCACCGCCCGCGCCCCGGCGAAGATCGCGGCGAGCCGCCCGACCGCCTCGGGGCTCCCGATGTCGCACGAGTGCCACTCCACCCGGTCGTACGGCTCCCCCGGGTCCAGCCCGGGCAACCGGCGCGCGACGCCGACCAGTTCCGTTTCGGACTCCCGCCGCAACCGGCGCAGCAGCGCGGTCCCGACGTTGCCGGTGGCCCCCACGATCACGATGCGCATACGGCTGCGGTACCCGCTGCAACCGACCCCAACCCCGGATCGGCCGGGCGGCGCGTAGTGCGACGCCAGATCGCCGATCCGGCGGTGTCCTCGCCAGCGCGACACCCCCACATCGCCGATCCGGCGCGGGTCAATCGCTGGCCAGGGCGGCGATCAGGCAACCGAACGCCGCGACCGACGTGATCGTCCGGGCCAGGTTCCACCGCACCCACGGCGCCTCGAAGCGGTCGCGGACCACGGCCGGATCGTCGGTAGGGCCGGCCTGGTCGAGCTGGTCGTTCAGCGGCACGTTCCACCGCATGGTGATCACCAACGTGGCCCCGTAGAGGACCAGGGCCGCGCCGGTCCAGACCAGCACCGGTCCGTCCGTGAAATGCAGCGCCACCGCCGCCACCAGCAGCACCATCGACCCGAGGAACGCGGTGAGGAACCAGCCGTTCAGGATCCGCCGGTTGATCCACTGCATGGTGCCCACGAAGCTCCGGTCGTCCGTCGCGGCCAACCCCGGCATCACCGAGCACGAGTACGCGAAGAACAATCCCGCCATCAGCCCGGTCAGCAAGGTCGCCGCGGCCAGCACCCCCGTACGTAAGATCGTCATGCCCCGAGCCAAGCGGAGAACGACGCTCCGAGCCACCCCGAAAAGCGGTTCGCTTCGGCGTTCGAGGCCGGGCATCGATGGCTGGCGGAAGCCGGAAGCCCGGCGCGGACGGGGTCCGGTAGCCTGAGCGGGCGGGCCGCTAGCTCAATGGCAGAGCTGTGGACTTTTAATCCATAGGTTCAGGGTTCGAGTCCCTGGCGGCCCACTCTTCCGCAGGTCAGCGGCCCTTCGCGGGGCCGCTGTTGCGGTGAGTCGGGCCGGTACAGCAGCGAAGTACAGCAGTAGCGCCTTACCGGTCCAGTGCGCTGCCGAGCCGCTTGAGGGCGTCGCGGGTGGCCGCCGAGGACACCACCGTGTAGATCTCCATGGTCATGGCGAACTGGGCGTGCCGAAGAATCTGCATCGCCACCCGGGGGGTGCACGTCCAGGTCAGCCAGGAGCGAGGCGCAGGTCCGCCGGGCGTCCCGCACGGTGATCCGCCGGACTCCTGCCGCGTCGCAACGCCGGTCCCAGAAGCGGTTGAAGTTGCGCGGCTCGACCGGCCGGCCGTAGCGGGTGGTGAAGACGAGGTCCGAGGGCTGCCAAGCCGGGCCGGCGGTGTCCCGGGCGGCCGACTGTGCGGCGCGGCGGCGGTCGAGGGCCACGGTGCAGATGTCCGGCAGCGGCAGGGTGGCGTCCGAGGCGGCCGTCTTCGTCTCCCGGTGCAGCAGTTCGGCACCGACCCGCTGGAGCTGCCGGTCGATGGTCAGCTCCCCGGCGTCGAGGTCGACGTCGGCCCAGGTGAGCCCCAGCATTTCGCCCTTGCGCAGACCGAGCACCAGGACCAGGACGTACGCGGCGTAGAGCGGATCGTCGTCGGCGCGGGCCGACTCCAGAAAGCGCCGTGCCTCGTCGCTCGTCCACGCCTTCCGCTTGCGTTTCCGTACCGGTGGCAGCTTCACCAGGGACGCGACGTTGCGGGTGATCAGCCCTTCGGTGATCGCCTGGGACAGCAGCGTCCGGAGCACGGTCCGGAGGTGGGTGACGCTGGTTGCCGAGGGCAGATCCTGGCAGCAGCGGCCGAGGGCACAGCAGCGACGTTGGGCGGGCTTGCGCCGCTCGTCCTTGCCCTGGGCGCAGCACTGGCAGGTCCGCCCGACCTCGTTGATCCACGTCTGGACGTCGCTGACCCGGAGCTTGTCGAGGCGCTTCCGGCCCAGCCCGGGTGCGAGGTAGAGCCGGACCACCACCTCGTAGGTGACGTAGCTGCCGGGGGCCAGGTTCGGCTTGACGATTTCGCGCAGCCAGTAGCCGGCGTACTCCCCTACCGTCGGGGAGCGGGTCGCCACAGGGCCGGCCTTCGCCTGCCCGTGCAGCTTGATCCACTTGTCGTGGACCTCCTCGCGGGTCTTGCCGTAGACCCACTTCCGGCCCCGCTTGCCGTCGGGCTTCTCGACCCAGACGTACGCGGCGAAGCCGTTCCGGTACGGGAAAATCGATCCCTCGCCGTTGGCTCGTGCGCGTGCGGGCATCAGGCAGCCTCCTGGCGTTCGACCTGCTCGCGGATGTAGTCGTCGACCCATTCGGGGAGGATGCGGCGGTACTTGCCGTCCTTGATGGAGCGCAGCTCGCCGGTGGCGATCTTCATCTTGACCTTGGAGATGCCGAAGCCGAGCAGCACGGCGACTTCTGCCGGCGAGTACCAGCGGGGGCGGAGGTCATGGGTCATGCGGCGGCCCCGATGAGCCAGGCTTCGTGGGCGAGTTCTTCCCTGCCGATGCGCCTGCTCTCACGTCGCTGCCGGGCGGCGGTGTTGGCGAGCAGGGCGTCACCTTCGGTGAGCCAGCCGGACCCGATGTAGGTGAGGGTGCCGACAGTCAAGGTGTCGGGCGGTTCGTTGTCTTCGGTGCGACGGTAGGTGGCGCGGGTGTCCCGGAGCAGGGCGAAGGTGACGGAGTAGCGGCGGGCTTTGGTGAGGAAGTGGCCGCCGAAGCCGAGCATGTGCGCCCAACGGCGCAACCCGGCGTAGGGGCGAGGTTTGTTGTCAAGGCTGTCTTGACGGTCGACGGCGGTTGCGGCGCCGCTACTGGTGTCGGTGTGGGTGGGGCGGCCGAGATGCCAGCAGGCGTCGATGAGGCGAGCGATGTGGTCGCCTTCGGGGTCGGCGTAGTCGTCGATCGTGGCCGGGGTGAGCCGGGGGAATGAGTGGTCCGTGGCTTCGGTGGCCTTGGTGGCGTACTTCGCCAGGTAGGCGGCCACCTTGCCGTCCGTCAGCTCACCGCCAGCGGTGTTGATGCGGCGGACGTCGACCTGCTCGCCCCAGGCGACCAGCCAACCTTGCGGCCGGTCGGGGTGCGCGGGCGTGGTGACGGTGATCTGCCGGGCGGCGACGCGGACCGCGTCGTCCAGGTCGTCGACGGTGATGCCGGCCGGCGGCGGCACGAGAGCGTCCGGGTCGTCCGGGTCGACGCCGTCGAGGCGCAGCAGGACGTGGAAGTGCACGGCGGACCGGCGCTGCATCTCGGCGACCTTGCCATGAGACACCCGCACGGGCGGCACCCAGCGGACCTTGCCCGAGGCCGTGACGACCCGGACGAGCGGGATGCCGCGTCGGCGGCAGAGGGCGGCGAGGTGACGTTCGATGGCCTGCTTGGTGCGCCGCCACAACTCCCCTGAGAAGTAGTTCCACACGACCTGGTGGTCATGGTCGTAGCAATCCAGGCACAACGGCCGGCCGAGCCGCGGATCGTCGGCATCGTGGCGGGCGAAGCACGCCGCGGGCTGCCCGTGTGGGCAGGTGCCCGCGTTGCTGCGGGCGCGGCAGGGGGCGGGACGGCAGTCGCAGCGCTGCCGGCTGCGGCAGGTGTGGCGGGCGACGTGCCGGTGGTGGACCGGGCCGAAAGACGGGGCGGTGAAGGTGGCGAAGACGACCGGGTGAAGGCCGACCGATTCGGGGACGCCCTTGCCGCCGGTCAGCCCGCGACAGACGACCTGGTAGGCGTCGCCCTGGTAGACCCAGGCGCAGTCCGGGCACACCGATTCGCGGCGGTTGCCGCACGCCTTGTAGAGCGTCCGGTCGGGCAGCTCGTCGGTGTGCCGTTGGCTGGTGATGCGGCCGGTGTCTCGTTCGACGGCGGCGATGGTGCCGATGAGGCGGATCGGGCGAGCACAGCCGCTGGCGGGTCGGGTGTGCTCCAGCCAGCCGGAGAACTCCGGCGTGGCGGCGCGGTGCAGGACCTGGGCGTCCCGGCCAACAGCGAGGTCGGGCCGGTAGATGGTGAGCGGGATGGTGGACACGACTGTCTCCTCATCAGGGGGTGGCAGGGAGGGGAGACGAAGCACCACCAGCCGTGGACGTGGGTCCGCTGGTGGTGTTCGTCGTGTCTCCTGGCACCGCCGAGAGGGCGGCTGACGCCGGAGGGCGGAGTCGTGGTGGTGCCACGTCCCGCCGATGGGTCGTGTCCTTTCGCGCTCGTGGACTCGGTGATCGGGGCCGGCACGGGTGGGGAGCCTGGGATATCGGCATCCGGCGGTGGCCGCAGACTGCACCCACCCGTCCAGTTGAGCGAATCCGGGCCATCGTGGACGGCAGGACAGGCCGTGCTGGGCCGCTCAATGGATCCGGGAAACCGGCACTACGGCCGGTGCGATCGAGAGCCGGCGGGACGTGGCCCGCATCAGCGGCAAGAAGGCCGCTCGGCATCTCCGACGTCGAGTCCAGCGATCCGGCAGGAAGACCGCGCTAGCGTGCTCGACGAGCGCAAGAGTAGCACCGGGTACCGACACGTCAACCCGCCGTGATCCCCCGGGCCGGGCGGGACGGCCGGCTGCCGGCCGGTGTGGGAGGACTTTCCGTACGTCTATCAAGGCGGCCCTTGACGGGCCGCACGCGCCGCCGCCTGGGCGCGCGCCGGCCGCTGCCGCTGTCGCTCTGCGGCCGTCACGCCGAATGCCCGGCGGCTGGCGCGGAGAGCGGGAAGCCCGGAGTGCCGCCGCGAACGGAAGCCGGTTTGCTGGTGGTGTGGTGGGCCGGCAGCCGGCCGGACCGCGCGGCCAGCAGCCCGCGCGGCGCCAGGGAGCGCACGCCGGCCGCGTCGGCGAGCTGGCGGCGGTCGCGGGGTTGCGGTTACTGCGCCTCCGGCGGGGGCGCTCCGGCTCCAGGATGGCCGGGGCTCCGTCGGCGGGTCGCGGTCCGTGGGTGGTTGCGGTAGGCCATCCCGCCTGCCATCGACCCGGGCAAGCCGAGCAGACCACCGCCCGGCCCGCCAGCGTCCGTACGAGCCGTCAAGGTCCGCTTGACGTGGCGGGCCGGGCGGCGGCCCGCTCCCCAAGGGGCGGGTCGAGGGCAGACGGGATGGCAAAGTCTAGATCAAGCCGGTAATGGCTTATAGCGTCCTGTTCAGATAGCCAGCCACGGACGACAAGAAGTCGATCAGCGGAGTGGGGGGCTGGCGGTAATGGTTCCCTTCCAGGACGTGCGTTAGCCAATGTTGTTTGTTGACATTCGACGGAATCCAGCGCTCAAGCTCCCCCTTTGGCACGATGAATATTCCGATCTCCCGCAACTGGCTGAACAATCGCGGCGCTGACTCTGCGCCGGCATCGGGGATGATGTCTGCTCCGCCCTTTTTTAGCAGATGCCAGGGCGACTTAGGTGCTAGGGCATCCTTGATTGCCTCTGTGATCTTGTCGGGCACCGCTTCTTTTCCGGGCAACCCCTTGAACAGCTCAGCAATCTTGGTTCGAGTGGATTCAGTTGTTGGGACGGAAAGACCAAGGCTTTCAACTGCAAGCTTGACCGCCTCAAAGTCCTTCTCGAAATCAGCCCAGTTACCTCCCGCGTCCTCGATAATTGACTGAAGCAGCCGCTGACTATTTAGGATGTCAATATCAACGATCGCCGCGCACTCGACGTGGAACTCACGAAGTTGCCGAATGCCCTTCCCGATGCGAGCTTTGCCGTTCACGTGGGTGAAGAGGAGATCCCTTGCTCCCGGCAGATCCGAGAGGTGCTCATCCATTACGGCTTGATAGAACCGGCAATCGCTGTCTCCTTCACAGAGTACGACCCCGGCATGGAATAGGCCATCCAGTAGGTTGGAGTAGCGCATCAACGGATCAGCCCAGGTCTCTTGAATTCGCTCTGGGGCCACCGTGCGCGGCTTAAAGACAGGGCCCTTCTTGCTCATTCGTACGATCTGCACGGGCCGATCGCGGGAGTCTAGAACTCCCTGCAAAAAGTCCTCGCTGTGGGTAGCGACAATAAGTTGAGAGGACTTTGGCGATTCATCCATCAGCAACTTGCCGAGCCGGCGAGCCTGTGGCGGATGCAAGAATGCTTCAGGCTCATCAATTATTACGATTGGACGCGGCAATAGCATGACTTGCAACAGTAGGCCCACGAAAGCGCGGACGCCGTCGCCTTGCGATGCGGCTGGCGGTAATGCTGCGTAATGCTTCAGGACGTTCGTTGGCGGAGGCGGCGGAGGTAGTTCTTTCGGATCTTCGCCGATTAACAGCCTGAGCGTTGTTCCGTACCGATTCATGCATACCTTGAACCCAAAGGTGTCCTGGGTCCAGCTCGATAGGCGCTGCATCATGTCCGGGTTGGCGTAGAGAGCTTGGATCGGATCCCCAGGTACATCTGCGAGCATGTCGTACAGTGAGCTCTCGGGTATCAGTCCGAGTCGACTTTCAGCAAATTGCGTAGCGACAAGGAAGCCGCCGAGTTCACTCAGGCGTGGCTGCCCATGGCGAGAAATCACTGCATCGCGAGCTATCTCTCCAAACGAGTTCTTAAAATAGGTGGTGTAATGTTCATAAGGCCGTCGCCTCTCTTCCGAGATATTCCGGCGAAACCAATCCAGTATATCTTCGGAGGTGCCCTCCTTGACTATTTCGACATCGTCCAAGAGTGCCCGGTCATCGGGTGATGGCTCATTCACTAGACGATTTGCAATACTCCGCAGGAGGAGAGACTTCCCGCTGTTATTCGCGCCAACGACAATCAGCGCACCGCCCGGGGGCGCGACCACAGAACTGCCATCCATGAAGCGCACTTCTCTTATTTGCACGTTGAACGACATACGGCCACCCGGGAGAAAGATCGCGGTCGAGGTAGGCAAATAAGGTACCGCATGCAGAGGCCGTGTGAGCGCCTATGTGGGGGAGTATCCGGCCGGACGCCCGTGGACCGTGGCGAACGCGAGTGCAGCGTACGACCCGGAACGTGGCAGGTAGGTGCATGGGGCAAGGAGTCGGGCTCTGCCAGTACAGCAACGTTGCAGGCCGAAGCCGACCCACCGGTGTTGATCGTGCCGCTTGTGCTCGCATCCACCCTCACCGAAAAGCTTTACCGATCTTGTGGGGGGCAAGGGGTCACCTGCGGCACACACGGGCCACAAGACAGCGTGAAACATTGTCAACCAGCGACCAGCGATGACAGCCCGAACGCCCTGTGAGCTGGTGTCAAGTCCTGTTTCCGCTGGTGGCGGGGCTAGCGGCTCTTAGCTCCGCTTCAACGTCTGACAAGCGGAGCCGGGGTGACCGTTGGCGTTGTTGGAGGTTGTGCCGCCCGGGCTACTGTGTACCGCCGGCACCGGATCGGAACACCGCCGAATGGAGGGGCCGACATGAGTGGACAGCATGTACTTGCCCTGGCCGACCTGGAGGAGCACCTGCGCCGCCAGGTGGCCTATCTCAGACGGTCCGCCGCCGCGTACGACGAGGGTGCCATAGACGAGGCGTTCCGGCTCGCGACGACGGTTCGCGTTCTCTGCCACCAGACGGCAAACAGCCGATCCCTGTTGCACCAGCTCGGGCTTCTGCCGCAGAGGCTGCGGTTCGTGAACACGGCCCTCCAGCTGCCGGACCTCCCCCCGGGTTCCTTCGTCGTCAATCCGGGACTATGTACGATTCGCGTAAATTTTGACGTCGGCACTGCCGCGCCCACTCCCGTGCTGGACGACCTTGGCCCCGATCGGACCAACCCGCTTCAAGCCTTCGATGAGTGGTGGGTCACCCGGTTCCTGACCAACGAGTCACCTCTCCGTGGTGGGCGGAGAGCCTTCACCTACAGCCGGCGGAACGTAGTGCTCCAGATGGCGAACAAGGATGGCGGTGCGCATGTGGACCCGCAGATGCCGGAACACTACCGTGCCTTGGTAGACCACGATGGGGTCGTCGGACTGGTGGTAAATGGCCGGCATGCAACGATTCCTCGGCGGGCATTCGTGACTGCATGGATGCGCCAGATCGCTCACGAGGTTCAACGCACCTTGGAGCGTGACTTCCGTACGCGAACCATCTTGGAGGGCCGTCCCAGCGGATCGGCCCGGGGTGACTAGCTGGGTGACGACCGGGGCGGCCGACGCCGGACGCCCACGGACGACGGTGGACTGTTCCGGCAGCTCACCCCGGCTACTCGCCCAGCTCATCGACGGCTGATCATTCTTTCAGACCGAAGAGGTCACTGGTTCGATCGCAGTATCGCCCACACAGGCCGAAGGCCGTTCCCGGGTTCGGGAGGTGGCCAGTCTTGCGGGCCATTGATACCTTCGCAAGCGTGGCTCTGGTCTAGTGAGATCGCCAGCGTAGGAGAGAAATTGGCTCGACGTAAAGGCTCAAATAGTAGGCCCCGAACTGTAAGCACTACCTCCGGCGACCGGTCGCCCTCATTGCACTCTGATCAGGAGCGCGACATCGAGCGGATCACGGCCAGGCTATCCCTGCTCGAAGCCGAACGTGAAAGGCGTCAGGCTCCATGGTATCGAGAAGCCGCTGTGGTTGTTGCAATTCTGGCAATGATCGCATCTGCCGGTGCAGCCTATATCTCTTTCGCGCAAACCCGCGAGCAGCAACAAGTTGCCGTGCGAACCGAGTTGAGTCAGATTATCCAACGATTGCAATCGCTGTCGGCGAGGGACGTGGCCGCCGAACTGAAGGATGATGACGGCCGGTTGATTGCTTACTCGTATTCCGGCGATGTGAACGCTGAAAATCTTGCACTTGCTGAGCAGGCGGCCGTTCTTATCGAGAAAGTACCCGGCGGTGATGGCCTATCCTCCGAGTACCTGGTAATCGCCGACGCCTTCCGTTTCTCCGAGCAGTATTCGCGAGCAATTGAACTAGCGCGGAAGGGGCTTGAGCGACCAGCTAATGCCACGATCCGAAACGGCCTATTGAGGCTCCTCGGCACATGCTACTTCAACCTCGGTGACGCTGCGAAGGGCCGAGACCAGTTCGAACGTGCCCTCCAGTTGGAAAATGCCGAACCGTTGCGGATAAGACAGTGGTCCCAAACAAGTACCCGGACCTACTGGGCAGAGACCGAGCGGCGAGCCGGGAACTGTTCTGAGTTCAAGAATCAGGTTGAACTCGCTCGACAATTAATCAAAGAGATGCCTGACGAGGTTTATCGTCGCAGCGCTACGGACACACTCAATGTTATTGATGTAAAATGCGCTCCCTAGTCGATCCGATCATGTCCGTGTACGGGTCGCAGACGTGTGTTGCGCATCTCCTTGTCGTCGAGCATTGCGCGCCACTCGTCATAGCCGTTGCGTCGTCATTCCGCTAGGCGTGTCTCGGCGAGCTGCGCTGCGGTCTCAGTGTTCAGCCCCACGCGCTCACTCTCCCACCCGTGGGTGGCGGCGACAGCAACGAGCCGGGACACGGGCAGCCGCCGGCGGCCGAGCGCGGACAGTCGCCCCGAGGCCCCGAGCATGGACGGACAACGCCGGACGTAGCGCCTAGAACTTACAAGCGAGGGGTCTCTGCCTGGGCCGTCTACGGGCCGTCAGACAACGACCAGAGACGGCCGGCAACCCCTATCAGCGCCCGAGGAAACAGCAGGTCAGCCACCATGTTCTGACGGCTGACCTGGTGGGCGACGGACGAGTCGACCTGTACGCCGGATTCTGCAGCGGCCCAGACCGCTTGTCGGGTCCCGGACAGATGCCCCTTACTGGCCGCACGCGATCCACTACGGTCGATCTCCATGAAGGGTCTGGCGCGGTACTGGGCTATCTGGCGTTCGTCATCCTCGTCACGGCTTGGTGGACTCGCTCTGTGGGGCCAGTAGCGCTACTCGTGCTATCGCTGTTGGTGACCGGCTTCTTCCTGTTCCAGGCGCCTGTCTGGTGCTGCGCCGTGAACCGCGATGGGACCTTGTGCCGTAACAACTCGGCTGGCCTGCTGCTTTCCTGCAGCAAGCGGCAGCACAAGTGGCAGAAGCTCAGAATGACGTTCGTTCCACATGCCTGGCGGCAGATGAACCGCGGGCTTTGGGCGTCGCCTAGGGAAGGACTGACGACACTGGGCGCCATCGTGGGGATGCTTTCCACGATCGTGGCCACTGCGATCAGCGTTGCCGGGCAGTTTGCAGGCAAGGCGTGATCGACTCCCTAGCGCAACAGCGCCCAGGCGCAACGTAGGCCGTCGCCAGCTCTACCTTCCCACGCGGATACGGTCGGCGGCGTACAGCTCGCGGGAGCCGTCGGCGCGGAAGATCACGATGACCGGGATGCCCTCGCCCATCTCTAGCTCGCGCCGCTCGGCAGGGGTAGGCATCCGCGCGGTGGCGGTGTCGCCCTTGAGGAGAGTCACCGTTTCGGTTGGTTCGACGGCGCGGACGAACGTGCCGCGCGGCGGTTTTACGATCACGAGCCCTTCCGACCGGAGTAGCGCTATCGCCTGCCGCACACTCGTGCGGCTCAGCCCGTGCTCCTGAGCCAGCCGCAGCTCACTCGGCAGCGACGCACCGGGCGCGAGGTCGCCAGACGTGATCCGGTCCCGCAGGAGGTCTGCGAGCTGCCGGAACACGGCCCGATCCGAGCTGGGGTCGATCACGAATGTGACGCTACGTGTCCAACAGTTCTACATCTTATTGTATCTACAGTCCTACGTCGGTACGGTGAACGTGCAGGTGCGGCGACCGGATGACCAGCTCAGGCCCGGCCGCCGCGCCGTCGACCCATGCCTGAGGGGAGATCCGGTGCGGCGCGTCTCGTACGAGGAGTACCTGATAGCCGTCGCCCTCACCCTTGCCCGCCGGCACCGGCCGATCTGGTCCTGGCGGAAGTGGCGGCGGATCTGCCGCTGCGGTGCCGAGCTGCCGTGTCGCGCCCGGCACCGGATGCCGATCAATCGTGGCCACTGGCCAGGAGAGGAGGCGCAGTGAAATACGACCAAGAGCACGCGATCCTGGCCGTACACGTTCGCGGGCTCGACGGCATGTGCGTCGGTTGCCGCGCCTGGTGGTCACGGTTGACTCCGTACCCGTGCTGGCAGGTGGATTGGGCAACCAGCCGGCAGGCCCGGACGATCACCGCTCGCTTCCTGCAGGGTGTGCGGTGACCACCCACGGCCCGGTCCTGCCGATCTGGAGCTGCGGAGGCTGCGACCTGCCCTGGCCCTGCCCGACCCGTAAGCGGGAGCTACGGGCGGAGTATGCGGATGCTCCGGTGTCGCTGGCCCTTTACCTTGGCTCCTACCTCGTCCAAGCCACCGAGGACATGCCGTGGACGCCGGCCGGCGTGCTGCACCGCCGCTTTCTCGGCTGGACCAGGGAGGCCGCTCGGCCGACGCCAGCAGTACAGCAGCGATGTACAGCAACCGTGCCAGCCGAACCGAGCCGAGAAGTGCGCCACCAGCCCGGATGACCTCGCAAGGCACCTGATCCGCCCGGCTTGCCGGCAATCCATAGGTTCAGGGTTCGAGTCCCTGGCGGCCCACCATAGACGGTCTCTGAGCTGCGGCAACGCGGAGAAGAGATCATCGGGCACAACCTAGCGCTGATCTTGACTCGCGGAGATGTCTCGCCGTTTGCTGTCGGCCTACCGGAGAAGGGCTCCCACCACGCCACGAGGCCGGTCCTTCTTCGGCAGCCAGTGGACGTAGGTCTCCAAGGTGATCCGCAGGTTGGCGTGCCTCAGCGCCTTCTGCACGTCCTGCGGCTCGAAGCCGTTGCTCATGAGCGTGGTGGCGAAGAAGTGGCGCAGGAATGGAAGGTCCCTTCCTTCGGCCAGCCAGCGGCCTCGCGCCAGCCCGCCCACAGTTCCGCCCAGTAGCGATCGTTGATCAGCTTCCCAAGCTGACAGCGTCACATGCGCTGGTAGCCTGACGCGGCTCGCGTGAGAGATTGGGTCTGCCACGTGCTCTGGATGGTGCTGCGTAGGTTAGTCGCGGTGGCGGCCGCCTGCATGGTGGCGGCGTGCGATTCTTCAACGGCTCATACAGCGGATGGATCAGCGGACGAAGCGATCGCTTCCACGGCGCAGGCGACAGGCTCGGCCACGGCCACGAAGCCGGCTCCCACCGCAGTTCCGGCGACCGGCGGATCCGGCTATTCCGCGACGCTGTCCGCACGCTTGGTGACCACGGATTCACTGCCGCCTGGATTCACTGTGGAGATCGCGACAGTCATGGCGTCGGATGCTGGCGATCAACCCTCAGGCGCCGGCGTGGCCTGTTCGGACAGCATGATCCCGCTGCTGTCGGCCACGCGGCTAACCGGGACCCCGTCAGCGATGGCCGCAGCGACCCTCAGCTATGACGGGGACCCCGATGGCTGGGGCTGGGTGGGAACTGAAGTCCTCAGGACCTACGCCGATGACGGTGCACGACGAGCGATGACCGACCTACGGACCTTCATCAGCCGTTGCCCCACCCTCGTCGTGTCGTCCGGCCTTGGCATCGGCGACAGGTATCGCTTCGCAGTGGCAGCAGGGCCGCGGCTGGGCGATGACAGCATCCACGTCAGCTGCAGCACGACGTCCGGTTCTGGCACCCTGGAATGGGACAGCGTACTCGTCCGGATCGGCACCACTCTGGTGGTCGTCAAGGAGCAGGGCAACGAACCCGGCGGCGACAAGTACCTCATCCAGCTCGCCGAAGCTGCGCTCCGCAGATACCAGGCGACTGGATCGTGAAGGGCCTACGCGGCCCGATACACGGCCGTTCGTGATCTGGTTCCACCAGGTAGGGGTACCGTGTCCCGGCTAGTGCCGAATGGCCCACCTCATGGGCCCCATCGTCAGCAAGAAGTCAGCGAGATGTGCGACAACAAGCGATAGCCGCTGGCACTGGACAGCGAGGCCCGACGCGAGCGCCACTCACCGACCCTGATCGGCGAGCGTTAGCTGCATCGATCCGCCTCTGCAAGGCAGGGGTCGGCGACGTGCCGGCCAGTGACGAACGGCAGGCTGGGTGCCTCAGCGGCCCGCGCGGAGCCACAGCACCATGAGCGCCGCGCCGATACCGCCAAGCGCGAGGATCGCCCCACGGGGTAGTTGCCGCGACACCGGGGGGAGCGCGCAGCCCATGGGCTGGTAATCGACGCTCAGCTCCGCGTGTAGCGCCGGGAGCCCCTGGCCGGCAAACGCCGCCCGGTCGATGCCGCAGATGACCGGACCGCCTTCAGTGTCGACCTCCACGAGCGCCGTCACCAGCTGGCCGCCGCTGTCCCGTTGGACGGCTATCACGGTGCCGCGAAGCAGTTCCCCCGCCGGCGGGGGCGGCCCCAGGTCGGAGAAGAGACCGGCCAAAAGGATCAACAGGGATGCCACCAGCCCCGAAATGGGGACCGCTGGATAGGCCCGGGGAAACATGCAGCGAGGCTAGTGCGGGCGATCAAGTCAGCGCGGGGCCGAAGGTGAGGCCGGCGGATCGACGGGAGTTGGCGCGACCGCGGATCGACCGACTGACGACCTACTGGGCCCGCATCCAGCCCCTCTGCCGCGCCTTGCACGCGTTCGGGGCGAAGCGCGCGGCGGAGGCCTGCGGACGGACGGCTCGGGCGGGACGGACGTAGACGGTGAGTGATGGACTGGCGAGATCATCGGGCACAAGCCGGGCACAACTGACGCCGACAAGGGCTGTCAACCGCTGTAAGGCAACAGCAGACGCCGCCCAGATCAGCAGGCCGATCCGTCCGATAGCAGATGATCGAGATGTCTCCCGAGGGGTTCAGGGTTCGAGTCCCTGGCGGCCCACTCGTACGCAGGTCCCCCGCCCCAGGGCCGCTGTTGCCGCGATCGCGCACACAGCAGCGAAGTACAGCAGTGGATCGGCCGCCAGCGTTGACCCTCCTGTGTTTGGCACGCTCTCCGAAGCTGCAGCAGTTCGGCACCGACCCGCCCGGAGGGCCGCCGCACGATGACAGGCCGTTTGGTGGGGAACTGGTGTGCCAGCAGCCGGCCGGGGCGCGGCGACACCGCCGTGCCGTAGGGCGAGTCACGGTCGGTCGTGGTGGGAGGATGCGGCGCGGAGAGTGCGGCGCCGCCCCTCCGGCCGGCGATCGCCGGCACGCCAGGGGCCTGCCTAGGGGACACGCGCCGCATCCCACCACGACCTCATCGCGACGCAGGCGACAAGGGCTCTACAGGCTGGCTCTGCGCCGAGTGACCAGATGCCCGCCGATGAGCAGGGCCGCCGCTGCGGTGCCCATAACCGTGTTCCATGAGGACGGAGCGTGATAGAAGATGCCGCCAGCCGGAATGTCGCCCGCCCACGTTATGGACACTGTGTCAGTCAAGACTTTGGCCAGGAGTAGGCCTACCGCTGCGAACGCTGCCCGCGAGTCGAGCAGGGTCGCGACGGCGCATAGCGCCACAACAGTCAGCGTCATCACTTGCTCGTAGTGAGGGGGGAACACCGGTTCGGACGAGAGCAACTGCGGCCCCCAAAATATTGCCATCATCGCCGGCACGGCGAGCCACCAGAGGCCTGGCAACACAGCTCGATGCGTGCGCTGGATGAGAGCCACGACCACTAGAAGAATGATCTCGGTAGCCACCGGCAAGGACACCGAGTGGTACCCCTGCAGATAAATCGCTTGCCACCCGAGTAAGGCCAGCAGCGCCACCCAGCGACGGTCTCGCAGTATGGCGAGAAGGGCGAGCACGCCGAAGGCCAGCTTGGCGAGGCCGGCGCGATACACAAGCCCGTCCAGCGTGGTCAGAATGATCAGGTCCGCCAACTGGGACGCCAACAGGAGGATTACCGCAACGCGTAGCCCAGCGGCCCAGGTGGCCCGTGGTGCCCGGTCCTTGTCCGA
Organism: Micromonospora sp. SL4-19; assembly: GCF_047921475.1. Classification (NCBI taxonomy): domain Bacteria; kingdom Bacillati; phylum Actinomycetota; class Actinomycetes; order Micromonosporales; family Micromonosporaceae; genus Micromonospora; species Micromonospora sp. SL4-19. The sequence continues at coordinate 167,888 of NZ_JBLROB010000005.1, forward strand.
GTTCAGCCGAACACGCACCCCGGACGTCAGCAGCGCTATCGCCTCACCAGCCGGGGGCCAGCGTCGACTGGAATCGGCTCGCATCAGCAACGTTCCGAGCAGTTCGTCGCCCCACTGCCGACGGTGCCGGGCGGGGTAGGCGCGCAGCAGAATCTCGTACCGGCGAGCCAGCTTGTCGCTCACGCGAACCTCACCGCTGACGTCTGAACGGCCGACCGCTTAGCGGGATCGGTCACCACGGTTGCGGCAGCGGCCAACCTGGCAGCCTCGGCTCGAAGGACGTCCCGACCGGCAGGAGTCAAGGCGTAGGAGCGCCTGGTGCGTCCATTGACGATTTCCTCGCTGACGACTTCGACCAGCTCGGCTCGATGGAGCCGGTCGAGTACGGCATACAGCGTGCCGGTGGCCAGCCGCACGGTCCCCTCGGACAGGGCTTCGACCTGGCCGAGGATCGCATAACCGTGGCGCGGGCCGTCGAGCAACGACGCCAGAACGAAGTAGCTCGGAGCCTGAAGTCTCCCTTGTCCCATAGTCATGACGAAGTTATATACGCGTAGAGCGTATATGGCAAGCACGCGCGCTATGCTGACCCAGCATTCGACTGTGACGGTCGACGGCTGAGCGTGCCCGATACAGAGGTCACCACTGGTCCACAGCGACAAGCCGGCACACCGCATTGAGACGCTGCTGTGGGCAACCGAGCCCGGGCTGCCACCACGGACGATGGTGGCGTTCGCGGTACTGCTGACGATCGGACTGGGCTGGGCGGCTTTCGGCGGCTGGGCCGTGACCCGCCGGGCGCCGATGTTCGCTCAGGATCGCGTCGTCGCGGGCTGGCTCGGACTGGGCGCCTGGCTGCTGTTCACCGTCGGCGGGCTGGTCATCACCACCCTGCGGCACAAGCTCGAGCCGTCGCTGGTGGTCGTGGAATTGGCGTTGGGTGTCCTGGCCATCGCCAATCTGCGCACCGCCCGACGTGCGGGGGCGGCTCTGCTACCCCGCAAGGAACAGCTGAGCCAGCTTCCATGAGCCGCGGGCAAGGGGCAGGGGCACGCTCGAAGGACTTCGCGCACTCCACTAGCGCCAATCGGTTTGTTGTGCAAACCTATCTGCATGACTACCGATCCGATACCCGCCGGCGGTGACCCACGCCGGCTGCTGGCTGACGCGCGTGACCTCGCGCGCCGGGTCCGTCTTGCCCAGCGGGTGACGTGGCTGCCGCTGCTGGTGCTGGCCCTGGTGACCTTTGGCGCGATTCCCGTTCACCGGTTCGGCCACCGGGCCGTCAGCGACTGCCACGTGGTGGACGGCGGCCAGGTGTGCAAGGTCGAGTTTCAGGCCGTGGGGTTCTACTGGCTGGCGGCGATGGTGGTGGCATATGTGGTGATCGCCGGCGGATACCTGCGGGTCGCCCGGGCCCGGGGGCTGGGCGCCCGGGTGCTGCCGTACGTGCTCACCGGCGTCGCGCTCGTGGTGCTGGCCTCCGTCGTCCCGCCGGATTGGATCTTCCCCGACCCGAACGCGTACACCGACAACCCGCCTGGCGTCGACCTCTTCCTGACCCGGCTGCTCGCTCCGGCCGGCTTGATCGGGTTGGCCCTGCTGGTGCTGGCCTGGCTGGAGCGGCACGTCGCGCTGCTGCTGTTCACACTCGGGTACCTCGCGGTGGTGCTGGTGCCGATCAACTTCGGGTGGGGGGTCGGCTGGGGCAGCCGGTGGGGGGACGCGCCACCGCTGGTCATCAGCGGCGGCCTGCTGCTGCTCGGCGCGATCGGCTTCGCCCTGGCGCAACGACTGCGGTGGTACCGGTGAGCGACCCCACCGACGGCCCGACGTCGGAGCCGACCCCACCCGCCCACCCGGTCAACGGGCTCGACGACCTGGTCCACCAGCGGGTCCGCCTCGGCATCCTCACCATCGCGCACGAGGCGCGCCGGGTGGAGTTCAGCTACCTGCGCACCCAACTGGAGCTGACCGCCGGCAACCTCTCCCAGCACCTGGGTGTACTCGAGACGGCTGGCCTGATCGAGGTGGAGAAAGGGTACGCCGGCCGGCGCGCCCGCACCTGGATCACGCTCACCGAGGCCGGGCACACCGCGCTCGCCGAGGAGATCGCCCGACTGAAGCTGCTGATCAGCCGGGTCGAGACGGCTGGCGGCCGGTAACTGCCGGCGGACCCGGGGAATTGATCACGTGTCGGCGATTCCGGCGGCCGGCACGGCCTTCCGTCCCGGACGGGACCTCAGGTAGAGCCACAGCGCGGCGAGCGCGAAGAGCACCAGCACGGTCGGCACGTAGGGGTCGACCGCGAGGCGCAGAGACAACCCCTGCATGCGGCCCGCGATCCAGATCAGGCCCTTCGGGATGTATGCGCCCGTCTGCCGGTCGATACCCGGCCACACGAGGAAGGGCAGGAACGCGGCGACCGCGACGACGCCGGCGAGCACGCGTGCCGCGCCGTGCGAACGGCGTACGAGGTCGACGAGCACGACCGCCATCGGGCCGATCCACAGCCAGTAGTGCGACCAGCTGATCGGCGAGATGAGAAGCGCGGTGAAGCCCACGACGATCATGCCCATGGCCTCCTCGCCACGCCGCTGCGCTGCGACCGCGAGGGCGAGGGCGGCGACCGTGACGGCGACCACCGACAGCATCCACCAGATCGAGTTCTGCTCGTCCGTCCCGATCAGGCGTGTGACGAAGCCCTGCAGGGACTGGTTGCCGCCATAGCGCGGGCTGCGCCCCATCAGCACCCGGTGCGAGTCGAACGCCCGCCCGCTCAGCCAGTAGTCGACCGAACCGCCCGGCTGGATGAGCACGCCCAGCAGCGTGAGCACCACGAAGGTGCCCGCCGCGACGCAGGCGGCCCGGATCCGCCGCGTGAGCAGCAGGTAGACCACGAAGAGACCGGGCAGCAGCTTGGTCGCGGTCGCGACGCCGATGCCGACGCCCTTGAACCGGCTCCGGTCGGACAGCGCGAGGTCGGCCACGACCAGCAGCATGACGAAGATGTTGATCTGACCGAGGTTGAGGTTGCGCTGCAGCGGCTCGGTCCAGATCAGCACCGCGCCGACGGCGGCGACAAGACCGAGTCGGCCGCGGGTGCCCTCGTACCCGAGCATCCTGGTGGTGAACCACACGGCGGCGAGCATCGCCCCGATACCCGCGGCGTTGAACAGGAGAAGGGCGGTTCGCTCATCGACCCAGGTCAACGGGATCAGGATGGGCAGGGTGATCGGCGGGTAGGTGTAGGGAAGGCCGAGATCGGTGTACCCGAGCTGGTAGACGGGCTGCCCGTTCAGGAACGCGTGGACGCCGCCGAGGTACATCTGGAAGTCATGCTTGAGGAGGACGAACTTGTGGTTGCGCAGGAAGACGCCGTACGACGCGAGTGAGACGGCCAGCACGGCCAGACCGGGGATGAAAAGCCAGTTCGGCACGGTGGTCCGCGGGCGCGCGGCATGATCGGACGCCACGCCGTCGGCGAACTGGCGGATGCGCTGGATGACCATGATGGGCTGCATCCTAGCCGGGCTGTCGGCCTGGCACGTAGCGGCCCGATCCGCATCTGCGCAGCTTACAGTGGCCGCGCGCACCGTCATCTATGTGGCCGAGGATGTTGCCCGGCTCCCATGACATGCACCCCGGCACCCGTCAACCGCGCTCCGACGAGAACGCGACGAGGGCCGCCAGGTGGGCTCGGGAGGTGATGCCCAGCTTGGGAAACGCCTTGTAGAGGTGATAGCCGACGGTCCGCGGGCTGAGGAAGAGCTGGGCGGCGATGTCACGATTGGAGGCACCGCCGGCCGCCAACCGTACGACCTGGCGTTCCTGGGGGGTGAGCACGCTGAGCGGGTCGTCGGCCTTGCGTGGCGCCGCGGGCACGTCCCCGGTTGCGCGCAGCTCCACGCGGGCGCGTTCGGCCCACAACTCCGAACCGAGCCGGTCGAAGACCTCCAGCGCGCCGCGCAGCTGCACACGGGCGTCCGCCCGCCGCCGTGCCCGTCGCAGCCACTCGCCGTAGGCGAGCCGCGTCCTCGCCAGCTCATACGGCTGGGCGAAGTCCCCATGGAGGTGTACGGCCCGCGCGAAATGCGCCTCGTCCTCCTCGACGAGAGCGCGGCAGCGCATGGCGATCGCGTCCGACGACGGCTGACGGACGTGCCGCGCCCAGGCCACGTACCGGGCGAGCGGCTCCCGTGCCTGCGCCGGCTCGCCGCTGCGGACGGCTGCCTCGACCTGGTCCGCGGCGGAGAGGACACCGATGCCGGTCACCGGGACGGCCTGCAACTGCCGCAGGGCCGCGTCCGGCCGGCCCAGGCCGAGTTCAAGCAGGCCGAGGGCCCAGCGTCCGACGGCCGCCGCAAGGACCATTCCGTGGCTGTCGGCTCTCGTTACGCCCTCTTCGGCCTTCGCGCGGCATCCCTGCACATCCCCGAGGTGCGCGAGCACCCAGGCGAGAGAGCAGGTGAGGTGGCTGACTCGGTGCTCGTGGCCGAGGTCCGTCGCCAGCCGCAACCCTGCGTTCAGGGTCGCCGTGGCCTCGCCGTACCGGCCGAGCCATCCCTGCGCGAATCCATGATCCTGGAGGGCGTGGGCGAGCCAGCCGATCATCCCGCTCTGCTGGCAGGCCGCCACGACGCCGCCGGTGATCTCCTCGCCGAGGGCGGCGCGTCCCAGCGCGAAGCACAGCGAGGCGGTGAAGGTCAGTCCCGGCACCCCCAACTCGGCCCGCCCGTACACGTCCACCGCCTCGCCCATGAGCTTGATCCCGCCGCCGAGGTCGCCGCCCATCAGGCGGGCCAGCCCGAGCGCCCCGTCGACCAGCGGCGAATCGATCGCGGGGAGCGCGCGGAGGCTGGCGGCGGCCTGCTCGGCCAGCCGCGTGTCCCCGGCGAACCAGGCGCAGCGAATGGCCTCCACCAGCAGCCAGGTGGCTCGTTCGGAGGACTGGGCCGCCAGGTGGGGAACGCCGTCCATGATGATCCGGCCCGCCGCGAGCGGCGTGCCCAGCTCGAATTCGCGGTGGGTGCGTACCTGGATCAGCGCGGCGATGATGTTCGGGTCGTCCACGTCGGGCGTGGCGCTGTCGGCGAGGGCGGCAGCTCGACCCATAAGTCCGGCGTCACTGGCTGCCAGCGCGGCAGCGGCCAGCCGTCCGGATCGTCGTACCGGGTCGGCGGTGAGCTCGGCGGCTCGCTCGTAGGCGGCCGCGACGGCGGCGTGACCGCCACGGGTACGGGCCCGTTCCGCCGTTTCCTGCAACTCCCGTGCGATGGCCTCGTCAGGACCGAGTACGGCGGCGGCCAGGTGCCATGCCCGGCGGTCGGCCGCGTCGATGACCGGCGAGCGGGCGAGCGCGTCGGCAAGGGCCCGGTGTGCGGCAAGGCGCCGGGTGGCCGGCGCGCTCTGGTAGGCGGCAGCCCTGATGAGGGGGTGGCGGAAAGCGACAACGGTCCCCCTGATCTCGATCAGCCGGCTCCGCTCGGCCGCTTCCAGCCCGTGCAGGGAGGCACCCGCGGCCACCAGGGCCTCCAGCTCACCGGAGCCGTCCGCCGCCGCGATCAGCAGCGCGGTCCGCGCGGGCTCGGGAAGCGCGGCTATCTGTGCCTGGAACGCCTCCTGGACTCGATCGGCGACGGGCATCGCCCCCACCGGTGACAATCGCCCCGCCCGCTGCTCGACGCTGAGCGCGGCGGGCAGTTCGATGAGCGCCAGCGGGTTGCCGTCCGACTCCTCGATGAGCCGCTCCCGCACCTGCGGTGGAAGGTCGGCGGGGAGCAGAGCGGCGGCTGCTGCGCTGTCCAGCCCGCTCAGCCGGAGCTCGGGCAGCCCTGCGGCGTGGAAACCCGCGCGGGCGGCGAAGACCATGACGACGCCCTCGGCCTCGATGCGGCGGGCGGCGAACAGCAGCGCGTCGATGGACGCCTGGTCGAACCACTGCGCGTCGTCGACGAGGCAGAGCAGCGCGCCATCCCCGGCAAGCTCGGCGAGCAGGCTCAACGTGGCCAGCCCGACCAGGAACTGGCTCTCTGGCGCGACGTCGCCCAACCCCAGGGCACCGTTGAGCGCGGCGGCCTGTGCGTCGGGCAGCGTGTGGATCCGGTCGAGACCGCTGCGCAGGAGCAGGTGGAGTGCGGCGAAGGGCAACGCGGCCTCGGACTCGACACCGACGCCGCGCAGCACTCGCATGTTCGCTGCCCGCCCGGCGGCATGGTCCAGGAGCGCGGACTTGCCGATTCCCGCCGGGCCTCGAACGACCAGGGCCCCGCTCCGGCCGCTCCTGGCCTCCGCCAGGAGCCGCTCGATCTTCGCCTGCTCCCCGTCTCGTCCGTACAGCACGGTCAGGAAGCTACCGTCACGATGACTGATTCGGCCTGGTGCGGACCTTCGTAGCTTCGTGATGACACGCACGCCAGCACTACGAAGGGACCGCCGAGATGGTCACCGTCGCCAGCCCTGTCCACACCGCCGCCGACGCCAAGCTGCTCCGCTTCGCCCTGAAGCAGGATGCGTTGGGCTCGGGCGCGAACGGAGTCGTCTACGTCGTCGTCGCGGCGATCTTCGGTGAGCTGTTCGGCCTCCCCGCCGTCCTGCTCTACCCGGTCGGCGCGTTCCTGGTCGCCTGGGCCGCCACTCTGCTCCTTCTCGCCGCGAGGCCGGCGGTGAACCGGATCGCCGTGGGCGCCGTGATGGCGGTCAACATCGCCTGGGTGATCGGGAGCGTCGAGCTGCTCATCGCCGGTTGGTTCCCGCTGACCGGCCTCGGCACCGCACTGGTGATCGCACAGGCGGTGGTGGTCGCCGGCTTCACCGGCCTGCAGTTCGCCGGCCTACGCAAGGCGTGACTCCCTGCCATCCGTCGGCGCCCGCCCCCAAGGGGAGCGGGCGCCGAGGCCGTCCGCCGGGGGCGTGGCGACCCGCCGCACGCCGTCCGGCGACCTGACGCACGGGCACTCTCGGCGACACGCCGCTGACCCGTCGTGTCCGTGATCTGGCTGCACCCGCCGTTCACCTGGTACGACGGTGGGGTGCACGGTCGACGAGGAGGTACCGATGACCGGTGGACGGGAGACCGTGGAGGTCGACCCGGTGGTGTTCCGCGCCGTCTACGACTCGCCCGCCTCGCTGCCGGGCCGGCACCGCTGGACCACGCCGGAGTCGGACGTACGCCGGTTGGAGAAGCTGCTGAACATGCCGGCACGCAGCATCGGCGCCCCACTCTGGGTCAGCGGCGACGAGCCGGACTGCCCGAAGTGCGGACGCCGGGTGAACTGGTACGACATCGTCGCCTCCGCCCTGCACGGGGTGCACGACCGGGCGATGATCGCTCGCGTCATCCTCGGCGAGCGCAAGTACGTCAACACGGAGGTGCCGGCCGGAATCCCCGGCGTGCACTGCGCCGACTGCCGCACCCCGATCGAGGGGCTGCGCAGCTTCAAGTGCCACAACTGGGCGTACGCCTTCGAGGCGCTGGAGGAGATCGTCGAGCGGATGTCCGGGATGCCCGCACAACCCGGGCAACGCCGATCCTCCGACACCCCCACCGTGACCTGACTCCCGGGCCGCGCCCCTCCGCCGCGGATCGGGGTGGGTCAGGGAGTGAGAAGGAGGGCCAGGGCGGTGCCGAGGATGAGGAACGGGCCGAAGGGGAGGTGGCTGGACCAGCGGACCCGACGCGCCGCCAGCAACCCCAGCCCGACCACCGCGGAGAGGGTGACGGCCAGCGCCAGCCCGAACACCAGCACCGGCCAGCCGTACCAGCCGAGCAGCGCACCGGCGCCGAGCGCCAGCTTGGCGTCACCGAGCCCGAATCCGCGCCGGCCGAGCAGCAGAGTGGTCGCCGCGAAGCCCGCACCGAGGACGAGCCCGGCAGCGGTCGCGCGCAGCCAGGGCGCTGGACCGGCACCGGCAAGCGCGGCCATCCCGAGCAGCGCCCAGACCCCGGCCGCCGCCGGGTAGGTGAGCCGGTCCGGGAGCCGGTGCACGGCGGCATCGACCAGGGCCAGCGGCACCGCCCAGGCGAGCCACCAGGCCACCGCCAGCCGCGCCCCGGCCGGGCCGCCGGTCAGCGCGAACACCCACATCGCCGTGGCCAGCGCCAGCTCGACCGCGCCGGGTGCCGCGCCGACCCGTGTCCGGCAGACCGGGCAACGGGCCGCCGGCCCGAGCGCCGGCAGTGGCCGGTCCAGGCCGGTCGGCGCGCCGCAGCCGTCGCACCCGGCCCGGTCCGCCGATCCCGGGGGTACGGCGTACCGGGCGACCGCCAGCCGCATCGCCGGTACGACCGCCAGGGCAGCGAGCAGACGTACCACCGGACGCCGGGTGGTGGCCTCCCGGGTGGCGGCCCGGAGCCGTTCGGCGGTCACGCCGACCCCTCCGTACCCGCCGGCATTCGGCCGCAGGTCATCACATGGACACCCACCGGCCGCCACCACCCGTCATCACCGAGCGTGTTCGATTGGCTTTCCTCTGTCGCATCGGCGTGCGTCAGCCTATGCTCGCCCCTCGGGTACGACGCAACCCCGGAGACGGCGGTGGCCCGGACCGCCGGGCGGACCCTGATCATCGGCCGGCACCGGAGGGACTGACCGGCGGGTCGGCTACCGTCCTCGCCATGCCAACGCACGTGGTCCGCACCCCCAGCCTGGACGTCCCGCACGAGCCACTCCCCGCCGAGCAGGTACGGGAGGGTTCCCCGACCACGGGTGCCGTCCCGGTGCCAGCGGTGGCGGGGCTGGACGTCGGGGTGTGGGAGCACAGTCCCGGGGTGAGCACCGACGTGGAGGCCGACGAGGTCTTCGTGGTGCTCTCGGGACGAGCGAGCGTCGCCGTCGAGGGCGGCCCGACGCTGGAGCTGGCCCCGGGCGACCTGTGTGTACTGGAGGCCGGCGCCCGGACCACCTGGACGGTGCACGAGACGCTGCGCAAGGTGTACGTCAGCCCGGCAGACTGACGCGACCCGGCACGGCCCAGTGGGGCCGCCGGGTCAGGGTAGGCGGGCCTCGAGCCGGCCGTTGACCACCCGGGTCGGCAGGATCACCTGGTCGTTCGCGGCCGGCCCATGCACCACCTCGCCGCCATTGAGGCGGAACGTGCTGCCGTGCCACGGGCACACCACGCAGTCATGGCCGTCGATCTGCTCCACCTTGCCCTCGCCGAGCGGTCCGCTCTGGTGCGGGCAGCGCTCCAGCATCACGGTGACCTCGTCGCCGTGCCGGTAGAGGATCACCGACACGTCGTCGATCTCCCGCGTGACGAGCTGCCGCTGCGGCACGGTGGACAGCTCGCCCAGCGGGTGCCAGCCCTCGCCCATCAGGTGCATCTCCGAGATGCTCTGGCTGACCTGCGCGCCCTGCTTGTACGCGAGGTGTCCGCCCAGATACGCCCCACCGCTCGCCGCCGACAGCCCCGCGTACGCCAGCGCCCGGCCCATCCCGTGCCGACCGTTCCGCCGGGCGACCAGCGATGCGACGTAGCAGGCCAGGGCGATGCTGTTCGCGGCGGCGTGCACCTGACCGACCCGGCGCTGGTCGCGGGAGAGGGCCGCCCAGTCGTTGAGGCCGGCGACGGCGGCTGGCACGGCAGTCACCGTGCCGGCCGCGATCAGGGTAGTCGCGGCCCGGCGCTGTCCGGGCATCAGGTCCAGCACCGCGGCGCTCATCCAGGCCCCGACGGGCAGCTGCACCATCGCCGGGTGCAGTGGATGCCCCAGCCAGACACCGTGGAGGAAGTCCCGGACCCGCTGGCCACGCAGGGTGCCCTGGACGGCCCGCTGAAGTTGGTCGCCGATCCGGTCGAGCCGGGAGGCCTGTTCGAGTTTCGTCAGTAGTCCGCGCACGTGGTCCGACTTCCCGGCAGCCGAGCTCCCAAACCGGGCGGCACCGGCGAATCACCCCATCGGGTGGCTCCGCCCTGCCGAACGCCGGGCGCGATTCGTTCACGCCATCAGTTCCAAGCCCGCAGGCCAAGTAACCGCCCTCGCCGTGCCGCACCCGCCGCACCGCACGGGCCCCGCCGCCTGCGCGGCACGGCACGGATCCCCTGGCGCGCCGGCCGCCGTCGAGGGCATGCTGACCCGATGGGGGTACGCGTCGAGCACGCCGGGCCGGTGACCACGGTGGTCCTGGACCGGCCGGACGCCCGCAACGCGGTCGACGGTCCGACCGCCCGAGCCCTCGCGGACGCGTTCCGCGCGTTCGAGGCCGACCCGGACGCGGCGGTCGCCGTGCTGTGGGGCGCCGGCGGCACGTTCTGCTCCGGTGCCGACCTCAAGGCCATCGGTACGCCGCGCGGCAACCGCGTCGAGCCGGAGGGCGACGGCCCCATGGGTCCGACCCGGATGCGCCTGTCCAAGCCGGTGCTCGCCGCCATCTCCGGGTACGCCGTGGCCGGCGGCCTGGAGCTGGCGCTCTGGTGCGACCTGCGGATCGCCGAGTCGGACGCGGTGCTCGGGGTGTTCTGCCGGCGCTGGGGCGTACCGCTGATCGACGGCGGCACGGTCCGGCTGCCCCGGCTGATCGGGGAGAGCCGGGCCATGGACCTGATCCTCACCGGCCGCGCGGTCCCGGCCGAGGAGGCGTACGCGATGGGCCTGGTCAACCGGCTGGTCGCGCCGGGTGAGGCGCGCGCGGAGGCCGAGCGGCTGGCCATCGACATCGCCCGGCATCCGCAGACCTGCCTGCGCAACGACCGGGCCGCGCTGCTCGCGGGCGCCGGCCTGCCCGAGCCGGAGGCGATGGCCACCGAGCTGGCCTTCGGCACCGAGTCGCTGATCACTGACGCGATGAAGGGCGCGGCCCGGTTCACCGCCGGCGCCGGCCGGCACGGTGCCGTCCCCGAGGACGACGCCGCGGCCGGCCGCATCAGGGCCTCGTCGGAGCGGCCTACCTGACCAGCGCACCACCCACCTGCCGCGCACTCATTGCGTGCTGATCGGGATGATGGCCTCCATGTGCTCGTATGTGACCTGCCCGTCGAACGGCGGGATCTGTCCGATCGTCACGTAGTGGTCGCCCAGGCCCACCGGGTCGTCGTGTGGCATCGGCTTCTCCGCGGCGACGAGCGTGAGGTCCAGCACGACGTCCGACCTCGCCGGCGGGCCGGTCACGGTGCACACCACGGCGGTCACATCGGTGTCCGCACGTCGGGCGCAGCCGCCCCACCCGGCACCGGCCGGAACTACCTGGCTCGGCAGGATCAGCAGGACCGCCAGCCGGGCGACGTCGATCGAGCCGGTGTTGTGCACCGTCACCGTCATCCGGCCCACATATTCGGTTCCGGCCGGTTGAAACGACAACGCGGTCGGTACGACGGACAGCACGGCGGTCGGCGGGTGCGCCGGGAACGAGGTCGGACCGTCGACCTGAACGAACCGCCCGCCCTGCAAGGCGTACGTGCGCCACTGGTTCGGCACGAGCTCCTGCCCGCCGTCGGTGTACTCCTCGGAGACCAGCACCGCGACGCGACCACCGCCGCGAGCCTCCAGGTGGTCCATCATCGCGAAGCCGTCCTGCGTGCCGACGAGCCGGCCGATCGATTTCAGTTCCGCGCCGCTGCGGCGGAACGCGACGACCTGACTGCCTCCGGCTTCCGGGCCTTCACCGCACTTCAGGTGCGCGACGTAGTCGTCGACACCGTCGCCGTCGACGTCCGACACGACGTACGACAGGACATTTGCCGGCCGGTGCGCGGCGTCGCGTTGGAACTGGCCGTGGCTGATGGTGCCCCGGCCCGTGGTACAGGTTGCGTCCGCGGTTGCGCCCCAGGGCGGCACGGTGATGGTGGCCGAGTTGAACGGACCCGGGTCCGGGCCGTCCTGCCGCTCGTCGGGCAGTACGGTCGGCGCCGGTGCGGGGGTCACGGCCGGCGGCGCGGGGTCGCTCCGTACGGTGACGGCGGTGGTGAGTACGACCGTGGCGACGGCGAGCCCTGCCACGGCGGTGGAGACGGCGCGGCGGACGCGGATACGGTGAGAGGTCGCGAGGGCCCGGTCACGCAGGTCGACGGCGTCGACCTCAGTGGCGATCCCGCTCAGTGCGTTGCGTAGGTTGTCGAGCTCGGTCATCGCGCACCTCCGGACACGCCGGCCCCGTTGAGTTCGGGTGCCAACACGCGTAGCCGCTCCAAGGCCTTTGCGGTCTGGCTCTTGATCGTGCCGATGCTCACACCCATGGCCTCCGCCGCTTGCGCCTCGGTGAGGTCGTCGAAGAACCGCAGCACGACGACCGCGCGCTGCTTCGGGGTGAGCCGGGACAGCGCGCTGCGCAGCGACAGCCGCAGCGCGGTCAGGTCGGCGTGATCGGCTTCGGCACCGGCCCGGTCAGGCAACTCGCCGGTGAACGACTCGGCTACGCGCCGGCGCCGCCAGCGGGACACCTGCAGGTGGTACATCGTCTTGCGCGCGTACGCCTCGGCATTGCCAGTGGCGTGGAGATTCCGCCAGGCGCGATGGGTGAGCGCGAAGGCACTCTGCACCAGGTCCTCGGCCAACTGCTGATCTCCGGTGAGCAGGTACGCCGAACGCAGCAGCGCCGGAGTCCTGGCACGGACGAATGCGTCGAACTCACGCGCCAGGACGTCCACGTCCGCCTCTTCTCGACCTGGAGTTGGGTGCTACCACACCAGCCAAGACGACTACTCAGCAGAAAAGGTTGGGGGTCGTCGCGGACGAAGCTCACTTCAACGACCGCAGCGCGTCCTCGATGGCGCGGTGGAAGGTCGGGTACGCGTAGATCATGTGCCGGAGCTGGCTGAGCGGTACCGCCGCGTGCACCGCCACCACCAGCGCGGACAGCACCTCGCCACCGGCCGGGCCGACCGAGGTGGCGCCGATCAGCACGCCCTGGTCGGCGTCGGCGACCAGCTTGATGAAACCCGCGTTGCCGGCCTTGTGGATCCAGCCCCGGGCGGAGGAGGTCAGGTCGGCATACCCGATCTGGACGTTGACGCCACGCTCGCGGGCCTGCTTCTCGGTGAGGCCGACCGCGCCCACCTCGGGGTCGGTGAAGGTGACCCGGGGCAGCGCCCGATAGTCGGCGTACGGGACACTGCCCGGCGCGCCCGTCGACCCGCCCGCGCTCATCGCCCCGCCGACCGCGCTGACCATCCCGGCGGCGCCGCCGACCACGCTGGCGGTGCCGCTGGCGTCCGGTCCGCCCCTGGTCCGTCGCATGTGGTCGAGCACGTCGGCGACGACAATCGCCGCCTGGTACGTGGCGATGTGCGTGAAGGCACCCTCGCCGGTGAGGTCGCCGACCGCCCAGATTCCCGCGGTGACGTGCATCCGCTCGTTCACCGGCAGGTAGCGCTGGGTGGCGTCCACGTCGACGGTCTCCAGCCCGAGCTCCTCCAGGTGCGCCCTGCGGCCGGTCACCACCAGCAGCTTCTCGCCGGTGAACTCGGTGCCGCCCGCGTGCACGGTGAAGGTGGCGCCGTCGTGGCCGACCCGCTCGGCCCGCACCCCGGTCTCGATCCGCACCCCGTCGGCGCGCAGCGCCTTCGCGGCCACCTCGGACGCCTCCGGCTCCTCGATGGCGAGCACCCGGTCGGCCGCCTCGACCACCGTCACCCGTACGCCGAACCGGGCGAACACCTGGGCCAGCTCCAGCCCGATCGCGCCGCCGCCCAGCACCAGCAGCGACTCCGGCAGTTCCTCGACCTCGATCGCCTGGTGGTTGGTCCAGTACGGGGTGTCGGCCAGGCCGTCGATCGGCGGGATCGAGGGGCGGGTGCCGGTGCCGAGCACGATCCCGTACCGGGCCCGGAAGAGCTGATCGCCGACGCGGACCCGGTCGGGGCCGTCGAGCCGGCCGCTGCCCCGGACGAACCGGCCGCCCTTGCCGGTGAACCGCTCGACCGCCACCCGGTCGTCCCAGGTGTCGGTGGCCTCCTCGCGGATCCGCCGGGCCACCGGCGCCCAGTCGGGCCGGACCTGCGCGGACCCGGCCAGCTCGTTGACCCGGTGCGCCTCGGCCAGCGCGTTCGCCGCCCGGATCATCATCTTGCTCGGCACGCAGCCCCAGTACGGGCACTCGCCACCGACGAGGTCCCGCTCGATACCGACGACGGTGAGGCCGGCCTCGGCGAGCCGCCCGGCCACCTCCTCGCCGCCGACCCCGAGGCCGACCACGACCACGTCCACCAGTTCCGGCTCCGCCATCCCGCCAGCATTCCGTACCCGGGCGGGCACCGCGACCGGACCGGGCCGGAATTGCCCGCGACCGCAAGGATCTCGCGGGCCTACGGTGGCCGGATGCACGCACGCTTCAACCCGGTCCGGGACTGCTTCCACGACCTGTTCGCCAGCGGCCGGGAGACCGGTGCCGGGCTGACCGTCTGGTACGACGGCGCCCCGGTGGTCGACGTGACCGGCGGTACGGGCTGGGGCCCGGACACCCTCGTCAACGTCTACTCGGTCGGCAAGCCGGTCGCCGCGCTCTGCCTGCTCATGCTGGTCGACCGGGGTCGGGTCGACCTCGACCGGAGGGTGTCCGAGTACTGGCCGGAATTCCGCACCCCCGCCACCGTGCGGCAGATCCTCAGCCACACCGCCGGCTTGCCGGCGTTTCCGGTGCCCCGGCCCGCCACGGCGGTCGCCGACTGGGCACTGCTCTGCGCCGACCTGGCCGCCGCCGAGCCCGAGTGGGCACCCGGCAGCGTCGCGGGCGAGCACGCCTGGACGTACGGGCACCTGGTGGGCGAGCTGGTCCGCCGGGTGGACGGGCGGCCGGTGGGGCGGTTCCTGGCCGACGAGATCGCCGGGCCGTGGCACCTCGACCTGGGCTTCGGCCTGAACCCGGCCGACCAGCGGCGCTGCGCCGACCTGTCGTACGGGGATCCCGGCTGGCCGATGCGGGTGCTGGGCGAGCCGGGGTCGCTGGGCGCCCGGGCCGTGGGCAACCCGGCGGGCGGCCTGGACCTCGGGGTGCTGAACAGCCCACTCTGGCGGGGTGCCGAGGTGCCGGCGGTGAACCTGCACGCCACCGCGTCCAGCCTGGCCCGCCTCTACGCGGGCCTGCTGGCCGGCGGCGCCCTCGACGGGGTACGCCTGTTCAGCCCGGAACTGGTCACCGAGGCGACCCGGGTGCAGTACGACGGAGCGGACCTCGTACTGGACCGGCGGGCGTGCTGGACGCTGGGCATGCAGTGGGAGCCGGACGGGAGCTGGGGCATGGGCGGGATCGGCGGGAGCAGCGCCTGGGCCGACCCGGGACGCGGCTACACCTTCGCGTACGTGACGTCCCGGCTCGCGGACCACGACCGGGTGGACGAGCTGGTCGAGGCGCTGCACTCCTGCCTGTGAGGGCCGGGAGGGGCCCCGGCGTTGACCGGGGCCTGTCCTCTCATGCCACCAGGGCTGGGTGGATGGCGGGGCCGGGGACTGTCACCGGCGTGCCGGTGGAGGTGAGCAGCGCCCGCACGGCCACCGTCATCCGGCGTCGCCGGGGCACGACGGCCCGCCGCGCGAAGACGTCGTAGTCCTGGGCGGCCACCTCGTCGAGGATCCCGCCGTACAGCGCGTACGCGGTGCGCATGCAGGACTGCGAGGCGGGGGTGAGCAGGGGGATGCCCGGCGCGGCGGTCGCGTAGTGGGCCTGGGCGCGCCTCACCTCGTACTCGATCAGCTCGCGGATCGTCGGGGTGGCGCGGCCGGCCGCCCTGGCCGCGAGCAGCTCGTCCCGGGTGACGTCGAACCTGGCCAGGTCCTCGTCGGGCAGGTAGGTCCGCCCCCGGTCCAGGTCCTCGGCGACGTCCCGGATGAAGTTGGTGAGCTGGAACGCGAAGCCGAGCTGGCGGGCCGGCTCCCGAGCGGCGGCCGGGTCGGAGCTGCCCAGGATCGGCAGCATCATGGTGCCGATGACGGCGGCCGAGCCGTCCATGTAGTTGAGCAGATCGTCGTAGGTCGGATAGGACGTGACCGTCAGGTCCATCGCCATGCTGCCCAGGAACGACGTGAAGTCGGTGCGGTCCAGGTCGAAGCTGGCGATGGTGTGCAGCACCGCCGGGAGCAGCGGGTCGTCGACCGGCTCCCCGTGCAGCCCCGCGACGAAGCGGTCGGACCACTCCGCCAGCCGGGCGCCGCGCTCGGCCGGCGGCAGCTCGTCGGTCCGGTCGACGATCTCGTCGGCGTACCGCGTGAATCCGTACAGCGCGTGCACATGCCGCCGTTTCCAGGCGGGCAGCAGCCGGGTGGCGAGATAGTAGGTCCGGCCATGGCGTCTGTGCAGCTCGCGGCAACGGTCGTAGGCAGCGGTGAGTTCGGTGTCCACCGGCCCTCCCAGGATTCGACGCAGCAATCGACGCAACTCGTAGCATTAGGGTACGCTCTCGGCATGGCCAACGACGCAGCTGGGGTCGATGCGCTCCGGGTCGCGCCCGCGCAGCCGGGAGCGCCGGACCATCCGGTCCGCGGCGCACTGGCCGCGTTCACCACTGACCTGGTGAGGGGGATCGACGAGACCCTGGCGGGGTTCCTGGCCGCCGAGGTCATCGCGCTCGCCGAGATCGATGCGGCGATGGGCGGTTTCGCCGCGACGGCACGCGACTGCGTGCTGGCCGGCGGCAAACGGGTCCGCCCGACCTTCGCGTACTGGGGATGGCGCGGGGTGGTCGGCGACGACGAGTCGCTGCCGTCGGTGCTGCCGGCGCTCGCCGCGCTCGAGCTGCTGCACACCTTCGCGCTGGTGCACGACGACGTGATGGACGGGTCCGACACCCGCCGCGGCCTGCCCACCGCGCACCGCGCCGCCGCCGATCGGCACCGGGCGGCCGGGCACGCCGGCGACCCGGAGCGGTTCGGCGAGTCGGTCGCGGTGCTCATCGGTGACCTGTGCATGGTGTGGGCCGACCGGCTGATGGCGCACGCCACCGTGCCGCCGGCCCGGCTGCTCGACGTGCGGCGCTGCTACGACCAGATGCGGATCGAGACCGTCGCCGGGCAGTATCTCGACGTCCTCGGGGCGAACGACGTGGCGGGCTGGTCGGTGGACCGGGCGCTGCGGGTGGCCCGTTACAAGACCGCCAGCTACACCGTCCAGCGGCCACTGCTCTTCGGCGCCCACCTGGCCGGGGTCGAGGCGGACGCACCGGTGACCGCCGCGTACACCCGCTACGGGCTGGCCGTGGGCGAGGCGTTCCAGCTTCGCGACGACCTGCTCGGCGTGTACGGGGATCCTGCCGCCATCGGCAAGCCGGCCGGGGACGACCTGCGTATCGGCAAGCCGACCACGCTGTTGATGCTGGCCCGGCAGCTCGCCACCCCGACCCAGCGCCGCGCCCTCGACCGCGTCGGCACGGACACCGGGGCGCGCGAGGTGGCCCGGCTGGCCGAGCTGGTCGCCGACACCGGGGCGGTGGCCCGGGTCGAGCGGATGATCTCCGAGCGGGTGGCCGACGCGCTGGCCGCGCTCGCCACCGCCTCGATCGACGGGACCGCACGCACCGCGCTGACCGGTCTCGCCACTGCCGCCACCACTCGGCGGACATGATGGGCACTTGGTGAGGAGGTGGGCGTGCGGACCGTGACCGGACGTACGGACCGGGTGGTGGTCGTCGGCGCCGGCCTGGGCGGGTTGGCCTGCGCGCTGCACCTGGCCGGCAGCGGCCGGGAGGTGACCGTCCTGGAACGCGAGGCGGCGCCGGGCGGACGTGCCGGCCGGCTCAGCACCGACGGGTACGAGTTCGACACCGGCCCCACCGTGCTCACCATGCCCGACCTGATCGCCGAGGCGCTCGGTGCGGTGGGCGAGGAGTTGACCGACTGGCTCGACCTGACGCCGCTGGACCCGGCGTACCGGGCGTACTACCCGGACGGGTCGACCCTCGACGTCATCACCGACACCACCCGGATGGCGACCGAGATCGCCCGGGTCTGCGGCCCCCGTGAGGCCGACGGCTACCTGCGGTTCGTCGACTACGCCCGCAACCTCTGGGAGTGGGAACGGGCCGACTTCATCGAGCGCAACCTGGACGCCCCGACCGATCTGCTCACCGCCAACCTGCTGAAGCTGGTCGCCAACGGGGCGTTCCGGCGTCTCCAGACAAAGATCAACCAATTCTTCCAGGATCCGCGCACCCGGCGGATCTTCTCCTTCCAGGCCATGTACGCCGGCCTCGCCCCGCACGACGCGCTGGCCATCTACACGGTCATCGCGTACCTCGACTCGGTGGCCGGGGTCTGCTTCCCTCGCGGCGGCGTCCACGCGGTCTCCCGGGGGATGGCCGGGGCGGCCGAGAAGCACGGCGTGCAGATCCGCTACGGCACCACGGTGACCCGGGTGGAGACCGCGCACGGCCGGGCCACCGGCGTGCTGACCGCCGACGGGGAGTTCGTCCCGGCCGACGTGGTGGTGCTCAACCCCGACCTGCCGGTCGCCTACCGGGAGCTGCTGCCCGCCGGCCCACGGCGCAGGCTCACCTACTCGCCCTCCTGCGTGGTCCTGCACGTCGGGTCGACGCAGGGCTATGCGAAGATCGCCCACCACAACATCCACTTCGGACGGTCCTGGCGGGGGACGTTCGACGAGGTGATCCGGCGAGGTGAGCTGATGAGCGACCCGTCGCTGCTGGTGACGAACCCGAGCCGGACCGACCCCTCGGTGGCCCCGGCCGGGAAGCACACCTACTACGTGCTCGCCCCGGTGCCGAACCTCGACCGAGCGCCGTTCGACTGGCCGGGCGGCCTGACCCGCCGCTACACCGACCAGCTCATCGGGACTCTGGAGGAGCGGGGCTACGTGGGCTTCGGCGACGGGGTCGAGGTGCTGCATACGGTCACCCCGGCCGAGTGGGCGGCGCAGGGCATGGCTGCCGGCACGCCGTTCTCCGCCGCGCACAGCCTCTTCCAGACCGGGCCGTTCCGCCCATCCAACCTGCACCGCACGCTCGGCAACGTGGTCTTCGTCGGCTCCGGCACGCAGCCCGGGGTCGGCGTACCGATGGTCCTGATCAGCGGCAAGCTCGCCGCCTCCCGCATCACCGGGGCCGGTCGGTGAACGCGAGGAGCGCGGCGGGGCCGAGCGCCGCAGCCACGAACGAAAGGCCGGTACCGTGAGTTCGCGCGAAGGACACCTGGTCGAGCTCGTCGACGACGGCGGGCACGTGCTCGGCGAGGACAGCGTGGCCGCCGCCCACCAGCGTCCGGGCCGGCTGCACCGCGCGTTCTCGGTGCTGCTGGTCGACCCGGACGGGCGGATCCTGCTCCAGCAGCGGGCTGCCGTCAAGACGCGCTTCCCGCTGCGCTGGGCCAACTCCTGCTGCGGCCACCCGCTGCCGGGCCAGTCGCTGGTCGAGGCCGCCAACCGCCGGCTGGCCGAGGAGCTCGGCGTCGGCCCGGTCGACCTCACCGAAGTCGGGGTGCACCTCTACCACGCCGAAGACCCTGCCACCGGCCGCGTCGAGTTCGAGTACGACCACGTGCTGCGTGCGGACGTGCCGGCCGACCTGCCCACCCGGCCCGACCCGGACGAGGTGGCCACCCTGCGCTGGGCCGACCCGCACGAGTTGGAGGCCGACCTCGACGCCGACCCCAGCGCGTACGCGCCGTGGCTGCGCGGAGTGGTGGACCGGCTGCTACGTCCGGCACGTCCCGCCACCGCCGGGTCCGGCGCGCCGACGGATGAGGCACCGGAGCGGCCGGGTGGCCGATGAGGCGCTGAGCGCGGGAGCCGTCGCGCGCCGGCTGGGCGTCGCAGTCACCACGTTGCGCACCTGGCACCAGCGCTACGGTCTCGGCCCCAGCGAGCACGTACCGGGGCACCACCGGCGCTACACGCCGGCGGACCTCGCGCGCCTGGAGATCATGCGGCAGCTCACCGGGGACGGGGTGAGCCCGGCCGCAGCGGCCCGCTGGGCCCGACAGGCGCCCGCGCCGGCGCCACCCCAGGCCCTCGGGCCGACCCCCCGTCCGCACGCCGCCCGGGACGGCGGCGGGTCGACCATCCCGGTCGGCCGGGCCGGACCGGTCGCCCGCGGGCTGGCCCGCGCCGCGATGCGGCTGGACTCGGCGGTCATCGGCGAGACGATCGCGCACGCCCTCGTCACCGACGGCGTGGTGGCGACCTGGGACGGGCTGCTCCGGCCGGTGCTCGCCGGCATCGGCGAACGGCACGCCGCCACCGCCGGGCTCATCGAGGTGGAGCATCTGATGTCCCGGTGTGTCTCCGAGGCGTTGGCTGCGGTGGCCCGGGCACGCCCGACCGCCGAGCCGGCCCGGATCCTCCTCTCGTGCGCCGACGAGGAGCAGCACAGCCTGCCGCTGGAGGTGTTGGCCGCCGCTCTCGCCGAGGCGGGAGTCGGCTACCGGATGCTGGGCCCGCGGGTGCCGGTGGCGGCCCTGGTCGAGGCGGTCACCCGGACCGGGCCGGCGGCCGTCGTACTCTGGTCGCACACCCGGGCCACCGCCGATCCGCACCAGCTCGCCGCGGTGCTCGCCGCCCCGTGCCGGCCGCTGCTGGCGCTCGCCGCCGGGCCGGGTTGGCGGGCCGACACGCTGCCGACCGGCGTGGTCCGGCCGCTGGACCTGACCGAGGCGGTCTCGCTGGCGGTGGCCGTACGCGATTCGCTGGACCGGTCGATGACTGGCTGACCTCCCCTTCCCGCTCCAGCACCGCGTCGACTACGGTCGGAGGTCCGCATACCCCGACCCCTCTCGGGAGCGATGATGCGACCACGCACCGCGCTGGCGCTCGCCCTTGGCCTGGTGCTGTTCCTGACCGGCTGCGGCAGCTCCGGCAAGACCCCACCCCAGGCGGGCGGCCCACCGACCGCCTCGCCCACCTCGGTGCCGAAACCGACACGCACCCCACGACCCACCCCTACCACCCCACCGAAGCCGAAGCTTCGCCCGCTGCCGAAGACCCTGCCCGCCGGGCTGAAACGCGGCAGCGGCGACCGCGCGGTGGCGCTGACCTTCGACGACGGCCCGGACCCCCGGTGGACGCCCCAGATCCTCGACCAGTTGCGTGCGGCCCACGTCACCGCGACGTTCTGCCTGATCGGCAAGCAGGCCCAGCGCCACCCGGAGCTGGTGGCGCGGATCGTCCGGGAGGGCCATCAGCTCTGCAACCACAGCTGGCGGCACGACCTGAACCTCGGCCGACGACCGGTCGCGGAGATCAAGGCCGACCTGCTGCGGACGAACGAGGCCATCCGGGCCGCCGTACCGGACGCCCAGATCACCTGGTTCCGCCAGCCTGGCGGCCGGTGGACGCCCGAGGAGGTGTCGGTGGCGCGCCAGCTCGGCATGCGCCCGCTGCACTGGACCGTCGACCCGCAGGACTGGAACCACCCCAACGCGAAGACGATCATCAAGCGGGTGGAGGCGGCGGCCCGCCCCGGCTCGATCGTGCTGATGCACGACGGGGGCGGCGACCGGAAGCAGACCATGGCCGCCTGCCGGCACCTGATACCCGACCTCAAGCAGCGGTACGGGATCTCCCGGCTCCACTGACCCGGCCCTGACCTGCGATTTCACCCGCCGGCAGGCGCATGGGCATACCGGTTTGGTTGACCGCCGGGGCATGGCATATGCTTCTCATGCCTCCGGCGGGGCCGGATGGGAGCAAGTCCGCCTGAACTTGCGATGTGCAATGATGGCGGGGCCGCCCTCATCGTCTAGCGGCCCAGGACGCCGCCCTTTCAAGGCGGTAGCACGGGTTCGAATCCCGTTGGGGGCACGGTCCGGCTCAGGCCGGATGCAACATCAGCTAGGTCCTGTGGAGCAGTTGGAGTGCTCGCCGCCCTGTCAAGGCGGAGGTCGCGGGTTCAAGTCCCGTCAGGACCGCAAGCGCTGACGCCGCGCCCATCATGCGCGGCGTTCTGCGTATCGGCACGTGCGGTAGCATGAGCCGAGCACCACGGCCAGGTAGCTCAGTTGGTACGAGCGTCCGACTGAAAATCGGAAGGTCGGCGGTTCGACCCCGCCCCTGGCCACATAGCCTTTCGCCGGGCTACAGAGGTCCCCACCTGCGGAAACGCTGGTGGGGATCTTGCTGTTGGTATCCGGCTGCATCGGTCGCCGTTGCCCGTGGTTGACCGCGCATGGCTCGTGATCACCGCCACTTATCGCACGCAGATCGCACGCCGCCCCGCTTCTGCCGCCATCCCGTCGCCCGCTTCCGGCTTCGGGGACTCGGCCTCGTTGTCGATCAAACGTAGGCTTGCAGGCATGAAGCGCCCGCGTCTCCGAATGACGCAGCTCGTAGGGCTCCTGCTCCTGCTTGCATCGGGTGTCGGGGTGTGGCTGGGCTGGCCCGAGAAGATCACGTCGCTACTCCTTGTCGCCGGGGGACTGGTGGCTCATGGTCCGACTGCCATTGCCGCTTGGCGGGAAAGGGAGGCCAAGCCGCCGAAGTCTGCGGAAGAGGTTCTGAGGTGGTACCCGAAGTGGTGGGCCTGACCGCCTCCCGCCTCTGCTGCCATGCCGTCACCCTGGCTGAGCAGCGGTCTAACGAGGTGGGGCGGGCGGGACTCGAACCCGCGACCGAGGGATTATGAGATCAAATTGCCCGCCCCGCCGACCTGGGCACATGTGGGCCTAGCAGCGGAAACACCTCTCGACATCTCATACCACTCCCCAGCCGTCCGTCGACCTCTTGCGGACCATATGCGGACCGTGCGCGGTCAGGAGACGGGCAGAGATGACCGCAGGATCTGCCCTACCCCTGATGCTTGGCAGACTGACCACGTGACGGATGAGCGCGGCCTAGACGAACCCGACACCGACCAGCCGCCCCGGACACCAACTCTGAAAGTCGCGAGGCAGTTGGCAAAGGAGTTGGCCGGCGTCGCGACTGTGGAGGTCGATCGCGTCAAGGGCGGGATATCGGTGAGCATCACGCCGAGTAACCCCGATGCCCGTGCCTTCGGATGGACGGACTTCTCCGATGAGCTCATCCTGGGGGTCGGTGACTACGGCGGCCGATGGGAACTGGAAGCCGGCCCTGAAGATGTCGCCCTGCTCGAAGACATCGCCCGCTCAGTGATCGCCGGCAGGGTCCGGGAGGTGTTCGCTGCGGGCCGCTCGGCCGTCTCGGTCACGCTCGCTAATGGATCAGTGGAGACCGAGATCGGAGGCGAAGTGCCGGCTGGCTGCTTGCCGCTACCCTTCTGGCGGCGTTGGTCCCGCAGCGTCCAGTACGCCCCCTACAGGTAACCCGGTGTGAGCGTCAGTTTGGAAGAGCGCGCTCGACCGGCCGTGATGCCCGAAACGCCTGCGGGCGGCGACCGGCCCGGTTGCGTCTCGTGCCCGCTCGTGCCCGCTGCGCGCCACGGCTACTGGCCCACGGATGGCCCGGCGGATTCTCGGCCGTCCTTCCCTTGACCGCTCGCATGATCCATCCTGGGGTCTCCATTCATGATCCTCGGACGGACGGGGCCTCGCGGCGCGCCGCAGCCGGAGCATCCGAGCGGCGAAGAGAAGGTAGGGCGTGCCATGACCGGTCAGCTGTCTGAGAATCAGCGAAGATACAGCCCTCTGGCGATCGTGGCCTGCTGCATGGGCCTGGTTCCGCTGCTGTACATCAGCGCGGGCTATGCCGAGCTGATAGACCTGGATCTCCGACTTCTAATCCCTGTGCTGCTGCTCGGCGGATGCGCGGTTGCCGTAGGCGCAGTGGGACTGAAGCAGATCAAGACGGCTGGCCAACGTGGTCGCGGTCTGGCGATTGCCGCGTGCGTGGCTGGCACAGCCGTATTTGCGACCCAGGCCTTCACCTTCGTGTATCTGATGGTGGTGGGCTTTTCGCCTGCCGGCTGCGCCCCGCCCGACCCCTGCTGGTGAGTCGTGAACGTCGGCACCTTGGCTTCAGCGAACGTCGATGTTGCTGATCGGCAACGCTAGCGGATCTCCTCTCTCGCCGGGCTACAGCAACGCCGACCAGCGGAAACGCCGGTCGGCGCTTTGCTTTCTCCCCCAAAAGCCCGTCTGCCCGGTCTGACGCTCGTTGACCCCGGAATCCCGCTGATGACCGCTCCTTGTTGCACGTGGATTGCACGACGGAGCGCGCTGTGGGTAGGACAGCCGGGCCGTCATACTATGGCCCGCCTCACACGAGCCCTTCGCCGCGCTGTTGCAGCCACCCGGTCAAGGCCACCGCTACAGCGTCCATCTGGTCGGCGGTGACCGCCTGGCCTTCCGGCTGTCCCAGAAGCCCGAACACATTCGGTCCGCGTCGGTCGGCTGGCAGAACAGCCGGCCGCGGGATCACGTGGAAGTGGACGTGACCGAAGCCCTCTGCCTCCGCGAACTGCACGACGTACGTTTTGGCGCAGCCTGTCACGGCTTGCAGCGCTCGCGACAGGCGGACCTGCCAGTAGCCCAACCCGGCGGCCTCGGCATCAGTCAGGTCAGCAATGGTGAGCACGTGACGGTGCGGAACGAGCACGAGCCAGCCTGGTAGCCCGGTACCTACTGCGTGCGCCGCACGCCAGTGCTCATCGGCCGCAATCCGCTCACGCGGTGGCAGCTCGTCAAACCGGATGGTGTTCTCACAGGTGAAACATCCTGGCTTGATCACCACCGGGGCAGTAGACCTCTTGCCGTCGCTTTCTTCAACCCCGCCGTTAGTGGATCTCCTCGTCGGCGGCGGCCTGGACGGGCCTTGGGGTTAGAAGAAGATCGCGGATGGCTGGTCAGGCCACCGCGCCCCTGCTCAGTGGTTGTCGGGCGTCGTCGGCCACTGCCGCCGTCCTCCTTGGCTGTACCGATGGCTGTACGCCGATCGGTGCTGGCCATCGTCCATAGCCTCGGCTCGGCCCGGACTGTCGGGCCCGCTGCAGGAGGTCAGTTGGATCGTCGGCCAGTCGAGATCGACCCGGTGATGGGATGCGCTGTTATCGTGCGGCCCATGCCACGAGTGGCCCGGCTGTCCATCGGACCGATGCTGGCGGCCGGCTGTAGCGCGCTGCTCGCCGTCGGGCAGCCGTGGCTCGGCAGCCGTACCCGGGTCCTTGACTGGCATGCCTGCTTCTGCGATCCAGGCGGCGATCAGTCCAGCTTGTTCATCACTACGTTCATCACCTGGTTCCAGATCATGGCAGTCCTGGTCGGCGCGATGGTCGGACGGCTCGCGGTGCCTCGATCGCCTGGCCCAGGCCGGGCAGCGACAACGGTGGCGCTGACCCTGGCGGCGGCGGTGGGCGCACTGGTCGGCATTCCTGTGGCTGTCAGGGAGGTGGCGATTGGGCGGCCACCGCCATACACCGGACTAACCGTCGCCTCGGTACGTGAGGCCGCCGTCGTCGGGCTCGCACTCGGCACCGTGGCAACGTTCGGAGCGCTCTGGTCTGCCAGGGCGGCCGTCGGCGCCACCCTCAGCTGGGCGTGGCTGTGGCTGGTCGGGCTGGCGTCAACGTCGCACAGCGGCGGGTACACGGCCGCGCTGGGCATGCTCTACGGCTACAGCGGTCAGGGCAGCGTCGCGCTCCTAGCTGACATCGTTCCGCTGGCAGTCATGGCGGCGATCACCGCCGGCACCGCGTGGTGGGGGACACGCCGTGGTGGGCCCAGGTTCGCGGGGATGTACGCCGCGATGCTCGGGCCATCGCTCGTGCTCGCCGCCTACCTCAGCTCGGGCTTTCCCAACGACAACACTGGAGGCATCCAGAACGCGTTCGCCCTGATGCTCATCACGATGATGGCCGCTGCGGGCGGAGCTGCCGCGGGGTCCTGGCGCGGTCCCTGTCGCCATCGATTTCTTGACCCTCTGATCATCATTCTGGCGATCGCCGGCATCCTCAGCGCCGCGGGGGTTGGCGTCGCGCCGGTCGAGTTCGGCCCTGCTCCCTTCAGCAATCCCGTGACCGGAACCCTTGTCGTGGCAGCACTCCTCACGCTGCCCTTCCTTCCTGGCGTCGTCGACTCAGCGGCCGCCAGTCGTCGAGAGCAAGCTACCTACTCTCCGCATCCTTGAAGCGGATCTCCTCGTCGGGCAGTCGCCAGACCGTCCAGCCCTTGTGGTGCCCGGCGAGGTGAGCCGCGGGCGGCCTCGGCGATGCTGTCCAGAGCTGTCCGCATTCCGGCTCGGATCCCTGGTTCTACGCCTGCCGCTGTCCTCGCCGGTCTGTGGGCGTCCAGCACGGTTGCTGTCAGCCGTTGCTGTCAGGGGCGGTCACCGGCATCCTGACGCAAGCTTCATGAAAGATCGTGGGCCAGGGCGTGCAACGCCTCTGAAACAGATCGCGTTGTGGTAGGTGTGACCCCCTCAGAAGAGCAGGCCTTCACGGAGTTCGTGCAGGTCCACGGTGATCGGCTGCTGCGGTTTGCGCGGCTGCTCGTGCCAGACGCCGGCGAGGCCGAGGATATCTTGCAGACTGCTTTGCTACGGCTGACCAGACACTGGTCGAGGCAGCTGGACGCCCCGGGTGCATATGTTCGAGCCGCGCTCGTCAATCTCGCGAAGGACCGGGGTCGGCGTAGGCATCTCGTTCCTGTCCCCATGGAGGCCGACCGGGGCCTACTGAGCGTTGGGTCGGATCATGCTGAGGCGATCGCGGCCCGAACGCAACTCGACCAGATTCTTGCTGCGCTTCCTCCGAGACAGCGCGTCACGGTCGTGCTGCGCGTCATCGATGGTCTGAGCGAGGCCGAGACGGCTGCGATCATGGAGTGCTCGCCGGGAACCGTCAAGAGCAACCTCGCCCGCGGACTGCAGAAGGTCCGTGCCGCTCTGGCGCTCACCCCCACCTCTGTAGAGGAGACGGCGCGATGAACACCATTCTTCCTACATCCGAACCAGCTGCCGAGGAACTGCGTAGGCTGGCAGCGGCGGCTGAGCCGGCTCTGCGCGCCCGCCCCGACCTGGCCCGGACGGTCCTGAACCTCGCCCGCCACCAGCGACGCAGACGGCGGCTGGGCAGAGCCGCGGCAAGCGTGGGCGGCGGCTTCGTGGTCCTGACCACGCTGGCGGCGGCTACCCTGCTCGGTCGGGCCGAGTACTTCACTGTCCCTCAACCCAGCCAGAACATGGAATCCACCGTGCGC
This sequence comes from Micromonospora sp. SL4-19, assembly GCF_047921475.1. Classification (NCBI taxonomy): domain Bacteria; kingdom Bacillati; phylum Actinomycetota; class Actinomycetes; order Micromonosporales; family Micromonosporaceae; genus Micromonospora; species Micromonospora sp. SL4-19. The sequence goes on from NZ_JBLROB010000005.1 coordinate 194,871, forward strand.
GTGGGTGAACGCGTCGTTTTCAGCAAGAAATTACTGCCCGCCCGAGGCGATGTCGTGGTCGTGAAACTCGCAGAGAATGGTCACGAGTACGACTCCATCATGCGGGTGGTGGCCCTCCCCGGTGACACCATTGGTTGCCCTGCTGAGGTGACCGGCCAGTGCGAGGCAATTGTCGTCAACGGGGTAACCGTGCCCGAGGATTACCTCGGGACGACGGTCACCGACCCGTTCCCCACCAGCACGGTGCCGGCTCACATGGTCTTCCTTCTCGGTGACAACCGACCGCAGGCGAACGACTCCCGCTACATCGGCCCGGTCAAACTAACGGAAGTGACCGGGGTCGCCGTACACATCAAGGACAGCGAAGGACGGACTCGGGCCGTTCCGGGTGCCCCAGCCCACGACGGACCCGGCAACCGCGACAACGTCGACCCAGCAGGACCGGTACCACCCCCGGGAGTTTCGGAAACGCGATAAGCAGAACGCTGATCGCTCCATATCGCCGCTGAGAGCGCCCTCCCCCCACCGCCGACGTACGCCTCTGTGATCGCCGGAACTGGCGCGGCTGCCGTAGCGTCAATGGCATGACGACGGTTGCGGTATCTCTCGTGGCGTTCGTGGTGTTGGTCGTCGCGGTCGTTGTCTTCGTGAGCTGGCGAGACCGGAATCGGCTCTCGTCGAATGAGGATTCGACTGCGGTCCGTCAGGCCACCATCGACCAGCATCGGCACGAGGCAGAGCGTCATCTCGCGTCGAGCATGGCGGCGAGCCATCACATGCCCACCAGCACGTGAGCGAGCGGTGCGCTTCCCCGTCGCGAAGCTCTGAAGGGTCGAACGGGTGAAGGCAAGCCGAGGCGCTAACTTTCCGGCGTGAGCTACGACGTGTTCGTTCAGCGGTTCGAGCAGGGCGATGCCGCCCCGATGGCGGGTGACGTGTTCCTGGCCGTCTTTGAGCCCTGCGTCGATCGTCGGGAACCTCAAAACAGCTACTGGCACATCACCGCCGACGACAGCGGCATAGCAGGGTCTGTGCCTCGGCGTCGGTCAGGTCGGCGATGGTGAGCACATGACGGCGCGGAACGAGCACGAGCCAGCCCGGTACCTACCGCGTGCGCCGCACGCCACTGCTCGTCGGCCGCAACCCGGTCCTCGGTCCTCAACTGCGGAAACAAGCCTGGCTTGCATGTCATACCGTCGATGGCATGACGACAGTGGTGGTATCTCTCGTGGCGTTCGTGATGCTGCTGGTCGCGGCGTTCGTCTTCGTCGGCTGGCGAGACCGACACCGGCTCTCGTCGCCGGAGGATTCGGCTGCGGCCCGTGACGCGAGATCTGAGCAGGAGCGGGCTGCAGTGGAGCGCCATGGCCTGCAGGGTCACAGAATCCGGCGCGACCAGACGGGCAACGGCATGTGAGCAGTCCACAGTCGGCAGAGCCCTCTCCACCTGTCGGGAAGCGGGCTCCCGCAAAGCTGCGCAGCGAGGCATCAGCCGGTATGGTCCGGGCCTATGGGACAGGGGATGGCCGATCCGGATGAGGTCCGCCAGGAATTCGACCGCTTCTCCCTCCGCAGCGAACTCCTCGCCCCAGCCTCCGCCGAGCGGGCGTTCGCCGTCTTCACCGGGTCGCTGACCGACTGGTGGGTACGCGAATACACCTGGTCCGGTCCGGAGGCGCTGGCCGAGCTGGGGATCGAGCCCCGGGCCGGCGGCATGCTCTACGAGATCGGCCCGTACGGCTTCCGAGGAGACTGGGGCCGGGTGCTGGTCTGGGACCCGCCGCGCCGGCTCGTCTTCACCTGGCAGATCGGGCCGGACCGGGTGCCGGTGCCGGATCCGGCGCAGGCCAGCGAGGTCGAGGTGGTCTTCCTGGCCGAGGGGCCGGCGCGGACCCGGGTCGAGGTCGAGCATCGATCCTTCGACCGGCACGGCGCGGCCGCCGAGGGCTACCGCGAGGCCCTCACCGCCGGCTGGCAGGAACTACTCTGCCGCTATCTCGGCACGGTCGCGCGTACCCCGGCCTGAGCGACGCCGGAGCAGGGGTCACCGGCCGATGCCCCGGGCCGCAGCCGCCGCTCCGGTCACACCGGTGCCGCCCAGGTGGGCCCGGCGGCCGGCCTCCGCGCCGGAGCTGAAGCCGGTCCCGGCGAGCCGGCGGCGCGGCGCGGTGCGCAGCCGCGGGTACACCTCGGCGAGCCGGCGTTGGACGCGGTCGGAGCGGTCGGCCAGCACGAGCGCCATCGAGGGCGCCGCCGCCTCGGCGACCGCGCCGGCCTCGGCCGTGCGCAGCCGTTCCGCCACCGTGTGGGCGAACCCGGCCAGCCAGGTACGCCGGAACGCGGCCGGATGCTCCCCGCCCGGTACGGAGGCGCCGGCGAGCCCGTGCGCGGCCTGTACGAGCAGCGACGTGAACAGCAGCTCGACCCGTTCCAGGTCGCTGGCGAAGCCGAACAGGTGCATCGCGAAGCCGTTGCCCTGCCGGCGGCGTACGCAGCGGCAGCGCAGCGGGTCGGCGACCGCGGCGAGCAGGCCGGCCTTGTCCCGGGCGTACGGGGCGACCACCTCGACCACCCGGTCGCCGACCGGGTCGGTGGCCGGATCGCGGGCGGCCAGCAGCGCCCGGTCGACGCCGTAGCGGGCGATCAGCTCGGTCGCCTTGGCCATGAACGCCGCCGACTCGGCGGGCGTGCAGGCCGGATCCTCGGCCTGGGCGAGCAGCTTACGGACCTTGCTCAGCATCGCCTCGGACATGCACCAGAGCTATCACAACGCTCGTCCCGCCACGCCGGGCGCCGCGCGGTCAGCGGGCCCGGCTGCGCAGTGTCGCCACCGTCGACCCGGCGAGGGTGAGCAGGCAGTCCGGCAGCAGCCCGTCGGCCATCGCGGCGCCGAAGAGCGCCTCCCCGGTGTCGGCGTCGTCGTTGGCGTACGCGCTGACGAAGCGGGCCACCCAGCGGGTGTCGTAGTCGGCCTGGTCGATGTCGGGAAAGTCCAGCGCGCAGCCGCCGGCCGGGGTGTCGTCGCCGACCATGGTGGCGGCCAGGCACCACGCCACCCCGTACGCCCCGGCCAGGCCGGAGCGGTCCACCACGGCATCGAAGGTGCCCACCACCGCGTCACCGTCGCCCGCCAGGGCTGAGCGGAGCACGGCGGTCGCGTCGTCCAGCGTCTGCTGTGCTTCGTCGGTCACCTGCCGAACAGTAGGACGGAGGGTCAAGCGGTGACCCGGAACAGCCCGGCCATCACGGTGAGTGATATTCACAGTCGGGGTGACGACGGAGCGCCCTCCACGGTCCCGCCGCCCGCGTCGGCACGCTAGTGTGCGCAGCGGACCTTCGCCGGAGGAAGGACGACAATGCTCGTATCACGCGCGTCGCGTGCGGCCATCGCTGCGGCCAGCGCGGCGCTCCTGCTCGCTACCAGCGCCTGCGGGAGCGCCCAGCCCGAGGAGGCGGACACCGACACCCAGGTGCGCCTCTACGGCACCGACGGCAACATGGCGAACTCGTTCGCCGAAAAACTGGAGGATCGCGCCAGCCTGGTCAACGGCATGAAGGGCACGATGCCGATGACGCCGTTGCAGGAGAGCTTCAAGGAACGACTCCGTAGCGTAGATCCAAAGTTGGAGGACTACACCTACGCCGGCGAGACGTACGACGCGGTGGTGATCAGCGCCCTGGCCGCGCAGCTCGCCGGCACCACCGAGCCGGCCGCCATCGCCAAGCAGATCGTCGGGGTGACCACCGACGGTGAGCGCTGCGAGGATGCGGCGACCTGCCTGCAGTTGGCCCGGCAGGGGCGGGACATCGAGTACCGCGGGGTGTCGGTGACCCGGTCCGGGTTCACCGACGCCGGAGAGCCGTCCTCGGCCAGCTACGCCACCGTGCACTTCGATCATGAAAAGCTCGACGACGGCAAGACCGAGTTCGTCGGCGCCGGTGAGGAGTCGGCGGCGAGCACTGAAACACCGCCCCCGGCAAAGAAGCAACGTGCCGGCGACAAGGCCCCGGACGCCCCACTGGTCCTCGGCGGGCTGCTGCCGATGACCGGTGACCTGGCGCTGCTCTACCCGTCGATGGGGGCCGCCGCCGCGCTCGCGATCAAGGAGATCAACGCCGCCGGCGGGGTGCTCGGCAAGCCCGCCGCCTGGATCGAAGGCGACGACGGCACCAACCCGGCGGTCGCCAAGGCCACGGTCGCCGCGCACGTGCGGAAGGGCGTGCACGTCATCATCGGCGCGGGCGCCTCGGGCGTCACCCGCGCCGTCCTGCCGGACGTGGTCGCCGCCGGCCGGGTGCTCTTCTCCCCGTCCAACACCGACGCCGGGCTCAGCACGGTCGACGACAAGGGGCTCTACTTCCGCACCGCACCCCCGGACACCCTCCAGGGCCGTGCGCTGGCCGATGTGATCGTGCGCGACGGGCCGCGCAAGATCGCCATCGTGGCCCGTAAGGACTCCTACGGCGAGGGCCTCCAGGAGAACGTCCGCGCCGAGCTGGAACGGGTCGGCATCGGCGCCGACCGGGTCAAGCTGCTGACGTACGAGCCGCCGGCCGACCCGGAGACGCCGGTGGACTTCTCCGCCGGTGCCAAGGAGATAAAGGACTACGGGGCGGACGCCGTACTCATCATCGGTTTCGCCGAGTCCGCGCACGTGATCACCGCGCTGGCCGACGGCGGAGCGCAGATCCGGCAGTGAACCGACGGCGAGGGCCGCACCGGGCGAACCGGTGCGGCCCTCGCCGTTTGTCGGCCCGGTCAGCGGGACCGGCGCCGCTCCAGGAACTCGGTCATCCGCCGGTGCTTCTCCTCGTCCTCGAAGAGCACCGCCTGGCTGAGCAGGTCGAGCTGGGGGTGGGCGGCGGGTGGGGCGTCCACGGCCAGTTTGGTCAGGCGCAGCGCCAGCGCCGAACCCTTCGCGATCTCGTCGAGCAGGCCGTGCGCGGTGGGCAACAGCTCCGCCGGCTCAGCCACCACCCGGTTGACCAGGCCGATCCGCAGCGCCTCCTCGGCGTCCACCCGGCGGCCGGTGAAGAGCAGCTCCTTGGCCCGGGCCTCCCCGATCAGCGCCGGCAGCCGATAGGTCGCCCCGGCGCCGGCCAGGATGCCCAACCGCACCTCGGGCTGCCCGAACACCGCACGCGCCGTGCACACCCGCAGGTCGCAGGCGTACGCCAGCTCGGCACCGCCGCCCAACGCCGGGCCGTCCACCGCGGCCACGGTCGGCATCGGCAGCGCCCGGATGCGGGCGAAGGCGGCCTGGTTGATGGCGGCCAGGGCGTCCAGCCGGCCGCGCTCGCGGAGCTGGCCGATGTCCGCCCCGCCGGCGAAGATGCCCTCCGTCCCGCCGGTGAGCAGCAGCAGCCGGGGCCGCGCCTCCAGCTCGGCGCAGACGGCGTGCAGCTCGGCGATCAGGTCGGCGTCGATGGCGTTGCGCCGCTCCGGCCGGTCCAGCGTGACCACCAGCCGGTCCGGCAGTTCCTCGATCCGCAGCCCGGTCATGCTGCGCCGCCTTTCGTTCGCGACTGCGGGGCTCGCAAACCCGGCTCACTCCTCGCGCTCACTGCTTCCGCCCGTCCTGCCAGGTGTAGAAGCCCTGGCCGGACTTCTTGCCCAGCTTCCCGGCGGCCACCATCTCCACCAGGAGCGGAGGTGGCGCGAACCGGTCCCCGTACGCGGCCTGGAGGGTGCGGGCGATGTCGAGGCGGACGTCCAGCCCGACGAGGTCGGTCAGCTCCAGCGGGCCGACCGGGTGCCGGTAGCCGAGCACCATCGCCTTGTCGATGTCGGCGGGGCTGGCCACCCCGTCGGCGACCATCCGGATCGCCTCCAGCCCGAGGGTGACCCCGAGCCGCGAGGTGGCGAAGCCGGGCATGTCCCGTACGACGACAGGGTCCTTGCCCAGCCGCCCGGTGAGCGCGACGGCCGCTTCGGTGGTCTCCGGCGCGGTGGCCGGGCCGACCACGATCTCCAGCAGCGCCATCGCCCAGACCGGGTTGAAGAAGTGCAGCCCGAGGAAGTCCGCAGGCCGGTCGAGGCCCTCGGCCAGCGCCGCGATCGGAATGCTGGAGGTGTTGCTGCCCAGCAGGGCGGGACGCCGCCCCTCGGCCTCCCGGAGCACCGCCCGCTTGAGGTCGAGGCGCTCGGGGACCGCCTCCACGATCACGTCCGGGCCCTCGGCGACCTCGGCGAGCCCGGCCCGCAGGACGACCCGCTCGCGGTTCGCCGCCGCCTCCCCGGCGGTCAGCTTGCCGCGCTGCACCCCGCGCTCCCACAGCTCGCCGAGCCGCCGCACGGCGGCGTCGCCGCGCGCCGGGTCAACCTCGACCAGCTCGACCGCGTAGCCGGCGCCGGCCGCCACGTACGCGATGCCGAGGCCCATCGTGCCGCCCCCGACGACCACAAAACGACCACTCATGACGTCCCCTCGCCGCGCGCGGTGACGTGCGGGGTCTCCGCCGCGCCGGGCCGCCCGCTCCGCTCGTTCATGGGTGCGACCCTATGCAGGGCCGGGTCGGGCGGCGTGCGTGGGGGCGTGCCGGACCGGGTACTGACGGCAGACGCTGAGGGAAAGGACGGGCATGAGCCAGGAACCGGAGATCGCGGAGCACCGCGAGACCGTGGAGACCCGCGGCGACGAACGGGTGGACCTGCTCCGCGCGGACACCAACAACGACGGGAAGACCGACGTGTGGGTGGTGGACACCGACGGCGACGGAAAACCGGACCTGTTCCAGTTCGACACGGACGGTGACGGCAAGGTGGACATCACCATGGTCGACATCGACGAGGACGGCAACCCGGACGAGGTGGTCGACGGCGACGGCGGCCTCCCGCCGGACCAGCACTCCCCGACCGTCCAGGTGTGACGCGTACGGCGCGGGTCCCGGGGCCGCTCCCGGGGCCCGGCGGCCGTAATTCGGCCTCCGCGCCGCCAGGCGGCGCTCCGGACCGAATGAAGGCCGGCGCTCAGGCCAGTTTCAGCGTGGCCAGGTAGTACGGGCGGTCCCGTTCGTCCACGTCGGCCAGTCGCCACGGCGAGCCGTGCACCAGCTGGGCCAGTTCGTCGACCGAGCACACCAGATAGTCGAACCACTCGGTGCCGAGCAGCCGGTAGCGCAGCCGCAGCCGGAGCTGGCCGCCGAGCCGGCCCCGCTGCCGGTTGCGCTCGTGGTAGCCGGTGTGCAACGGGTCCGTGGTGCCGTACGGGTCGGTGCCGTGGGCGATCACCTGCGCGCCGGGGCGGGCCAGCGCGGCGAGCGCGGCCAGGAATCCGGGGGCCCGCTCTCGTCCCTCGATCAGCCCGAGGTTGTTGCCGAGCAGCAGGAAGGTGTCGTAACGCCGGCCGTCGGCCGCGTGCCGGTCGACGGTGCCGTGCACCAGGTCCCGTACGCCCCGGGCCTGGCAGACCCGCAGCGCACCGGCCGAGGTGTCCAGGCCGGTGACCGGCACTCCGCGCTGCTGGAGGTGCAGCGCGATCCGGCCGCCGCCGACGCCGACATCCAGCACGTTCCCGCGTACCCGCTCCACGGCCCGGTGGTCGTGCGGCTGCCACGCCTCCGGCGGGTCCAGGTAGTGCCCGGCGGGGGCCCCGTTGACCAGGCCGTCGTCCCGCTCGATGATCTCGATGACCGGCCGGGGCAGCCGCCCGCCGGCCAGCGGCCGGGGTCCGACCCCGGTGGCGACGGCGTACGCGTCGCGGATCATCTCGCCGAACACGTCGCCGACAGTGGGTTCCCCGGTCACGACGATCACGCTAACCGGGCTCGGCAGAGCTGTCGCGGCCGTATCCTGAGCGGCGTGACCGACCTGGACCGCCTGGCGGCGGAGAAGTACCTCCTGCTGACAACCTTCCGCAAGGACGGGCGGGCGGTGCCGACGCCGGTCTGGGCGGTGCGGGACGGCGAGGCGCTGGCGGTGTGGACCGTGTCGGACTCCGGCAAGGTCAAGCGGATCCGGCGTGACGGCCGGGTAGCGGTGGCCCCGTGCGACGTGCGCGGGCGGCCGCACGGCGAGTCGGTGCCGGGGCACGCATCGCTCTGCGACCTGGCCGGAACCCGGCGCATCCGGGGCCTGCTGAAGCAGAAGTACCGGCTGATCGGCCGGCTGAGCCTGCTGGGCAGCCGGCTGCGCCGGGGCGAGAGCGGCACGGTGGGGCTGCGGATCGTGCTCGACGAGTGAACCCCGGACACGACAAAGGGCGGCGGATCGTCGCTCTCGCGTACGTCCAGCCGCCCCTGATCGGAACGCCTCAGCAGCGTCCGGCTCGTCAGTCCCCCTGACGCTGCTGGGGGATCTGCCCCTGCAGCAGGGCCCGAACCTCGGACTCACGGTAGCGACGGTGGCCGCCCAGGGTACGGATAGCGCTGAGCTTGCCAGCTTTGGCCCACCGGGTCACCGTCTTCGGGTCGACACGGAACATCGACGCCACCTCGGCCGGTGTGAGTAGCGGCTCTGGTTCGTGCGTTCGCGATGCCATCGGGGTCACTCCTCCACATGTAGAGACATCGGCCGGGGTCCCGCCGGCCGACGCGCCTCCCATGGTCCGGCTAGTCCCCGATGTCCGACATGGGCCGAACGGCTGAAGGTCCCTAGACGGACGGATGAACCATGCCCGATTTTTACGACTTTTATGCCGCAGAAGCTACCATATTCGGACTCATGATCACGGTTCGTGATGCGTAAACTACGAGACACTCTCGCATCAGCACGCCCTCACTCGGGCAATTCGGGCTAGTTGCACCGCTCCAGCAACTGCACCGCCCGCCACCGGGCGACCAGCTTGTCGTACGCCGCCGAAGCCTCCTCGGCCTCGCCCCGGGAGAGCCCGGCCAGCCCGGCCGCGACGAGCTCGGTCGAATCGTCTGCCGCCAGGGTCTCGTCCGGCAGCAGCTGCACCAGGCCGCCGTAGTCCAGCTCCACCACCGAGCGCGGGTGGAACTCCTCCAGCCAGCGGGCTGCCTCCTCGACCGCCTCGGTGATCGGGGCCTCCCCGACCGACTTGCGCAGCACCGACAACGCCCGGGACGACCGGCGACGCGCCTTCGAGATCTCCGTCCGGTAGCGCAGCGCGCGCCGCTCCGGTTCGGTCACCAGCTGCCGCTCCTGCCGGTCGAAGAGCACGAACCAGCGCAGCGGCACCCCCCAGGTGGCGATCTGTTCGTGCACCCGGGGCACCCCGTGCTCGAGCACCCGTGCCCCGCTGCGCCAGTCCTCCACCACCGCCTTGGCCTGGCCGGCCAGGGTCGGCGGGACGAACGCGTCGGCCAGCACCGACGGCACTCCGTCCCGGGCGCTCAGCGCCGCCTCCGCCACCCGGATCCGCAGGTTCCACGGGCAGACCAGCAGGGTGTCATCGGTCTCCAGCACGTACGCCTCGTCCGGCAGGTCCGGCAACCGGGTCCAGCCCGCGCCGAGCGCCTCGATCACCGCGGTCCGCTGCCGGACCGGCCCCTCCAGCGGCGCGACGGCACGGCCCTCGCTGACGTACCGGCGCCAGAACGACTGGCGGTCCCGGTCGAAGGCGGTCAGCGGCTCGTACACGCGCAGGTAAGAAGCGAAGAGCGACGGCACGGCGCGATCCTCCCACGAGTCGGGACCCGTACCTAGCCGGCGTGGCGTGGGGACGTGGCGTGCGCGACAGTACGGCTCCGGCCGATATTAGGCTCAGCAGCACCGGCACCATCCCCCGCCGGCGTGCCACCAGGTCCGCACCCCACAAGGGCGCACACCGACACAGGAGTCAGCCATGGGCGTATTCGTCAACACCGACGACCCCGGATCCACCGGTCACGAACAGGTCGTGTTCTGCCAGGACAGGCAGTCCGGCCTCAAGGCGATCATCGGGATCTACTCCACCGCGCTGGGCCCCGCGCTCGGCGGAACCCGCTTCTACCCGTACGCCAGCGAGGACGAGGCCCTCGCCGACGTGCTCGACCTTTCCCGCGGCATGGCGTACAAGAACGCCCTGGCCGGGCTCGACCTCGGCGGCGGCAAGGCAGTCATCTGGGGCGACCCGGAGCAGATCAAGAGCGAGCCGCTGCTGCGCGCGTACGGCCGCTTCGTGGAGTCCCTGGGCGGGCGCTACTACACCGCCTGCGACGTCGGCACCTACGTGGCCGACATGGACGTGATCGCCCGGGAGACGCGGTACGTCACCGGCCGCAGCGTGGAGCACGGCGGCGCCGGCGACTCGTCGATCCTGACCGCCTGGGGCGTCTTCCAGGGCATGCGGGCCGCTGCCGAGCACGTCTGGGGTGCCCCGACGCTGTCCGGCCGGCGGGTCGGCGTGGCCGGCCTGGGCAAGGTCGGCAAGTACCTGACCGGCCACCTGCTGGAGGACGGGGCCGAGGTCGTGGCGACCGACGTCAACCCGAAGGCCCTGGAGTGGGTGCGCGCCACCCACCCGCAGGTCGAACTGGTCGACGACGCCGCCGCGCTGGTCGCCTCCGACATCGACGTGTACGCACCGTGCGCCCTCGGCGGCGCCCTCAACGACGACACGGTGCCGGTGCTGCGGGCCAAGGTGGTCACCGGCGCGGCGAACAACCAGCTCGCCCACTCGGGCATCGAGAAGGTCCTCGCCGACCGGGGCATCCTCTACACCCCCGACTACGTGGTGAACGCCGGCGGCGTCATCCAGGTCGCCGACGAGATCGAGGGCTTCAACTTCGAGCGGGCGAAGCTCCGGGCCACCCGGATCTACGACACCACCCGGGAGATCCTGCGGCTCGCCGACGACGAGGGCGTACCGCCCGCGGTGGCCGCGGACCGGCTCGCCGAGCGGCGGATGGCCGAGGTCGGCCGGCTCCGCACGATCCGCCTGAGCTGAACATCACGCCGGGGGCGGACACCGCCTCCGCCCCCGGCTCACGCGGCGGCTCGATCCAGCATTAAGCTGGAAATTGGGGCGTTTCGTGCTGGTTTGACCGCTGTCACGGCCGCTCCCGCCTGTCACCCCTTACCGGGTACACTTTGTGACGGCCGGATCACTGCGACGCGCAGGGCCGGCTGACGGTAACCCGAGGTGCCGAACGGTGGCATCCCCATGTACCGTAAGAGCCACGAGAGATGCCTGACGTCATCGGGGCCCGCCTTCGGGCTGCCCCGCATTCTGTGCGAGGGGGTCGAGCCATGGGGCGCGGCCGTGCTAAGGCCAAGCAGACAAAGGTGGCCCGGGAGTTGAAGTACCACTCCCCGAACACCGACCTCGCCGCCTTGCAGCGAGAACTCGGCGGCAGCGGCAAGTCGGACCGCGACTTCGACGACGACTACAAAGAGTATGTCGACGACGATGACGAGGACCACGCGGACGAGGACCCGGACACCTGGGCCCGTCCGACCCGCTGACCTCCGGTCACATCTGAGCACGCGGTAAGCCCCGCGTGCTCACGCATGTGCTCTGCGGAAGCCGGCGTACGACCGACGGTCAGGGACCTGCCGCACCGGGGACAGCCCCACGCACCAGCAGGTCCCTGATCGCGGACTCATGCCGTCAGCGGGGCCGGTTGTTCCAGTTGTAGAACGTCGGGATGTTCTCGAAGTGGTTCCACGCGCACACCGCGCTGGCACCGTCGCCGCCCGACACCTCCGCCCGTAACAGCCGCGCGGCCTCTGCCTCGTGGAGCAGCGCGGTCAGCCCCACGGCGGCTTCCCGCACCCGGTCGGCGACCAGGTCCGGGTCGGCTCCCCCGACGCGCTCAGGCTGCCGATGACTGGTGGTCTCGGGCATGCTCCAACACTCCCTCCAGTAGGCGGATCTTGCTGTTGCGGCAGTGCTCGGTCTCCGTACCGTCGAAACGCCCCTGCTCGAAGTAGCGGTTGGCGGCGTGCCCACCACCGCAGAACCCGAAGTAGGGGCAGGACGACCGGCAGGCCTCGACGCCGGCGAGGAACTCCGTCACCCAAGGGGTCCGCCCCGCCCCGGCCAGGATCTCGGCCAGCGGGGTGGTCAGCACGTTACCGCTGCTGAAGTCGCCGTATCGGGCGTCGGTGAAGCCGGCCAGTTCCGGGGAGAGCACGACCACCGAGCCGTCGTGGGCGACGGTGGGGATCGGATCGAGCTGGCGGGGCAGAACTTCGTCCGCCGTGCCGGCCAGGACCGCCCCGGCGTATCGCAGTGACCACTCCACCTCCCGCAGGTGGATCCGGGGATCCCGGCGCCACGCGCCGACCAGCTCCGCCCAGAACCCGGTCACCGCGTCGGCGTCCCGGGCGTTGGTCCGGGTGTTGACCCCCTCGGTCTCCTCGATGTTGACGCCGAGCACGTCGCAGCCGAGGTCGAGGAAGTAGTCGTAGAGCTCGGTGGCGAGGCCGGGGCCGGGCTGGGACACCACGGCCAGGGCCGAGAAGGGCAGCCCGTGCCGGCGCAGCGCCCCCACCCCGGCCAGGATCCGGTCGTACGCCGGCCGGCCGCCGCGGGTCACCCGCTCCGCGTTGCGCTCCCGCGGCCCGTCCACGCTCACGCTGACCCGGACGCCGTGCTCGGCGAAGAACGCGCACCAGGCGTCGTCGATCAGCGTGGCGTTGGTCTGGACGTGGTGCTCCACCTCGGGCGCGAACGGGGCGAGCAGGGCCGCCAGGTGCTCCCGGCCGGCCGCGAGGGGCTCCCCGCCGTGCCACACGACGGAGAACCGCTCCGTCGCCGCCCACGGGTTCACCGACGCCGCCACCGCCTCGGCGACCGCGACCGGCATCCGCCGGTCCGCCGCCCGCATCGGCAGGTAGCAGTAGGCGCAGTCGAGGTTGCACAGCGTGGTCGGCTGCATCACCACGTACGAGGGGACGGCGGCGATGCCCCGCATCCCGGTGTGCGTACGAGTAGCCATCAACCCTCCCCCGCCTAGCCCGAAGCGCCCTTCAGGCTAGGCGGCGGTGGCCACTCGGGTGAACCCCCGATCAGGTGCCCGGATGATCAACAGAACGTGATCATCCTCGGGTGTGGTGACCGATCATCTGCACGTTGCCGGAGCCCTCGATGATCTCGCCCGCCTGCCAGGCGTCGACGCCGCGGCCGGTCAGGGTCGCCAGCGCTCGATCGGCGTCCTCGGCGGAGACGATGGCGAACATGCCGACGCCCATGTTGAACGTCGCCTCCATTTCCGGGTCCTCGATCCGGCCCTTGGACTGGATCAGGTCGAAAACCGGCTGCGGCTTCCACGTGGAGCGGTTGACCACCGCGTCGACGTGCTCCGGCAGGATCCGGACCAGGTTGCCCGGGATGCCGCCGCCGGTCACGTGGGCCAGCGCCCGCACCTCGGCCTCGGCGATCAGCTTGAGGCAGTCCTGCGCGTAGATCTTGGTCGGGGTGAGCAGCTCCTCGCCGAGGGTCCGCTGGCGGCCGAAGTCGTCGATCACCACGTCCAAACGCATCCGGCCGGCGCCGAGCAGCACGTGCCGGACCAACGAGTAGCCGTTGGAGTGCAGGCCGGAGGAGCGCATCGCGATCACGACGTCGCCCACCTCCACCCGCTCGGAGCTGAGGATCTCGCTCTCCTCCACCACGCCGACGCCGGTGGCGGAGATGTCGTACTCGTCGGGACGCAGCACGCCCGGGTGCTCCGCCGTCTCGCCGCCGAGCAGCGCGCAGCCCGCGTACCGGCAGCCGTCGGCGATGCCCGCGCCGATCTCGGCGACCTTGTCCGGGACGACCTCGCCGGTGGCGATGTAGTCGAGCAGGAAGAGCGGCTCGGCGCCGCAGGCGACCAGGTCGTCGACGACCATCGCGACCAGATCGATGCCGACCGTGTCGTGGATGTCGAGCTGCTGGGCGATCACCAGCTTGGTGCCCACGCCGTCCGTCGAGGAGGCGAGGATCGGGTTCTTGTACTTCTTCGTGTCCAGCCGGAACAGGCCCGCGAAGCCGCCCAGGTCACCCATGACCTCCGGGCGCCGGGTCTGCTTGACCTTGGACTTGAGCAGCTCGACCGCGCGGTCGCCCGCCTCGATCGACACCCCGGCGTCGGCGTACGAGACCGAGCGCTTCCGCGTCGTACGGTTGGTGCCGGCCGTCCAGGGCTGGCGGTCGCCGCCGGCACCCGTCGGGCTGATTCCTGCGCCGCTGCGCTCGGACACGTGCGTCACGGTTCTCCCCTTTGTGGTTCTCGCGGGGCCGCACCTGCGGTGGCCCGACCCCGCGTCGGTGCTACGGGCGGTGGGTGGTGGCCGACGGTTTCAGGTCGAGACGCGCCGAGCTGAAGGTGTCGCCGCCCGGAGTGGCGACGAGTGCGGCGGTGGGGTCAGCGGTGGCCTCGGACGCCTCGGCGGCGACCCGGCGGCCCACCCCTTCGAGCACGTGCTTGCCGATCAGGTTCCCGGCCGGCAGCTCGATCGGGTATTCCCCGTCGAAGCACGCCCGGCAGAGCCGGGTCTTCGGCTGCTCGGTCGCGGCGATGAGACCGGGCAGTGAGACGTAACCCAGCGTGTCGGCGCCGATCGACCGCCGGATGCCTTCGTTGTCCAGCCCGTTGGCCAGCAGCTCCGCCCGGGTGGCGAAGTCGATGCCGTAGAAGCAGGGCCAGCGGACCGGCGGGGAGGAGATCCGGACATGGACCTCCAGCGCCCCCGCCTCGCGCAGCATCCGCACGATGGCCCGCTGGGTGTTGCCGCGGACGATCGAGTCGTCCACCACGACCAGGCGCCTGCCCCGGACGTTCTCGCGTAGCGGGTTCAGCTTGAGCCGGATGCCGAGCTGGCGCAGGGTCTGCGACGGCTGGATGAAGGTGCGCCCCACGTACGGGTTCTTCATCAGGCCCTGGCCGTAGGTGATGCCGGACTCCTCGGCGTATCCGATGGCGGCCGGCGTGCCGGACTCCGGCACCGGGATCACCAGATCGGCCTCGACCGGGTGCTCCCTGGCGAGCTGGCGGCCGATCTGCACCCGGGCGGCGTGCACGTTGCGCCCGGCGATGGTGGCGTCCGGGCGGGCGATGTACACGTACTCGAAGAGGCAACCCTTCGGCTCCGGGGCGGCGAACCGGGTGGAGCGCAGCCCGTCCTCGTCAATGGCGATCAGCTCGCCCGGCTCCACCTCGCGGACCACGCTGGCGCCGACGATGTCCAGCGCGGCGGTCTCGCTGGCGACCACCCAGCCGCGCTCCAGCCGGCCGAGCACCAGCGGGCGTACGCCGTGCGGGTCGCGGGCCGCGTAGAGGGTCGACTCGTCCATGAAGACGAAGCTGAACGCGCCGCGCAGCCGGGGCAGCACCTCCAGCGCGGCCGCCTCGACGGACAGGTCCGGCCGGCTGGCCAGCAGCATGGTGACCAGTGAGGTGTCGTTGGTCGAGCCGTCGGAGTCGATCGCCCGCTCGGCCACCTCGCGCTGGAGCTCGGCGGTGTTGACCAGGTTGCCGTTGTGGGCCAGCGCGATCGTGGTGCCGGAGCTGGTCGCCCGGATGGTCGGCTGGGCGTTCTCCCAGGTCGAGCCGCCGGTGGTGGAGTAGCGCGCGTGGCCGATCGCGACATGCCCGCGCAGGCTGGCCAGGGTCGGCTCGTCGAAGACCTGGGCGACCAGGCCGAGATCCTTGAAGACCACCACGCCCGAGCCGTCACTCACCGCAATGCCGGCGGCCTCCTGGCCACGGTGCTGGAGCGCGTAGAGCCCGAAGTAGGTCAGGTTGGCGACCTCCTCGCCGGGCGCCCAGACGCCGAAGACGCCGCACGCGTCCTGCGGGCCGGGTCGCTGGGGGTCAAGGTCGTGGCTCAGCCGGCCATCGCCGCCTCGGGGCACCTGTCGCTCCCTCATGCTGGTCTGGGCCGGCCTGGCGGAGTCGGGGGCAGCTCCACACGGTTGGCCGGGACCGTCGTCGCCCGCCAGTGTACGCGAAACACCGACGATACCGACAGTCACGATCCGCCTCCCGACAGTGACACGCCGGAACATCTGCCCAGCTAGAGCGGGAGATACCCGGAGAGGTCGGCGCGGATTCCGCTCATCCGTACGCGACCCTCGGTGACTGCCTCCGCCCAGCCCAGGCGTCCGGTGGCCAGTTCCAGCCAGGTGGTCGGGTCCATTTCCACCACGTTCGGTGGCGTTCCCCGGGTGTGTCGCGGCCCGGTGACGCACTGAACAGCTCCGTAGGGCGGAACCCGCACCTCCACCGATCGGCCGGGGACGCGCTCCGCAAGGACGCCCAAGAGGGTACGGACCGCCTCCCGGAACACCGGTCGTTCGGGCGTACGCCCCTCATCCAGCGCCGTCAACACGGCCGCTACGGCGGCGGACTTTGAGTGCGGAGAGGACACGACGGGACGATACGATTCGGCGGCGCCCCGGTCACCGCTGGCCCTGGGTAGAGATGACCCGGTCAGACAAGGCATAGTTGCCGACGGCGTATTTGTACCGTGAGTGATCATCCGGCCCGGCACCAGCCGGCCGGGGAGATCAGACCCGGAAGGCGGTGGACGTGTCTACACACCGACGTGCCTGGAAGCAGCGGGCCGGTGTGGTCGTAGCGCTGGTCGTCGGCGCGCTGCTCGCCGTCCCCGCCACACCCGCTCTGGCCGCAGATCCCGACGTGCAGATCACCAGCCTGCCAACGGGCACACTGCAAAGCGGCCAGTCAACCAAAATGACCTTCAGCGTCAAGAACAACAACGACACACCGTCCGTGTTCAGCATCAGCGTTGACACGTTCGGTGGGCTGACCTGCCAGGGCAACGATTGCAGGGTGCCGGCGCGGCCAATCCAGCCGGGCCAGACCGAGCCGTTCACCGTGACCCTCGTCGCGGACAACCTGTCCCCTGGAAGCACCAAGTCCGGACCGGTACGGGTTTCCGCCAAGGCAGGCGGCGATCAGGCCAGCGATTCACGCGACATGACCGTTCAGGGTGGCGCGGCTCCGACCCAGGAGCAGACGCAGACGGTGAAGTCGATCTCCGGCAAGGTGGTCGCCTCCGCCAACAGCGAGCCGCTGTCGGGCGCGACCGTCATGCTGAAGGACAGCCAGGGCAAGCAGCGCTCGACCAGCACGGACGGCAGCGGAAACTTCAAGTTCACCGGCTCGACCTCGGACCCGATCGCGCCCGGCCGGATCGACCTGGCCGCCTCCGCGGGCGGCTCGGCGATCGGTAGCAAGTCGGTCCAGGCCGCCGCTGGCCAGGCCGTGACCGGCCTGCGGATCGGCGTGGACGTCAAGGTCGAGACGACCCCGAGCGCCACGCCGTCGGCCACCGAGGAGGCCGCGGCGACCGACGAGCCGACCGACGACACCGCCACCGACCCGGCCACCGAGGCCGCTGCCGCCCCGCAGCCCGCCGGCAAGGAGGACTCGGGCGGCTTCGGCAACTGGCTGCTGATCCTGCTCGGCGGCCTCTTCGTCGCCGTGGGCGTCGGTACCATCGTGCTGCTCTACCTGCGCCGCAAGAACGAGGACGCCGACGCCGACGGGGACGGCCCGGGCGGAGCGCCCGCAGCAGCCGGTGCCGTGCCGGTCGCCCGGGGCGGCTATCAAGGCGCGAACGACCAGACCCGGGTGGTCAACGGGATGGGCGCCGGTGCGGCGCCGACGATGGTCGGCGGCAACTCGCTCGGCGACGCGCCGACCATGATGCACCGCCCGGTCGTGGACGATGTCCCGCCGGATCCGTACGGCGCGCCCGCCGGGCCCGCGTACGGCAGCGGGGGACAGGGTGGCTGGGCCGGCAGCGGCTACGGCGACGAGGCCCACGGCCAGGGCGGCTACGGCAACAACGCCTATGGCAACGC
Organism: Micromonospora sp. SL4-19; assembly: GCF_047921475.1. Lineage (NCBI taxonomy): Bacteria > Bacillati > Actinomycetota > Actinomycetes > Micromonosporales > Micromonosporaceae > Micromonospora > Micromonospora sp. SL4-19. The sequence continues at coordinate 212,576 of NZ_JBLROB010000005.1, forward strand.
CCCCTCCTCGGGGGGTGGCTACGGCAACGCGCCGTCCTCGGGCGGTGGCTACGGCAACGCGCCCTCGTCCGGCGGCGGATACGGCAGCCCGGACTACGGCGCCGGTGCCGGCGGCTACCCGCCCGCCCAGGGCGGCTACGGCGGCGACCGGTACGACGAGCCGACCGGCCGCTACACCGGCGACAGCACCCAGTACGCGCCGCCGGCCGACCCGTACCCGACCAGCACCTACCAGCCCGACCAGGGACGCGGCTACGACCAGCAGGGCCAGGGCGGGCAGTACGGCCGCGGCCCGGAGCCGGGCACCGGCTACGGCGCGAGCGGCGGGTATGACAACGGGCCCTCCGGCGGCTACGACAACGGATCCTCGGGCGGCTACGACAACAGGCCCTCCGGCGGCTACGACGGTGGCCAGCAGGGCTACGACCAGCAGGGCGGCTACGACCAGCGCGGCGGCTACGGCGGCGGCGACGGTTACGGCCAGCCGCAGCAGGGCGGCTACGACCAGCAGGGCGGCTACGACCAGCAGGGCGGCTACGACCAGCAGGGTGGCTACGGCCAGCACGGCGGCTACGGCCAGGAGCAGCCGCCACAGCAGCGGGGCGGCGGCTACGACAACCACGGCTACGACCAGGGCGGCGGGTACTACGCCGACCCGGCCCAGGCCGGCCGGGGCCGCCCCGACGGCCAGCAGGAGCGCGGCGGCCGGCGCCTCGACTGGCTGGACGACTGACCGCCGGGGCCCGAACGCCCCCGCCCACATCGACAGTGGCCGCCCGGCTCAGCCGGGCGGCCACTTCGCAGGATCGGACCACCCACCCGTCGGTCGCGAGTCGTTCCGGTGATCGCGTTCGTCGTCGCCGAGGCGACCGGTTCCCCACCCCCCGGGTCGCTGACGCCCGGACGGGCGGCTCGGCCGGATCAGGCGGCGGCGAAGTAGCCGTTGCGCAGCACCGGCACCATGTCGGAGACGCCCAGCTGGACCGCGATCTCCACGTCGTCGGCGAAGCCGCCCTCGACGAGTTCCCGACCCGAGACGCATCCCCGGACCGCCGCCGGCACGTCGGGCGTGCTGGCCAGCGCGGCCAGCGCCATCGCCGCCTCCACCGAGAGCCCGCCCGGCACGCCGGACAGGGCGTCCAGCACGCTGGCCGCCCCGAGCTGGTCCTCGACGCAGGGGCGCAGCGAGCCGTCCGGCCAGCGTTCCCCGGCGGCCACCACCCCCACCGGGGCGTCGGTCGACCCGTATCCCTCGGCGCGCAGCCATCGCCCGACGGCGCGCGCGTTACGCAGACACGCCGCGACCACCGGCACGCCGGTGGCGCTCGCGGCCGCGCTGATGGCCGAGCCGTTCGGGGAGGGCAGCACCAGATCGGCGACCACGGGCGCGGTCCGCAGCGCTGCCGGCGAGAGCGACCACGGATGCTCCGGGGTCATCTGCCGGCGGCCGACCGCAGCGACGGCACCCACCCGGCGGGCGTAGTCGGCCGCCTGCTCCCCCCAGGGGAACGGGTGCACGCGCATGCCACGGCCGACCGCCACCTCGACCGCGGTGGTGAACGAGAGCACGTCCACCACCACCAGGGCAGCACAGACCCGACCGAACTCCGCCGCCCCGGTCAGCCCCCAGTCGAACCGGGCACCGGAACCGGGTTGGGCGAAGGCAGCCAAGGCCAGGGCCTCAGCGCTGATCGGGCGCCGGGGCCTGATCCGAGTCACCGGGAGCCGTCGCGGACCCGTCCGGGCCAGCCTCGGCCAGGTCGGACGCCGCCTCGGGAGCGTCAGGCGTGGGGTCGGTGGCTTCCGCCGTGGCGCCCGCAGCCGGCGCCAGGCCGTCCACGGCCTCGGCCGGCTCGGCCGCAACCTCCGTCCGGGCGTCCCCGGTCGACGCCACCGAAGTGTCTCCGGCCTCCGCACCGGCCGCGGGCGGCAACGCCTCGCTCGCCGGCCCGGACTCCGTTGCGCCGGCGTCGGCCGGGGCGTCGAACTCGACGCCCACCGGCTGCTCGGCGGTGGCCGCGGAGAGCTCCACCTGGGCCGCCTCCGCGCCGGTGAAGAGGCGCGGCAGGGTCGCGCTGTGCGCGGCGCTCAGGTCGTCGAGGCCGATCCGGAACTGGCCGTGCACCTCCAGGGCACCGCCGGCCGGGTCGGTGACCCCGATGAACTCCCACGGCACACCGCGCTCGGCGCAGAGGGCGGTGAACGCCTTCTCGTGCCCCCGCGGCACCGACACCAGCACCCGGCCGGCGGACTCGCTGAACAGGAAGACGAACGGCATCGACCCGCCGGTGAAGTGCTCCGGCAGCGCCACCCGGGCGCCCACGCCGCGCCGCAGGCAGGACTCGACCAGGCTCTGGGCGAGACCACCGTCGGAGAGGTCGTGCGCGGAGCTGAGGTGCCCCACCCGGGCCGCCTCCGCCAGCAGCTCGCCGAGCTGCCGCTCGCGGGCCAGGTCGACCTGCGGCGGGATGCCGCCCAGGTGTTCGTGGGTCACCCAGGCCCACTCCGAGCCGGAGAGCTCGACGTGCGTCTCGCCCAGCAGGAAGAGCTGGTCGTGGTCGCCGCCCGGCCGCGGCACGAAGCCCATCGGCACCCGGTCCGCGACGTTGTCCAGCACGCCCAGCACGCCGACGACCGGGGTCGGGTGGATGGCCGCCGCGCCGGTCTGGTTGTAGAAGCTGACGTTGCCGCCGGTCACCGGGATGCCCAACTCCAGGCAGCCGTCCGCCAAGCCGCGGACGGCCTCGGCGAACTGCCACATCACGCCCGGGTCCTCCGGGGAGCCGAAGTTGAGGCAGTTGGTCACGGCGATCGGCTTGGCACCGGTCACCGCCACGTTCCGGTACGCCTCAGCCAGCGCGAGCTTCGTCCCGTGATACGGGTCGAGGCGCGCGTACCGGCCGTTGCCGTCGACGGAGAGGGCCACGCCGAGGCCGGTCCGCTCGTCGATCCGGATCACGCCGGAGTCCTCCGGCTGGGCGAGCACGGTGTTGCCCAGCACGTACCGGTCGTACTGCTCGGTGACCCAGGTCTTGTCGGCCAGGTTCGGTGACGCGATCATGCGCAGCACGGTCTCCCGGAGCGCGTCCGGGTTGTTCGGCCGGGGCAGCGTCTCGGCCCGGTCGGCCTGGAGCAGGATCAGGTCGGCCGGCTCGCGCATCGGGCGGGCGTAGACCGGACCGTCGTCGACCAGCGAGCCCGGCGGGACGTCGACCACGATCTGGTCACGCCAGGTGACCAGCAGGCGGCCCGGCCGGCCGTCCGGCGCGGGCGGGGTGACCTCGCCGACAGCGGTGGCGAGCACGCCCCACTTCTCGGCGATCTTGAGTACCGCCTCCAGCTTGTCGGGGGCGACGACCAGCAGCATCCGCTCCTGGGACTCGCTGGCCAGGATCTCGTGCGGCTCCATCGAGGGCTCGCGCAGCGGCACCCGCTCCAGCCACACCCGCATGCCGGTGCCGGCCGCGGCGGCGGTCTCGGTGAGCGCGCAGGTCAGCCCGGCGCCGCCGAGGTCCTGAATGCCGACCACGAGCTCGGCGTCGTACAGCTCCAGGCAGGCCTCGATCAGCAGCTTCTCGATGAACGGGTCGCCCACCTGCACCGACGGGCGGCGCTGCTCGCTGCCCTTGTCGAAGGTGGCGCTGGCCAGCACCGACACGCCGCCGATGCCGTCCCGGCCGGTCTTGGCCCCCATCAGCACCACGACGTTGCCGGGGCCGGCCGCCTCCTTCTTCTGCAGCCGGTCGACCGGCAGCACCCCGAGGCAGAGCGCGTTGACCAGGGGATTGCCCTGGTAGCAGGGGTCGAAGACCACCTCGCCGCCGATGTTCGGGAGGCCGAGGCAGTTGCCGTAGCCGCCGACGCCGGCGACCACGCCGGGCAGCACCCGGGCGGTGTCCGGGTGGTCGGCCGCGCCGAAGCGCAGCGGGTCCATCACCGCGACCGGGCGGGCACCCATGGCGAGGATGTCCCGGACGATCCCGCCGACGCCGGTCGCCGCGCCCTGGTACGGCTCGACGAAGCTGGGGTGGTTGTGCGACTCGACCTTGAAGGTCACCGCCAGCTCGTCGGAGACCCGGACCACGCCGGCGTTCTCACCGATGCCGGCCAGCAGCCGGTCGCTCGGCGGGGCCTTCTCGCCGAACTGACGCAGGTGCACCTTGCTCGACTTGTAGGAGCAGTGCTCGCTCCACATGATCGAGTACATGGCCAGCTCGGCCTGGGTGGGCCGGCGGCCGAGGATGTGCCGGATCCGGTCGTACTCGTCGTCACGGAGGCCCAGCTCCGGGTACGGCTGAAGCTCGTCCGGCGTGCCGGTGGCCCGGGGCACGGTGTCCACGCCCACGGCCCAGTCGTCGACCGGGCCGGCCTGCGGCAGCACGGCGGCCGTACGCGGCTCTGCCGGGTCGGCCGGGAAGGCGTCCGGCGTCTCCCGCAGGGCCGGGTCCGGATGGGTGGTCATGACCTCTCCTCGCTGCGCTCGCCGCCGTACCGGCGGGTGAGCCGACCGATGATCCCGCCGCGCACGGTCACGCCGGCGCCCCCACCAGGTACTTGAGCACCGAGGTGAAGAAGCCGAGACCGTCCAGGGAGGGGCCGGTGAGCGCCTCCACCGCGTGCTCGGGATGCGGCATGATGCCGACCACGTTGCCGGCCTCGTTGGTGATCGCAGCGATGTCGCGCTGCGAACCGTTGGGGTTGCCGCCGAGGTAGCGGGCGACGACCCGACCCTCGGCCTCCAGCCGATCCAGCGTCGCCGGGTCGGCGACGTAGCAGCCCTCGCCGTTCTTGACCGGGATCAGCACCTCCTGGCCCGGCTGGAACGCGTTGGTCCAGGCGGTGCCGACGGACTCGATGCGGAGGATCTGGTCCCGGTTACGGAAGTGCAGGTGCTGATTGCGGGTGAGCGCGCCGGGCAGCAGGTGGGCCTCGCAGAGGATCTGGAAGCCGTTGCAGATGCCGAGCACCGGAAGGCCGCCCCGGGCGGCGTCCACGATCGTCTCCATCACCGGGGCGAACCGGGCGATGGCCCCGCAGCGCAGGTAGTCACCGTAGGAGAAGCCGCCGGGCAGGACGACGGCGTCCACCCCGTGCAGCCCCGGGTCGCCGTGCCACAACCGGACCGGCTCGGCGCCGGCGATCCGGACGGCCCGGGCCGCGTCCCCGTCGTCGAGCGAGCCGGGGAATGTCACCACACCGACCCGGGCGGTCACGGGCGTGCGTCCACGGTCTCGTCGGTTTCGACCAGACGGACGGTGAAATCCTCGATGACCGGGTTGGCGAGCAGCTTGTCGGCGATCTCCCGGGCCCGGTCCAGGTCCGGTTCACCGGTGAACTCGATCTCGATCCGCCTGCCGATCCGGACCGAGGCGACGTCACTGACGCCGAGCCGGGGCAGCGCGTTTGCGACGGCCTGGCCCTGAGGATCGAGGATCTCGGGCTTGAGCATGACGTCGACGACGACGCGAGGCACTGGGCACTCCTGACTGTGTACGCAGTTGGGTGCCGACCCACAACGGGCGAGCGCAGCCAGCCTACCTGGCAGATGCCGGCTCGACCGCACCGGCCGGGCGCGGTTCAGACAGTGATCGACGTTACCGACGGGGTGCGGGGACGCCCGGCCCACCCGGCCGCCGACCAACCCGGGCATCGGCTTGCTTCGATGGCGAGCGGACCGACGGCACGAGCATCCGTAACTACGGCGATATCGCGTACCACCGGGGCGCGAATCACCTTCACGGTCCGGTGTCCGACGGTCCGGTCCTACCACCCGTTCTGGGGGCGCTGGGTAGGTTGACACCGCGGACGACGCGGATGGTCGGCGGAGTGCCGGGCGTCCGCGTCGACCCGTTTCGCAGCATCCGATCAGGTGGCGATGGCAGACGTTCGGGTCGCCGCCCGGCTGACAGCATCGGAACCGTGCTGGTCGTGACGACGGATCAACTGCCCGGCTACGAGATCCGCCAGATCCTCGGCGAAGTGGTCTCCTCGATGGCGAGGACCAGAAACCCGTACCGCGAGGGGGTCAAGAACCTCCGCGGTGGCGCCTACGACCCGTCGGCACCGGACAACCTCACCCGCTGGCGTACGGACTCGGTGGCACGACTGGGCGAGGAGGCCCGCCGGCTCGGCGCGAACGCGGTCATCGGCATGCGCTTCGACAGCCGGGACTGCGGCGAGATGTGGATGGAGATCTGCGCGTACGGCACGGCGGTGATCGTCGTACCCAAGATGCCGGACGTCATGCCGCCCGACCAGCCCCTCGTCGCGGCCGACGCCGCCCACGAACCGGAGATCGCATCGGCCCCCGGCGGCGTCGCCGAACCGCCGAGCGCTCCCAACCTGAGCTCGGCGGCCGAAACACCCACCCGCGACTCCTGACTCGCCAGTGGTTCGCCTCGACCGACCAGGCGAGGACCGGGTCAGAGGATGGGAGGTGGGGAGTAGGCGGCGGCGTGGGGGTGAGCTTCGACGATCTTGGAGATGCGGGCGGTCACCCGGTCGATCTGGGTGCCTGCGGCGCCGACGAAGGCGTTGCGGTCGGCGACCAGGGCGTCGATCTCCGCCCGGGTCAGGCCGAGGCGGCCGTCCGCGGCGAGTCGGTCGAAGAGGTCGTTCTCGGCCGCGCCCTTCTCCCGCATCGCCAGCGCGACGGCCACCGCGTGCTCCTTGATCACCTCGTGCGCGACCTCCCGGCCGACCCCGCGGCGCACCGCCGCGACCAGGATCTTCGTGGTGGCCAGGAAGGGCAGGAAGCGCTCCAGCTCCCGGTTGATCACCGCCGGGTACGGGCCGAACTCGTCCAGCACGGTGAGGAAGGTCTGGAACAGGCCGTCGGCGGCGAAGAACGCGTCCGGCAGCGCCACCCGGCGGACCACCGAGCAGGAGACATCCCCCTCGTTCCACTGGTCACCCGCCAGCTCGCCGACCATCGACAGGTAACCCCGAATGATCACCGCGAAGCCGTTCACCCGCTCCGACGAGCGGGTGTTCATCTTGTGCGGCATCGCGCTCGAGCCCACCTGGCCGGGCTTGAAGCCCTCGGTGACCAACTCCTGGCCGACCATCAGCCGGATCGTGGTGGCCAGCGACGACGGCGCGGCGGCCACCTGGGAGAGCGCGGCGAGCACGGCCACGTCGATCGAGCGCGGGTAGACCTGGCCGACGCTGTCCAGCACCCGGGCGAAGCCCAGGTGCTCGGCGACCCGGCGCTCCAACTGGGCCACCTTGTCGGCGTCGCCGTCGAAGAGGTCGAGCTGGTCCGCAGCGGTGCCCACCGGGCCCTTGATCCCACGCAGCGGGTACCAGTTGATGAGGTCTTCGAGCCGCTCGTACGCGATCAGCAGCTCCTCGGCGGCGGAGGCGAAGCGCTTGCCCAGCGTGGTGGCCTGCGCGGCGACGTTGTGCGACCGGCCGGTCATCACCAGGCCGGAGTATTCGTGGGCGTGCCAGGCCAGCCGGGCCAGGGTGGCGACCACCCGGTCCCGGATCAGCTCCAGCGAGGCGCGGACCTGGAGCTGCTCGACGTTCTCGGTGAGGTCCCGGGAGGTCATCCCCTTGTGCACGTGCTCGTGCCCGGCGAGCGCGCTGAACTCCTCGATCCGGGCCTTCACGTCGTGCCGGGTGACCCGCTCGCGCGCCGCGATCGACGCGAGGTCGACATCGTCGACCACCCGCTCGTACGCCTCGACCACTCCGTCCGGCACCGCCACGCCGAGGTCCCGCTGGGCCCTGAGCACGGCGAGCCAGAGCCGCCGCTCCATCCGTACCTTCTCCTCCGGCGACCAGAGGGCGACCAGCTCGGGTGAGGCGTACCGGTGGGCGAGCACGTTCGGGATCGTCGTCACGGCCCTCATTCTCCCGTACTCGCCGGTCGTGGCCCCACCGGCATGGGCCGGACCACCTCACACCTGGATGATCTCGTGCACGGTCGCGGTCACCACGAGGGTCTTCGTCTGCTTGCCCTGGGCGTTGGTGACCGTCAGCAGGTAGGTGTGCCGCTGGACGGTCGACGCTGCTGGCCTTCCACTCCAGGACGACCGGTGTGCCCTCGACCCGTTTGGCGCTGGTGCCGGACGGGCAGGTCGGCTTCTGGGCGACCCGGAAGTAGACGATCGTGGGGCGGGCTGGCGCTCACGGTAAGGACGGTCGGCAAGCGCAGACCCGGGTGCCGGATAGGGTGATCACCCTCCTGAGTCGACCGACAGGAATGGGGAAGCGTGTCCAGACTTACCGGCAGGGTTGCCCTCGTCACCGGCGGGAGCCGCGGTATCGGCGCCGCCGTCGCGCGCCGGCTGGCCGAGGACGGCGCCCACGTCGCGTTCACCTACCGGACAGCGGAGGACAGCGCGAAGGCCGTGGTCGCCGACATCGAGTCGTACGGGCGCACCGGTCTGGCAATCCGGGCCGACAGCGCCGACGGTACGGCGGTGGTCGACGCGGTCGAGCAGGCCGTCGCCGAACTGGGACGCCTGGACATCCTGGTCAACAATGCCGGCGTCTTCTCGGCCGGGCCGATCGACAAGGTCAGCCTCGACTACCTCGAGCTGGCCATCGCCGTGCACGTACGCGGGGCGTTCCTGGCGACCCAGGCGGCGGTACGCCACATGGGCGACGGCGGACGGATCGTCAACATCGGCAGCAGCTTCGCCAGCCGTGTCCCGGATCCGGGAGTCAGCGTCTACGCCATGACCAAGAGCGCGGTCAACGGCCTGACCCGGGCACTCGCCCGCGAACTCGGCCCGCGCGGGATCACCGTCAACCTGATCCTCCCCGGTTCGACCGACACCGACATGAACCCGTCAGACAGCGCCACCTCCGACAAGCAGCGGTCGCACATCGCCCTCGGCCAGTACGGGACGCCGGCAGATGTCGCGGGGACGGTCAGCCACCTTGTGGGCGACGGCGGGCGGCACATCACCGGCGCGTCGATCGCCATCGACGGCGGTGCCACCGCCTGACCCGGGCACGCCGCGGGCGGCGGGGGGTAGATCGGGCGGGGTGGCCCGGGGGCCATCGGATCAGAACGGAGCCGGCCGGCCGGTGAGGGCGGTGTAGAGCCCTGCGGACGCCTCCTCCTCGGTGTCGAAGCGCTGGCGGACGTCGTGCACGCCGCGCTCGTAGAGGCCGATCTCCCAGCCGCCGCCGGATGAGCGGCGGAGAAACCAGAAGTCGGGAGGGACCGGCACGTGCTCGTGCACGCCCTCCAACTCGAAGGCTTCGGGGGACAGCCCTGCCTCCAGCAGGGCCCCGCGTACCTGGTGCCGGTCCACGCCCTCATCGTCACGGCTTGCGAGCGTGGCTGCCGCCCCTAGCATCGCTCGCCACTGGAAAGGTGACCGGGTTCAGCGCTCCAGGATCGCCGTCACGCCCTGCCCGCCGGCGGCGCAGATGGAGATCAGGCCGCGCCCGCTCCCCTTCTGGTCGAGGAGCTTGGCCAGGGTGGCCACGATCCGGCCGCCGGTGGCCGCGAACGGATGCCCGGCGGCCAGCGAGGAGCCGTTGACGTTGAGGCGCTCCCGGTCGATCGCCCCGAGCGGCGCGTCCAGGCCCAGCCGCTCCTTGCAGAACTCGGGTGACTCCCACGCGGCCAGGGTGGCCAGCACCTGCGAGGCGAACGCCTCGTGGATCTCGTAGAAGTCGAAGTCCTGCAGTGTCAGGCCGGCCCGGGCCAGCATCCGGGCCCCCGCGTACGCGGGGGCCATCAGCAGCCCCTCGTCGCCGTGCACGAAGTCGACCGCGGCCGTCTCGGACCAGGAGAACCAGGCCAGCACCGGCAGGTGGTGCTCCCGCGCCCACTCCTCGCTGGCCAGCAGCACCGTTGACGCGCCGTCGGTGAGTGGCGAGCTGTTGCCGGCGGTCATGGTGGCCCGCTCGGCGTCCGGCCCCTTGGTGCCGAAGACCGGCTTGAGCGAGCCGAGCTTCTCCAGGCTGGTGTCCGGGCGGAGGTTCTGATCCCGGGTCAGCCCGAGGTAGGGGGTCATCAGGTCGTCGAAGAACCCCTTCTCGTACGCGGCGGCGAGCCGCTGGTGCGAGCGGAGCGCCAGCTCGTCCTGGGCCTGCCGGTCGACGTTCCAGCGCAGCGCCGTCCGCGCCCCGTGCTCGCCCATGGACAGCCCGGTACGCGGCTCCGCGTTGCGCGGGATCTCCGGCTTGAACGGCTGGTGCGGGCGGAGCTTCGCGGCGGTCCTCAGCCGCTCGCCGACGGTCCGGGCGGAGTTGAGCGCGAGCAGCGTACGGCGTAGGTCCTCGTTGATGGCCAGCGGCGCGTCCGAGGTGGTGTCGACGCCACCGGCGATGCCGACCTCGATCTGCCCGAGCGCGATCTTGTTGGCGACCAGGATGGCGGCTTCCAGGCCGGTGCCGCAGGCCTGTTGGATGTCGTACGCCGGGGTGCGCGGGTCGAGCTTCGAGCCGAGCACCACCTCGCGGGTCAGGTTGAAGTCCCGGGAGTGCTTGAGCACCGCCCCGGCGACCACCTCGCCCATTCGCTGCCCGGCCAGGCCGAACCGGGCGACGAGGCCGTCCAGCGCCGCGTTGAGCATGTCCGCGTTGGACGCCTGCGCGTACCGCGAGTTGGACCGGGCGAAGGGGATGCGATTGCCGCCGATGACCGCGACCCGCCGGACACTCTGCACGATCGACCTCCTCGAAACTGTTGCCCGAACCCTACTCGCCAGTAGGCTACGCCTATGACCGACAGGTACGCGAGCTTCGTCCAATCCGGGGCCGGCCGCGCGCTGGTCAAGCGCCTCGGGCTGCCCGACCCGCCGCGACTGCGCCGGCACACGCCGGGCGACCCGCTCGTTCCCGGCCCGGTCCTGCTCGGCTCGGCGGCCGGCGGCCGGCTCGCCGAGCCGGTGGGCAAGATCCTGGCCGCGGCCGGGGTCGAGCTGGCCGATCCGGCCGCCGCCGGCGCCACCTCGCGCTTCGCCGCCCTGGTGTACGACGCCACCGGCATCACCGACTCCACCGGACTGCGCCAGCTCTACGACTTCTTCCACCCGCCGGCCCGGGCGCTGCTGACCAGCGGCCGGGTGATCGTGCTGGGCACCCCACCGGCCGAAGGCGGTTCGCCCCGTGAGGCGACCGCGCAGCGCGCCCTGGAGGGGCTGACCCGCAGCGTCGGCAAGGAGTTCGGCCGGGGGGTCACCGCCCAGCTGGTGTACGTCACACCGGACGGTGATGCCGGCACCCCGGTCAGCCTGGAGGCCTCGCTGCGCTTCCTGCTGTCCGGACGGTCCGCGTACGTGTCGGGGCAGGTGATCCGGGTCGGTGCCGGCACCGCCACCGCGCCGGCCGACTGGGACCGGCCCCTGGACGGGCAGGTCGTCCTGGTCACCGGGGCTGCGCGGGGCATCGGCGCCGCCCTCGCCCGGGTGCTCGCCCGGGACGGCGCCCAGGTCGTGACGCTGGACGTGCCCGCCGCCGGGGACGCGCTGGCGGCGGTCACCAACGAGATCGGCGCCAGCGCGGTGCAGCTCGACCTGACCGCGCCGGACGCACCGACCCGGCTGGCCGAGCATCTGGCCTCCCGGCACGGCCGGGTCGACGTGGTGGTGCACAACGCCGGCATCACCCGGGACAGGACCCTCGGCCGGATGGACGCGGACCGCTGGGACTCGGTCATCGACGTGAACCTCTCCAGCCAGGAGCGGATCAACGACGTGCTGCTGGAGCGCGACCTGATCCCGGCCGGCGGGAGGATCGTCTCGGTCTCCTCGATCGCCGGCATCGCCGGCAACCGGGGGCAGACCAACTACGCGACCAGCAAGGCCGGGGTGATCGGCCTGGTCGACTCGCTCGCCCCGGTGCTGCGCCACCGCGGCATCAGCCTCAACGCCGTCGCGCCCGGATTCATCGAGACCCGGCTGACCGCCCGGATGCCGCTCATGCTGCGCGAGGCGGGCCGGCGGATGAACAGCATGGCCCAGGGCGGCCTGCCGGTGGACGTGGCCGAGACGATCGGTTGGCTGGCCTGGCCGGCCAGCGGCGCGGTCAGCGGCAACCTGATCCGGGTCTGCGGCCAGAGCCTGCTGGGCGCGTGATGGCACGGCGGAGGCAGCGGCGGGCGACGGAGCCGGCCGACGAGCTGTCGGTGCACGAGCTGATCGAGGGTCCGACCCAGGATCTCACCGCAGCCCGGGACGCGATCGCGGCGGCGGGCGACGGCCCGGGACCAGCCGCCGACGAGACGCAGGACCTGTCCGGCTCGGCCGCGGCGGTCACCAGGGACCTGTCGGCGGTCGCCGGGGCGGCCGTCCGGCCGGCGACCGGCGGCGCCGAGGGACGGGTCCGGATCGACCTGCCCCGGATGCCGGCGACCGGTGCGCTCTACCGGCGCGCCCTGCTCAGGGCGCTGCCGGGGCTGGGCGGGCGACGCGGCCTGGACGTGCCCGAGGTGGAGCTGGGCGTCACCGGTGTCAGCGTGGACCGGGCGCACCTGGCCGACTACGACCGGGTCTGCGGGTTCCGCCTCGCCGACCGGCTGCCGGCGACGTACCTGCACGTGCTGGGCTTTCCGCTGGCGTTGCGGCTGATGACCGCGGCGGAGTTCCCCATCCCGCTGGCCGGGGTGGTGCACGTGGCGAACCGGATCACCGTGCACCGGCTGGTCGAGGCCGGCGAGACCCTGGACTTCCGCACGTACGCCGAGAACCTGCGCCCGCACGAGCGGGGCCGGCAGCTCGACGTGGTGCTGGTCGGCTCGGTCCGCGGCGAGGAGGTCTGGCGGGGCGTCTCGACGTACCTGGAAAAGGACCGGCAGGCGGGCGGCGGCCCGCGGCCCGATCGGGGTGACCGCCCGGCCCCGCCGGCCGCCTCGGCGCACTGGCGGGTGACCCCCCGGGTGGGCATCGACTACGCCCGGGTCTCCGGCGACCGCAACCCGATCCACACCTCGAGGCTCGGGGCACGCCTGTTCGGCTTCCGGCGTCCGATCGCGCACGGCATGTGGAGCAAGGCGCGCTGCCTGGCCGCGCTGGAGGGCCGGCTGCCGGAGGCGTACACGGTGGAGGTGGCGTTCAAGCTGCCGGTGCCGTTGCCGTCCACGGTGGCCTTCAGCGCCACTTCCACCGCTGGGACCTGGGACTTCGCCCTGCACGACGGGCGGACCGGCCGGCCGCAGCTGGTGGGCACCGTCCGCTGAGGAGAGAGGGGGCTTCCCGTTCCCTCTCTCGTGCGCTAGGTTGTTCTCAGGTTGAGTTGTTCTCAGAGTGAGAGAGATGCCGTGAACGAGCAGGACTTCCTCGCCGCGTACGACCCCCGGGACTACCCGGCGGTGGCGGTCACCGTCGACGTGATGGCGCTGACCATTCGCGACGGCGCGCTGCACCTGCTGCTGATCCGCCGGGGCGCGCCGCCGTACGAGGGCCACTGGGCGCTGCCCGGCGGTTTCGTCCGCCCCGACGAGGACCTGGCCGCCGGGGCCCGGCGGGAGTTGGCCGAGGAGACCGGGCTCGGCGGCGAACGGCTGCGCCGCGTCCACCTGGAACAGCTCGCCAGCTACGGCACTCCCGACCGCGACCCCCGGATGCGGGTCGTCTCGATCGCCCACCTGGCCTTCGCCCCCGACCTGCCCGACCCGGCCGCCGGCACCGACGCCGACGACGCGGTCTGGCTGCCGGTGGCCGCGCTGACCAGCCGGCAGCTCGCCTTCGACCACGCCCGGATCATCGACGACGGCCTGGAGCGGGCCCGGTCCAAGCTGGAGTACACCCCGCTGGCCACCCGCTTCCTCGAGCCCGAGTTCACCATCACCGAGCTGCGGGCCGTCTACGAGACGGTCTGGGGGCACCCGCTGCACGCCGCCAACTTCCACCGCAAGGTGCTCTCCGTGCCGGGCTTCGTGGAGAGCACCGGCGCCAGCACCGAGCGTGGCGGCGCCCGGGGCGGTCCCCGGGCCAGGCTCTACCGCGCCGGCGACGCCCGGCTGCTGCACCCGGCGCTGCTGCGTCCCGCCCGGGAGGAGACGGTGCGGTGAGGACCGAGGAGGCGATCCGCCTGGACGAGGTGCTGGAGCGGCTGTACCGGTCCCGCACCTTCCGACCCTTCACCCTCAACCCGTAGGGAGGCTGCCATGGGCAGCGGAATCTGGTCCACCGACGTGTACGACGCCGCCGACCGCTACCGCCGGGCCACCGGCGCGAGCGCCTTCTCCTACAGCGACCGCGGGGCGCGCACCGTGCACCCCGCGCTCGACCCGCGCGACGCGGTCCGGGAGAGCCGCGACTCCGAGGAGCACCCGCAGTCGACGCCCATCGCCGTGCTCTTCGACGTGACCGGCTCGATGGGCCACGTGCCCCGGGTGCTGCAGACCAAGCTGCCCAAGCTGCTCGGCCTGCTGCTGCGGCAGGGATACGCCCGCGACCCACAGATCATGTTCGGCGCCATCGGCGACGCCACCTGCGACCGGGTGCCGTTGCAGATCGGGCAGTTCGAGTCCGACAACCGGATGGACGACGACCTGGGCCGGATCGTGCTGGAGGGCGGCGGTGGTGGCCAGATGACCGAGTCGTACGAACTGGCCATGTACTTCATGGCCCGGCACACGGTCACCAACTGCTGGTCCAGGCGGGGGCGGCGCGGCTACCTGTTCATCATCGGCGACGAGTTGGCGTACCCGCGGGTGAAGGCCCGTGAGGTGGGCCGGCTGATCGGGAACGACCTGCGCGAGGACCTGCCGGTGCGGCAGATCGTCGACGAGGTGACCCGCCGCTGGGACACCTACTACCTGCTCCCGGCCGGCAGCGCGTACGCCGGCAGCCGGAAGGTGCTCGAGTTCTGGCGCGGCCTGCTCGGGCAGAACGCCGTCGAGCTGGACGACCTGGGTGCGGTCTGCGAGGCCATCGCGCTCACCGTCGGCCTCGGCGAGCAGGCCATCGACCTGGACGAGGGGCTGCGCGACCTGGACCGGACCGGCTCGACGGCCACCCGTACGGTCTCCCGGGCGCTGGCCCGGCTGGACCGGGGCGGGCCGAGGTGACCACCCTGCCGGCGCGCGGGACCGCCGGCCCTGGAGTGACCCGGTGGTGAAACACGTGATGGTGGTCGACCTCGGCTACGGCGACGCCGGCAGGGGCACCGTCGTCGACTGGCTCTGCGCGAGCCGGCCGGTGCACACGGTGGTCCGGTTCAACGGGGGCGCGCAGGCGGCGCACAACGTCGTGCTGCGCGACGGACGACACCACACGTTCGCGCAGTTCGGCGCCGGGGCATTCCGCCCCGGGGTCCGTACGCACCTGTCGCGGCACGTGGTGGTGGACCCGCTGGCGCTGGCCGCCGAGGCCGACCACCTCACGGCGGTGGGAGTGCCCGACGCCCTCGACCGGCTGACCGTGGAGGGCGAGGCGCTGCTGGCCACGCCGTACCACCGGGCCGCGAACCGGGCCCGGGAGATCGCCCGGGGAGCCGACCGGCACGGCTCCTGCGGGCTGGGGGTGGGTGAGGCGGTCGCGTACGGCCTCACCCACCCCGACGAGGCGCCCCGGGTGGCGGACTGCCGCCACCCGGCGGTGCTGCGCCGCCTGCTCACCGCGCTGCGGGACCGGCTCACCGCCGAGCTGGGCACACTGGACGCCCCGCCCGTCGAGGACTGCCTGCCCGCGTACGCCGCCTTCGCCGACCGGGTGGCGATCGTGGACCGGGGCCACCTGGCCGGGGTGCTGCGGGCCGGGACCTGCGTCTTCGAGGGGGCGCAGGGGGTGCTGCTGGACGAGTGGCACGGCTTCCACCCATACACGACGTGGAGCACGACCACCTTCGCCAACGCCGACGCGCTGCTCGCCGAGGCGGGCCTGGCGGGCACCGCCCGGCGGCTCGGCGTGCTGCGGGTGACGACCACCCGGCACGGGCCCGGGCCGCTGGTCACCGAGGATCGGGCGTTGCCGTTCACCGACCCGCACAACCCGACGAACCCCTGGCAGGGCCGGTTCCGGTTCGGCCACCTCGACGCCGTCGCCCACCGGTACGCCCTCGACGTGGTCGGCGGGGTGGACGGGCTGGCGCTGACCCACCTCGACCTGGCCGGGCCGGAGCTGCGGATCTGCCGCCGCTACGACACCCTCGACCGGCTCACCCCCGGCCCGGCCGGCGACCTGGACCGGCAGGCCGCACTCACCGCCCGCCTGCTGGCGGCCCGCCCGGTGTACGACGACCCGCCCGCCGACTGGCCGACGGCGGTGGCCGACGCCCTGGACACCCCGGTCGTGCTCACCTCGCGCGATCGGACCGCCGAGGACAAGACACCGGCGGGCTGGCTGGCCTCGCCCGGATCGCGTACGTGGCTGGCCGACGAGGGCCAGCGCGGCGCGGCGGCGGTGCCGCCCAGGTAGGCGCGCAGCCCTTCGGCGTCGTGCGGGAGGCCGTAGCCGGGTCCGAGCGGATCAGCCGCCCGGCGGCTGCCAGGTGGTGCCGCGGAGCAGCTGGTCGGCGCCGAGCCAGGCGACGTTCATCATCCGGGTGGCGGTCTTCTCCGGATCCGCCTCCGGGTGGTCGGCGAGCCAGTCGGCCAGCGACTCGCTCGCGCCGACCAGGGCGTACGCGACCACCTCCAGGTCGGTGGCGCCGACCTCGCGCCCCCGGGCTCGCAGCGCGTGGTCGAGCATCCCGGCGACGACCTCGACCAGCCGGCCGCGCATGGCGGCCAACTCGGCGGCGAACGGCTGGGAGCCGCGGGCCTGCCGGTAGAGCACCGCCCAGCCGTCCCGGTGCGCCCCGACGAAGCCGAAGAAGGCGCGCAGCCCGCGCCAGAGCCGTTCGTCGGCGGGCAGGTCGGGGGCGGCCGCCCCGGCGATGGCCTCCATCATCCGGGTGCCCTCGCGATGCAGGCAGGCGACGAAGAGCTCTTCCTTCGTCCCCAGGTACGCGTAGACCATCGGCTTGGAGATGCCGGCGTCGTCGGCGATCTCGTCCATGCTGGCCGCGTGGAACCCCCGGCGGGAGAAGACCTTGACCGCCGAGTCGAGCATCTGCTGTTCCCGTACGGCCCGGGGCAGGCGCTTGAAGGTCGGAGTGCCGGACACCTTGCCAGCATACCTACTCATGCGTAAGGTTACGCCAGAGTAACCAAAGTCGGCCCGCTCCGAGAGGTGCATTCCCCATGACTGGCTTCGACCCGGCCAACTTCGCGAACCTCAGTCCGAAGGAGTTCGCGCAGCTGGTCAAGTCCACGTCCGACGACAAGCTCGCCGACGTCATGTCCGGTGACCTGCGCGGCAAGATCCTGGGCGAGGTCTTCGACCGGATGCCGTCGCTGTTCCGGGCCGACCGCGCGGGCGCCACCAACGCGGTCATCCACTGGAGCATCACCGGGCGCCCCGACGGCGGCACCGACACCTACGAGATCGTCATCGAGAACGGCACCTGCACCGTCTCGGACAGCCCGTCGCGGGAACCGAAGCTCAGCCTCACCATGGGTCCGGTCGAGTTCCTGAAGATCATCTCGGGTGGCGGCAACCCGGTCATGATGTTCATGACCGGCAAGCTGAAGGCCAAGGGCGACCTGGGCCTCGCCGCCAACATCGCCAACCTCTTCGACATCCCCAAGGCCTGAGATGGCCGAGTTCTCGCTCGACCTGAACGAGGAACAGCGGGATCTGCGCGACTGGGTGCACGGCTTCGCCGCCGAGGTCGTGCGCCCGGCCGCGGCCGAGTGGGACGCCCGCGAGGAGACCCCCTGGCCGATCGTCCAGGAGGCGGCGAAGGTCGGCCTGTACGGCTTCGAGTTCCTCGCCACCTGCTGGGCCGACCCCACCGGCCTCTCCATGCCGATCGCCAGCGAGGAGCTGTTCTGGGGCGACGCCGGCATCGGCCTGAGCATCTTCGGCACCTCGCTGGCCGTCGCCGCCATCTACGGCGCCGGCACCCCCGACCAGCTCGTCGAATGGGTGCCGCAGTGCTTCGGCGACGTCGACCGGCCCGCGGTCGCCGCGTTCTGCAGCACAGAGCCGGAGGCCGGCTCCGACGTCGGGGCCATGCGCACCCGCGCGGTCTACGACGAGGCCGCGGACGAGTGGGTGCTGCGCGGGCAGAAGGCGTACGCCACCAACGGCGGGATCGCCGGGGTGCACGTGGTCACCGCCTCGGTCGAGCCGGAGCTGGGCTCGCGGGGGCAGGCGGCGTTCGTCGTACCGCCGGGCACGCCGGGGCTCAGCGCCACCCGCAAGCTGCGCAAGCTCGGGCTGCGCGCGTCCCACACCGCCGACGTCTTCCTCGACGACGTACGGGTGCCGGGGCGCTGCCTGCTCGGCGGGCGGGAGGCCCTGCGGGAACGGCTCGACCGGGCCCGCTCGGGGCGGCGTGCCTCCGGCCAGGCGGCGATGCGTACCTTCGAACTGACCCGCCCGACCGTCGGCGCGCAGGCGCTCGGCGTGGCCCGCGCCGCCTACGAGTACGCCCTGGACTACGCCCGGGACCGGGTCCAGTTCGGCCGCCCGATCATCGAGAACCAGGCGATCGCGTTCACGCTCGCCGACATGAAGATGGAGATCGACGCAGCCCGGCTGCTGGTCTGGCGGGCCGCCTGGATGGGCCGCAACAACCGGCCGTTCCACGCGGGGGAGGGCTCGATGTCCAAGCTCAAGGCCGGCGAGGTGGCCGTCGCGGTCACCGAGAAGGCGGTCCAGATCCTCGGCGGTGCCGGATTCCTGCGCGACCACCCGGTCGAGCGCTGGTACCGGGACGCCAAGATCTACACCATCTTCGAAGGCACCTCCGAGATCCAGCGGCTGGTCATCTCCCGGGCCATCTCCGGGACGCAGATCCGCTGACCGTCGGCTCCCGGCGCGAACCACGATCGAGAGGACACGCACGACGAGGAAGGAGGGGCCGACTTGGACCTGCCGTTCCTCGTCGCCACGTTGACCCGGCGCGGACTGCTCAACCCGGGCCGTCCGATCCGGGTCGCCTCCCAACTCGGCGCGCTGCGAAAGTGGGGCTGGAGCCTCGCCGGTGAGCTGCGCCAGGCCGCTGCCCGCGACCCGGGGCGAATCGCGGTGGTCGACGAGCACGGCGCCACGCTGACGTACCAGGAACTGCTGGACCGGGCGGAACGCCTGGCCCGGTCGATGCGGGCCGGGCTCGGGGTCCGGGCCGGCGACGGGGTGGGCATCCTCTGCCGCAACCACCACGGGCTGATCGAGGCGACCGTCGCGGCGATGCTGCTCGGCGCGGATGCCGTCCTGGTCAACACCGGTCTCTCCCCGGCGCAGCTCGCCTCCGTGGCCGAGGAGCAGGCGCTGCGGGTCCTGGTGCACGACGCCGAGTTCGCCGAGCGGATCCTCGGCCTCCCCGCCGAGGTGCACCGGGTCGACGAGCGGGGCCGGGAGGAGCTGATCGCCGGCGCCCTGCCCGGGGACCGGCTCCAGCCCCCGGTGCGGGACGGCCGGACCATCGTCCTCACCTCCGGCACCACCGGGACGCCCAAGGGCGCCCGCCGGCCCACGCCGAACGGCTTCGGCCCGCTGGTCTCCATCATCGACCGGATCCCGCTGCACGCCCGGGACACCGTGATGATCGCCGCGCCGCTCTTCCACACCTGGGGGTACGCCGCCCTCCAGGTGTCCTTCGCGCTGCGCTCCACCGTCGTGCTGCACCGCCGCTTCGACCCGGCCGCCACGCTGGCCGCCCTGGCGGGGCAGCCCTGCGACGCGCTCTTCGCCGTACCGGTGATGCTGCAACGACTGATGGAGGTGCCGGCGCCGGACCCCCGGCCGCCGCTGAAGGTGGTCGCGGTCAGCGGCTCCGCGCTGCCCGGCGGGCTGGCCACCGCGTTCATGGACGGCTACGGGGACGTCCTCTACAACCTGTACGGCTCGACCGAGGTCTCCTGGGCCTCCATCGCCGGCCCGGCCGACCTGCGTCTGGCGCCCACCACCGCCGGCCGCCCGCCGCACGGCACCCGGCTGGAGATCCTGGACGAGGCCGGCGCGCCGGTCCGTGACGGCCAGGTCGGGCGGATCTTCGTAGGCAACGAGATGCTCTTCGAGGGGTACACCTCGGGGGCCGGCCGGGAAAGCCGCGACGGCCTGCTGGACACCGGCGACCTGGGCCGGATCGACCCCGAGGGCCTGCTCTTCGTCGACGGGCGTGCCGACGACATGATCGTCTCCGGTGGCGAGAACGTCTTTCCCTCAGAAGTGGAGGACCTGGTCTCCCGGCTGCCCCAGGTCCGCGAGGTCGCGGTGATCGGCGTTCCGGACGTGGAGTACGGCCAGCGGCTCGCCGCGTTCCTGGCCCTGCACCCGGGCGAGACGCTCGACCCGGAGGCCGTCCGCGAGTACGTACGCCACTACCTGGCCCGCTTCTCGGTGCCCCGGGACGTGGTCTTCGTGAAGTACCTCCCCCGCAACGCCACCGGCAAGGTGCTCAGCCGCGAACTGCGTCGTTACTACGACTGAACGGCCGAGCACAGGGGACGGACGGGCCGGGTTCCCCGGTGGTACTTTCTCCTGCGCAGGCCGCCTCGGCAGGCGCGTTCACTCGTCCGGGAGCTGCTCGAATGGTCCGACTTCGCCGGCGCTTGGCCCTCGGCCTCATCCTCGGCGGCGCCTCCGCCACCGCGTTCGGCTGCAGCGAGTCCGGCACCGGCCAGCGCCGCTCCGGCACGCTCGTCCGCCGCCAGCCGCCGCCGGTCCCGGCCGAGAACCTCACGCCAGGCAAGCCCTGGTGGTCGCCGGACGAAACCTGGAACGCCGACGACCTGCAACGGCAGATCCAGGGATACGCGTCGGCGACCAGCGTCGCCCCCGGCGAGTCCGTCGACTTCCACGTCGCCGTCAACCTCGCCGGCCGGTTCCAGATCACCATCCACCGGCTCGGCTGGTACGGCGGCGTCGGAGCGCGCACCATGCTGACCAGCCCGAAGCTCGACGGGATGCCGCAGCCGGTGCCGCCCGCCGACCCGAGGACCGGAGCGATCGCCTGCCGCTGGCCGGTGTCCTGGACGCTCCGGGTGCCCAACGACTGGGCCTCCGGCCTCTACCAGGCGGTCTTCACCTCGGCCGCCGGCTGGCGTTCCTGCACCCCGTTCGTCGTCCGCGACGACCGGCGGGCCGCCGCGCTCTGCGTCGTCCTGCCGGTGACCACCTGGCAGGCGTACAACCAGTGGCCGCAGGATCGGCGGACCGGCAAGAGCCTCTACAACGGGTACGCGACCACCGGGATGCGGGACACCTCGCTGCGGGCGCGAGAGGTCTCGTTCGACCGCCCGTACTCCCGCTCGGGCCAGCCCAGTCACTTCAGCCGGGACTACGACGCGATCCAGTGGTTGGAACGCAACAACTACGACGTCAGCTACGCGACCGACTTCGACCTGCACTCGGGACGGCTCGACCCGAGCCGGCACCGAGGGCTGGTGTTCTGCGGGCACGACGAGTACTGGTCGCGCGAGATGCGTCGAGCGGCGGAGACAGCGCTGGCGGGCGGCACCAGCCTCGCCTTCTTCGGCGCGAACAGCGTCTACTGGCGCATCCGGGTCCGCCCGTCCGACGACGGCCGGCCCGAGCGGGTGGTCGCCTGCGCGAAGACCGCAGAAGACCCGGACGACGACGGGGCCGGCCCGACCGTGACCTGGCGCCGCGCCGGGGCGCCCGAGCAGGCGATGATCGGGGTGCAGTACAACGGCATCGTGCAGACCCCGAAGCCGCTGGTCGTGCAGTCGGCGGACCACTGGGTCTGGGCGGGCACCAAAGTGGCCGACGGCGACCGGATCCCAGGCGTCGTGGCCGGCGAGGCGGACGGCCTCAACCGCGGGGTCGCCCGGCACACCGGAATCGCCGGGACGGTGCTCAGCGCGTCGCCCTACCTGGCGAAGCAGGGCGGAACCCGGGTGCAGAACAGCCACGTGTACGAGACGCCGCAGGGCGCGGTGGTCTTCGCCACCGGCACCCTCGGCTGGACCATGGCGTTGAACCGGCGCAGACACCGGGACGAGCGGATCGAACGGGCCACGTCGAACGTCCTCGACCGCATGATCCGCGGTCGGACGCCCTCCGCCGGACCGACCCAGGCCTGACCGACCGTTCAGGCGGGGACGGTGATCCGGCCCGCCGCCGCCGCGGCGGCGATGTCGGTGCGATGGTGCGAGCCGTCCAGCTCGATGCCGCGCACCAGGGCGTAGGCGGCGTCCCGTGCGGCGGCCAGATCCGGTCCGGTGGCCGTACCGCAGAGGACCCGGCCCCCGGCGGAGCGCAGGCTGCCGTCGGCGTCCCGACGGGTGCCGGCGTGGATGACCCCGGCTCGGTCCGCCCCGGTGATCACGTCGCCGGTACGCGGCGTCCCCGGGTAGCCCTCGGCCGCCACCACGACGGTTACCGCGGCCCCGGCCCGCCAGCGCAGCGGCGGATGTTCCGCCAGCGTGCCGGTGGCGGCGGCGTGCAGCAGCCCGGCGAGCGGCGTCTCCAGCAGCGCGAGGACGACCTGGGTCTCCGGATCGCCGAAGCGGGCGTTGAACTCGATCACCCGGGGACCGGCGGCGGTGATCGCCAGGCCGACGTAGAGCAGGCCGGCGAAGGGCGTACCCCGGCGGCGCATCTCGGCCAGCGTCGGGTGCACGACGTCGCGCATCACCTCGTCGACCAGGCCCGGCGGCGCCCACGACAGCGGCGCGTACGCCCCCATACCGCCGGTGTTCGGGCCGGTGTCGCCGTCGCCGGCCCGCTTGAAGTCCTGCGCGGGCAGCAGCGGCAGGGCCGCCTCCCCGTCGGTGACCACGAACAGGGACACCTCGGGTCCGGCCAGGTACTCCTCGATCACCACCCGGCCGCACTCGCCGGCGTGCTCCTCGGCCCGGGCCCGGTCGTCGGTGACGACGACGCCCTTTCCGGCGGCCAGCCCGTCGTTCTTCACCACGTACGGCGGCCCGAACTCGTCCAGCGCCCGGCCGACGCCCTCGTCATCCGTGCAGGTGTACGCGCGGGCGGTGGGCACGCCGGCCGCCGTCATCACGTCCTTGGCGAACGTCTTGGAACCCTCCAGCCGGGCGGCCTCGGCGGACGGGCCGAACGCGGGGATGCCCTTGGCGCGTACCGCGTCGGCGACCCCGGCCACCAGCGGCGCCTCCGGCCCGATCACCACCAGGTCGGCCGTCACCTCGACAGCGAGCGCGGCGACGGCAGCCGGGTCGGTCGCGTTCACCTCCCGCAGCTCCGCCACCGCCGCGATGCCGGGATTGCCCGGTGCCGCGAACAGCACCTCGACGGACGGATCGCCGGCCAGCCCGAGCGCGAGCGCGTGCTCGCGACCTCCACCACCCACAAGAAGAACCCGCACGACCCCGCATCCTACTGATCGCGCCACCCCGGTCAGTTGATCAAGATGTCCGCGTCTCATTTCCGGCCTCCGGACGGCCGGAATCTCTTGATCAATGCGCCTCGGGCGAAAGGGGTCAGGGGAGGAGGGGGTGGCGGAGGACGTTCTCCTCGCGGCCGGGGCCCACACCCACCACGCTGACGCGGGTGCCGGTGAGTTCCTCGATCCTCGCGATGTAGCGTCTCGCGTTCTCCGGGAGCTCTTCCTCGGTGCGGGCCTTGGTGATGTCCTCCCACCAGCCGTCCAGCTCTTCGTAGATCGGCGTGGCGTGGTGGAAGTCGGTCTGCGTCATCGGCATGTCGTCGAAGCGCTCGCCGTTGATCTCGTACCCGACACAGATCGGCACCTTCGACATGCCGGTGAGCACGTCCAGCTTGGTGATGACCAGGTCGGTGACGCCGTTGAGGCGGCAGGCGTACCGGGCGACGACGGCATCGAACCAGCCGCAGCGGCGCTCCCGGCCGGTGGTGGTGCCGTACTCGTGGCCGACCTTGCGCAGGTGCTGGCCGTTGTCGTCGAACAGCTCGGTCGGGAACGGACCCGAGCCGACCCGGGTGGTGTACGCCTTGCTCACCGCGATGACCCTGGTGATCGCGGTCGGGGGGATGCCCGCGCCCACGCACGCCCCACCCGCCGTCGGATTCGACGAGGTGACGAACGGGTACGTGCCGTGGTCCATGTCGAGCATGGTGGCCTGGGCACCCTCCAGCAGCACCGTCTCGCCGCGGTCCAGGGCATCCCAGAGCATCGCCCGGGTCTCCGCGATGTAGGGCCTGAGCCGCTCCGCGTATCCCAGGTATTCCTCGATCGTCGCGTCGACGTCGATCGCCTTGCGGTTGTAGACCTTGAACAGCACCTGGTTCTTCTCGCGGAGCGCCAGCTCCAGCTTCTTGCGCAGGATGCCGGGGTCGAGCAGGTCCTGGAGCCGGATGCCCATCCGGGCGACCTTGTCGCCGTACGCGGGGCCGATGCCCCGGCCGGTGGTGCCGATCCGGGACGAGCCGAGGTATCGCTCGACCACCCGGTCCAGCGCCCGGTGGTGCGGCATGATCAGGTGCGCGTCGCCCGAGATCCGCAGCCGGGAGACGTCCACGCCCCGCTCGGCGAGCCCGTCGATCTCCTCCAGCAGCACCTTGGGGTCGACCACCACGCCGTTGCCGATGACGATCATCGCGCTCGGCGAGAGCGCGCCGGACGGCATGAGGTGCAGCGCGTACTTCTGGCCGTCCGGGGTGATGACGGTGTGACCGGCGTTGTTGCCGCCGGAATAGCGCACGACGTAGTCGACCCGCCCACCGAGCAGGTCGGTAACCTTGCCCTTGCCCTCGTCGCCCCACTGAGCGCCGATGAGCACGATCGCTGGCATCTCTTCCGCCTCCAGAAGGCTCGGGTGCCAGGTGGCGACCGGTCAGCGAGCCCGGGGTGTCAGGCTAACAAGTAGTGACGACGGAACCGGCAGGGGTTCGTCGAGAAGCGGGAGGCTCCTTCGTGTACGACGTGGTGCTGCTCACCCTCGGCTCGGAGCGGGACGCTCCCGGTGGAGGCTGCGGCAGCGGTGGAGCCTGCTGCGGTGGCACCGAAGC
Source organism: Micromonospora sp. SL4-19 (assembly GCF_047921475.1). NCBI lineage: Bacteria > Bacillati > Actinomycetota > Actinomycetes > Micromonosporales > Micromonosporaceae > Micromonospora > Micromonospora sp. SL4-19. The sequence continues at coordinate 237,466 of NZ_JBLROB010000005.1, forward strand.
CACCGACGCCAAGCCCGAGGAGCGCTGCGAGACGCCGCGGGTGCCGGTGCTGGCCTGTGCGGACGCGCTGACCGCCCGAGGCGCCCGGGTGGAGACGGTCACCGCCCGCTCGGACGCGGAGATCGACGAGGTACTGGCCCGCCTCGACGGGCCGCCACGCCCCGACGGCCTCACCTGGCCGGACCCGGACACGAAGACCCGCCTGGTGGTCGCCACGGCCAGTGACGGGCAGTTGCGCGCCGTCCTGCGCCGGCTGGTCCGCCGGTACGCCCCGCCGCCCAGCCGCCGCCCCGCCGACCTGCCCGACAACCGGACCGTTCCCGACCTGCCGCCGGTCGGCGTGCTCCCGCTCGACCCGGCCGGCAGCGGGGCGGCGCGGGACCTGGCCGCGCAGCTCGGGCTGCCCCGCGACCCGGCGGCGGTGGCCGCCGCGGTGCTGGACGGCACGGCCCGCCGGCTCGACCTGCTGCGCAACGACGGCGGGTCGGTGACCCTGGACGGCGCCCTGCTCGGCGCGGCCGACGAGGCGGGCCGGCCGCTGCACTGGCGGGCCCGGGTCGAGGTCGACGGCGCGCTCCTCTCCCAGGGCGAGGACCCGATCATGGCGTGCGCGATCGGCAACGCCGGCGGGTACGCGCGCCTGGACGACGTGGCCCTGCTGGCCGACCCGGACCCAACCGACGGCCGGGTCGAGGTGGCGATCGCCGTGCCCGTCGTCACCCGGTCCCTGCTGGGCAGGAAGCGGGTACGACTCGAGGTGCGCCGGGCCCGGGGACGGGCGGTGGCGGTGGTGCCACGCGACGAGAAGGTGCCCTTCCTCGACGACGGTGTCGAAGGCGAGCTGAGCCGGAAGCGGTCCTGGTGGACCGAGTCGGGTGCCTGGGCGGTCTGGACAGCCTGACCTCCGTCGATCCCGGTCGGGCCACCCGGCGCACCGGACGGCCTATCCTCGACGGGAGGAATGGGGAGGAACCGTGGTGCACGAGAACGCCGACCGGGCCCACGGCCCGGGCCAGCCGCAGGTGCCCGAGCGGGACATCGAACCGCCCTGGCCGCCGGATCCGCCCGACCCGGCCGCCCGGTCGGCCCCGGACGGCGGGAGCGCGGGACCGGCCCCGGACGAGATGCGGCCGGGCACCGGCGGCGGAGTGCCCGCACCCCGCGCGGCACGGCCCCCGGTCGACCTGGACCTCCCGTTCACCCTCGACCAACCGGCGGCCGGCCCCTTCCCCACGACGCCGCCGGCAGTGGAACCGGGCGACGCGGTGGGCTCCCATCCGGCGACGACCGCGGGCCAGGACGGCGAGACGGGTGCCGACCCGGCGGTTGGCACCGGGGCGGGTGCCGGGTCCTCGAACGGGTCCGGCCGGGCCGAGTCGCCCTGGGCCCAGCCGCCGCAGCGGTCGGCCGCCGCGGTGACCGAGCCGCCCGGAGACGCCCTCCCCGACGGCGCGACGCCCGCCCCGGCCGGGACGCCGACCGCCGGCGGACCGCAGCAGGGCGGCGCGCCGCCGCGGCTCGGGCCGTTCCCGCCCTCGCCGGGCGTGCCGCTCCAGCAGCCGCCGTACCCGCCGGGACCGGTCGGATACGGACAGCCGGCCACGTCGGCTCACCCGCCGCCGCAGGCCGGCGGACCCGCCCCGCCGCCGGGCTGGTACCCGCCGGGCTGGCCTCGGCCCGGTGCCCCCGCGCCGCAGCAGCCCGGCCCGCCCTCGCCGCAGCAGCAGCCGAACCCCGCCGCGTACCCGGAGCGGGCCTGGACCCCGGAGAGCGGGGCACCTCCGACGGCCGAGGACTTCGCCCGCCGCCGCCAGGCCAGGCCGGCCGACCCGACGGCCACCATGGGGGTCCGGGCGGTGGTGAACCGGATCGGCCTGGTCCGGCTCCCGCCCGGGCGGCACGAGCAGGAACTGAAGCGCGACATCGAGATGGTCCGGCGCAACTTCGGCGGGCTGCGCCAGGTGACCGTGGTCAACCCGAAGGGCGGCGCGGGCAAGACCGTCGCCATCCTGCTGCTCGCGATGACCTTCGGGCAGAAGCGCGGCGGGTACGTGCTGGCCTGGGACAACAACGAGACCCAGGGCACCCTGGGCATGCGGGCCCAGCAGGACTTCCACTCGCGTACGGTCCGGGACATGCTGCGCGACCTCGGGCAGTTCCAGGGTCCGCACGGCCGGGTCGGCGACCTGTCGCAGTACGTCCGCTCGCAGGGCGAGGGGATGTTCGACGTACTCGCCTCCGACGAGTCGGCGACCGGTGGGGAGATGCTCACCGCCGCCGCGTTCGCCGAGATCCGTGACGTGGTCAGCCGCTTCTACAAGCTGATCTTCGTGGACACCGGGAACAATGTCCGAGCGCAGAACTGGCAGGCCGCGATGGACGCCACCGACCAGCTCGTGGTCACCATGTCGGCCCGGAACGACTCGGCGGAGACCGCCGCCCGGATGCTCGACCACCTGGAGCAGAGCGGCCGGCAGCGACTGGTCCGGCAGGCGGTGACGGTGGTGTCGATGCCGCCGTCGCGCAAGGAGATCGACCTTCCGGCGATCCAGCAGCACTTCGCGGCCCGGACCCGCGCGGTGCTGCTGGCGCCGTACGAGCGGCTCATCGACACCGGCGAGCCGATCCGGTACGGCCAGCTCTCCTCGGCCACCCGGGACGCCTGGCTGAAGATCGCCGCCGCGGTCGCCGAAGGTCTCTGACTCGGGCGTGACGGCCGGCCCGGCCTCGTGGTCGGACCGGCCGGCGACGCAGGTCAGCGACTGGCCAGGGCGTCCGCGGCGGCAGGGTCGCAGTCGCGGAGGAACTGGGCGCAGCGGGCCGCCTCGTCCGCCTCGCCGATCTCGCCCGCGGCCCGGGAGAGCACGTAGAGGCAGCGGAGGAAGCCCCGGTTGGGCTTGTGCGACCAGGGCACCGGGCCGTGCCCCTTCCAGCCGCTGCGGCGCAGCTGATCCAGGCCCCGGTGGTAGCCGGTACGCGCGTACGCGTAGGCCGGGACGACCTGGCCCGCGGCGAACGCCCGGGCGGCGAGCGCCCCCCAGGCCGCGCTGTGGCTCGGGAAGCGGGCCGCGGCATCGGCGTACGCCTCGTCCGTGTCCTGCTCGGCGGCGGCGGCCAGCGCGGCGTCGGCCTCCTCGTGCGCCGGCAGGAGGGTGGCCGGTGGCTCAGGCAACAGGTTCTGCATCGTCCCATTCAACCCGCTTCACCAGGGGGTACGCGAGGGGGTCCGGCGAGCCGGTCGGCTGAACGGCTGAGGCTTTCGTCACGCCTGCGGTGGTGGCGCACGTACCGGCGGCCCATGCCGCGCGGCGATTTTTTCCACTACAACTACAGATCCGGAGCCTCCCCAGGACCGGGTTGGCAGGAGCCCGGCGGCCTGGCCGCCGGGCTCCTGTCCGTCCTGGCCAGGGTTGGCCGGGTTGCCCGGTCGGGGCAGGATGATCTCGTGCCCACCCCACCCCCCGCGGACGTCATCGAGCCGCACGACACCACCATCGACGAGATCGAGACCCGGGACGAGTTCGACCGGCGGCTTGCCGAGGGGACGCTCGCCGGCCTGACCGTGCAGGGGCTGCGCCTCGACCTCGATCCGGTCCCCGACCTGCGGGGCGTCGACGTGACCGGAACCCTCTTCGTGGGCTGCCGGTTCGCCGGCCGGGAGGTCGGCGCGGACCTGGTCCGGCGCGGCGCGAACGTGGTCCCACCCTTCTCCGGCCTGCCCTACCCGACCCAGCCGGCCCACCTCTACACCGCGGACGACCTGGCCGCGGGCTTCGCCGACGGCGGCTTCGCCGGGATGTACGACACCCGGGTGTACGCGCACTTCCGAGCCCACGGTGGCGCGCTGCCGGATGTCCGGGAGGCGCTCGGCCAGCGGCTGCACGACCACGGGGTGGACAACGCGCTGGCCGACGCCACCCGGACCTGGCTGGCGGAGCACGGGCCGCAGTCCGTGGTGGGCGTGATGGGCGGGCACGCGGTGCCGCGCGGCAGCGCCGCGTACCGGATGGCGGCGGTGCTGGGGTGGGAGCTGGCGCGGGCCGACCGGCTGGTGGTGACCGGCGGCGGTCCCGGCGTGATGGAGGCGGCCAACCTGGGCGCGTTCCTCGCAGCCTGGCCGGCGGAGGAGCTCACCGCGGCGGTCGACCTGCTCGCCACCGCGCCCGACTTCACCGATCACGACCGCTACACGGAGGTGGCGCTTCGGGTACGCCAGGCGTACCTGGCCGGGCCGACGCTGCCCGCGCCGCGTCCGGCGGCGACCGGCACCGGATGGGCCCGGTCGGGCGGGCTGGCCATCCCCACCTGGCTGTACGGGCACGAGCCGGCGAACCTGTTCGCCGGGCGGATCGCCAAGTACTTTTCCAACGCGATCCGGGAGGACACCATCCTTCGGCTGGCCCGGGGCGGGATCGTCTTCGCGCCCGGCCGGGCCGGCACGGTGCAGGAGGTGTTCCAGGCGGCCACCAAGACCTACTACGGCACCGACGGCGCGAGCGGCGCGTACGTCTTCCTGGACCGGGCGTACTGGACCACCGAACTGCCGGTCGAGTCGCTGCTGCGTCCGCTCTTCGCCGCGTCCCCGTTCGGCGACCTGTCGGCCACGGTGCACCTCACCGACGACGTGCACGAGGCGGTCCGGCTGCTGACCGAATGAAAAGAGGGGCCCTGGTTAACGGTGTTAACCAGGGCCCCTCTTTACGGCATCACTTCATCTTGGTGCCGGTGGAGCGCAGGGCCTCGCAGGCCTCGACGACCCGGGCGGCCATGCCGGCCTCGGCGGCCTTGCCCCAGACGCGCGGGTCGTACATCTTCTTGTTGCCGACCTCGCCGTCGACCTTCAGCACGCCGTCGTAGTTGCGGAACATGTGGTCCGCCACCGGCCGGGTGAAGCAGTACTGGGTGTCGGTGTCGATGTTCATCTTCACCACGCCGTAGTCCAGCGCCTCGCGGATCTCCGACAGCAGCGAGCCGGAACCGCCGTGGAAGACCAGGCTGAGCGGCTTCTCCTTGCCGTACTTGGCGCCGACCGCCACCTGGATGTCGTGGAGCACCTGCGGGCGAAGCTTGACGTTGCCCGGCTTGTAGACGCCGTGCACGTTGCCGAAGGTCAGCGCCGCCATGTAGCGGCCCTTCTCACCGAGGCCGAGCGCTTCGACCATGGCCAGGCCATCCTCGACGGTGGTGTAGAGCTTCTCGTTGATGGCGTTCTCGACGCCGTCCTCCTCGCCGCCGACGACGCCGACCTCGATCTCGAGGACGATCTTGCCCTTGGCGGCCTCAGTGAGGAGCTGCTCGGCGATCTCCAGGTTCTCCGCCACCGGCACGGCCGAGCCGTCCCACATGTGCGACTGGAACAGCGGCTCCTCGCCGCGCTTCACCCGCTCCTGGGAGATGCCCATCAACGGCCGGACGAACTTGTCCAGCTTGTCCTTCGGGCAGTGGTCGGTGTGCAGCGCGATGTTCACCGGGAAGTTCTTCGCCACCTCGTGGGCGTACGCGGCGAACGCGACCGCGCCAGTGACCATGTCCTTGACGGACGGACCGGACAGGTACTCCGCGCCACCCGTGGAGACCTGGATGATGCCGTCGCTCTCCGCGTCGGCGAAGCCCTTGAGCGCCGCGTTCAGCGTCTGCGAGGAGGTCACGTTGATCGCGGGGTACGCGAACCGGCCGGCCTTGGCCCGGTCCAGCATCTCCGCGTAGGTCTCGGGGGAAGCGATGGGCATGTCGAACGCTCCTTACTTACCGCTCTCGGCCGCGCAGGCCGCTGTCTTCCTCTGGTGCGCCGGACCGCGCTGTCCACCGCGGGCAGTATCCCGCAGGAGGCGGCAACGGGCACAACCGACCCGGGGACGGCTCACCGGACGTCCAGCCGGTCCGGCACCACGATGCTGATCAGCCAGCTCACCACGGCCACCACGATGGCTCCCCAGAAGGCGGACCAGAAGCCGTCGACGTGGAACGGCAGGTGCAGCCCCCCGGCGATCGCGTTGGTGAGCAGAAACAGCAGGGCGTTGACCACGAACGCGAACAGACCGAGCGTGAGCAGATAGAACACGCAGCCGAACACCTTGATGACCGGCTTGAGCACCGCGTTGACCACGCCGAAGATGAGCGCCACCACGAGCAGGGTGAGCGCCGTCTCCGTACCGTTGCGACCGGTCACCTCCACTCCGGGCACGATCAGGGTGGTGATCCACAGGGCGATCGCGGTGATCGCCAGCCGGATCAGGAAGCCCACGCCACCATCCTGGCACCGGGCTCCTCGATCGGAGGGACAATCCGCCGACTCCGGCGAGCGGGTCCGGCCGGTCGCCGCGCGTGGCACCGTTCGGCCCGGCTCCGAGCGGGGACCGGAGCCAGCCCGTACGGTGTGGTGGTGACTGTCCGCACCGAGATCCAGGGAGGGACGATGGGTCAGCCCGACGAGGACTTCGCCCCGAGCGACCACCTCGCTCCGGAGGAGCGGGACCTGGAGGCGGAGCCGGCCGACGCGGTCGAGCAGGCGGCGGTGGTCAACCCGGAGGACGGCGACACCGAGCCGCAGCGCGGCCTGGAGGTCGGCGACTGGGACGCGATGGAACAGGCCCGGGTCGTCACCGCCGACGAGGACGACTACCGCTGACCCGACGGGAGGGGCCTGCGGGCCCCTCCCGCGTCAACGCAGCCGGGTGACCTGGCCGGGGTGGGCGGTGATCCACTCGCCGAGCCGGTCGGCGCGCAGGGCGTCGAGGAAGCCCGGCCCGAGGGCGGGATCGAGCCGGAAGCGGAGGTCCGGCTTCTCCACGTGCGAGCCCGGCGGGACCACCCCGACCGGCTCGGCATCGGCGGCTTCCCCGGCCGCGGACACCAGTGCCGGCAGGGAGGTGTCCCCGGTGTCGGTGATCAGTCCGGTGCCAAGCTGCCGGAGCAGCGTGTCGAGCACGACCGGATTGGTCAGCGCACCCCGCTCGCCGATCCGGTGGAGCAGACCGGCCGCGTACCGCTCGGCGTTGCGGTCCCGATCCAGCGCGCCGTCCGGCAGCTTGCTCCGCTGGCGGAGCAGGTCCACCGAGGCGTTCCCGTCGAGCCGCTGGCAGCCGGCCGGGAAGACCCGGTCGGTGTGCAACGAGCGGACCCGCTGCGGCAGGCAGACCTCCACGCCGCCGACCGCGTCGGTGAGTTTCCGCACCACCGGGTAGGTGAGCACCGCACCGGCGTCGATGCGTACGCCGAGGGTGTCCGCCACCGCCGCCCGGGTGGCCTGATAGCCGCGGCCCAGGTCCGGGCGCGGCTCCCCGGCGCCCTTCAGGAAGGTGTAGCCGAGCTTGTCCTTCCCGTGGCCGGGTAGCGAGACCTCCAGGAAGCGCGGGAGCGACACCAGATAGAGCCGGCTCCGGTCGGCCGGGACGTGCACCAGCAGGACCGAGTCGGCGATCCGGAACGGGCGGCCGTCGTTCCCGTCCACGCCGACCAGCAGCACGTTCAGCGCTGCAGTGGGCTTCGGCGGTGCCGGTTCGGTCAGCAGGTTCGCGGTCTCCCCGCGCTGCGGAGCGATCGCGGTGAAGCCGGCCAGCGCGGCGGCGACCAGCGCCAACGCCGTGCCGCCGAGCCGGAGCCGGAAGCGGCGACGCCGGCGGCGGACCGTGGCCCGCTCGATGGCGGCGCGGACCGGGCCGGTGGGCGGGGTCAGCGCCTCGAGTCGCGCGAAAGCAGCCAGCAGGTCGTCCTCGATCATCAGCAGACCTCCACGTACTCGGCTCGCAGGGTGGCCAGCGCCCGGGAGATGCAGGAGCGGACCGTGCCGACGGCGCAGCCGAGGATCTCCGCTATCTCCGCGTCGGGCAGGTCCTCGTAGTAGCGGAGCACCAGCGCCGCGCGCTGCCGGCGGGGCAGTCGGGACAGCCAGGACCAGACCTGGTCCCGGTCCACCGCGGACTGCGCATGGTCGGTCGACGCCGGCATCGCCTCGTCCGGTTCGGCGCGCAGCAGCACCCGGCGCGCCCACGAGCCGCGCCGCCAGTCGATGTACTGGTTGGTGAGCATCCGGCGGACGTACCGCTCCGGCACGTCGCTCCGGGCCACCCGCCGCCAGTTCAGCTGGACCCTGACCATGGTCTCCTGCACCAGGTCCTGCGCCTGGTGCGGATCCCCGGTCAGCATCACCGCGTACCGCAGCAGGGCGCCCAGCCGCGCGTCGGCGAACTCCTCGTACGTCACTGCACCTCCCGGTGTCCCGTCCTGTTGACGGGTCCGGCCCGACCGAACGTTGCGGCGACGTTGATCATCCGATCGGCCAGTATCCGGCCCACCAGGCGCTCCCGGACTGCCCAGCGCCTTCACGTTTCTTTAAGCTCGCGGTTTCCACCTGAAACCCCCACGGGAGGAACCCCCGCATGTTCAGGAACTCCACCCGGCGCTGGCTCGCCGGGTTGGGTGTCGCAGGCGCGTTCATCGCCGCCTCCGCCACCCCCGCCGCCGCCGCCGGCGCCCCCTTCGAGGTCATCACCAGCAACCTGATCGTTGCCCCCGGCCACTCCACCTACGGCTTCGTCTTCGCCATGTCCGCCGACCCGGAGCACCCGGTGAGCTTCGGCCGGACCACGTTGGACATCGACTTCTCCGGCATCGCGAACTTCGCCGTTCCGGAATTCGAGGGTGAGGGCGGCGACTGGGCGTGCCAGACCTCCGGAACGTCCGTGCACTGCGAGAGCGACCTCGGCAGGTACCAGGAGCCGGCGCTGGGCTTCGTGGTGACCGGCAAGGACGATGCGAAGCCGGGCCAGCAGGGCGACATCGTCTTCGCCGTGACCAGCGGCGGGAAGAAGGCCTCCGCGAACGCCACGGTAACCCTGGCGGAGGCTGTCGACCTGCAGACCGAGCAGGAGCTCACGGCCAGCGGCGACCCGGGTGCCAAGGTCGGTGTCCGGCCGCTCGTCCGCAACGGCTCCGAGGTGACCAGCCACGGCGCCGTGATGGTGTTCTCCACCGACTACCTCAACCAGTACGCCGGTGACTTCTCCAACTGCGACACGTTCGGGTTTTTCGGCCTGACCGTCTGCACCTTCGACCAGGAGCTGGAGCCGGGCAAGGAATACCAGGCCGCCGTGGACGTGCCGGTCCGGCTCGACAAGGACGTCCGCTCCGGTGCCCGGCTCGGCGCCGTGCTCTCCTGGTGGACCAAGGACGACTGGGCGGTGGTCAGCGAGGGCATCCCGGCCGGCGAGCCGGGCAAGGGCAAGGAGCTGCGCCTCGTCGAGAAGGCCGGGGCGAAATCCCTGCGCGTGCCACAGACCGACCCGGACTTCGACAACAACTGGACCGACGTCACGTTCACCGTGACGGGGAACCACCCGGCGGACCTGAGCGCCGCGGGTGCCCAGGCCAGCGGCAAGAAGGGTGACGTCGTCCGGGTCACCCCGAGCTTCACGAACCTCGGCCCGGCGCTGCTCGAATACCAGGACGGGCCGCTGTTCCGGGTGACGATCCCGAAGGGCACCACCGCCGTCGACGTGTCCGGCGACTGCCAGCCGTACACCACCGACAAGGAGTGGGATCCGTGGGACGGCCTTTGGGGTGAGCCAGGCGCCAAGGAGTACGCCTGCATGGCCAGCGAGACCCCCAAGGGCATGAAGTACGACTACGAGTTCAGCCTCCGTATCGACAAGGTCGTCCCGAACGCCTCCGGCGCCGTCATGGTCCGGCTGCCCGGCGACCCGAACAGCAAGAACGACAGCGCGGCGATCGTCATCAACCCGAGCGACGGTGGCCAGGGCGGCGGCGGCACGCTGCCAATCACCGGTTCCGCCACCGGCCTGATCGCCGGCATCGGCGCGCTGCTGCTCGCGGCCGGCGTGGGCGGCTTCGCCGTCGCCCGCCGCCGCAAGACCCGCTTCGTCGCCTGATCCGCACCGCGCCACACCGCACCACCCGACGCCCCGTCGACCGGCACCGGTCGGCGGGGCGTCGCCGTTCCGGCAGGGCAGCAGGTGGAAAACGGACGGCGCATGATCGACGTAGCTGACACCATCGACGGGTGCTGCTGACCCTGACCACGACCCACCGCCCCGCGACCGACCTCGGCCACCTCCTCGTCAAGCACCCGGACCGCGTGCAGAGCTTCGAGCTGCCGGCGGGCACCGCGCATGTGCTCTACCCAGAGGCGGACGAGCAGCGGTGCACGGCAGCCCTGCTGGTCGAGGTCGACCCGCTGCGGCTGGCCGGCGGCCGGGGTCGCGGCCGGGCGCAGACGACGACTCCGGACACCTTCACCCTCGGCCAGTACGTCAACGACCGCCCGTACGCCGCGTCCAGCCTGCTCTCCTCCGCGCTGGCCAAGGTGTTCCGCTCGGCGCTGCGTGGCGAGTCCCGCGACCGGCCGGAGCTGGCCGTCACCCCGATCCCGCTGGAGGTGCGGGTGCCGGTGCTGCGCTGCCGGGGCGGCGCCGAGCTGGCCGTACGGGTCTTCGCCCCGCTGGGCTGGACGGTGACGGCCACCCCGATCCCGCTCGACGAGGCGTACCCGGAGTGGGGTGACAGCCGCTACGTCGACCTGACGCTCACCGGCACGCTGCGGGTCGCCGACGCGCTCAACCACCTGTACGTGCTGCTGCCCGTCCTGGACGACGCCAAGCACTACTGGGTGGCGCCGGACGAGGTGGACAAGCTCCTCCGGGCCGGTGCCGGCTGGCTGGCCGACCACCCGGAACGTGCCCTGATCACCCGCCGCTACCTGGCGCACCGCCGGGCGCTGGCCGGTGCGGCGCTGGCCCGCCTGGCGGAGCTGCGCCTCGCCGACGAGCCGCCCGCCGACGACAGCGTCGACGGCGAGGAGCGGGTCGAGACCCCGCGCGCCTCGCTGGCCGTACGACGGCGCGAGGCGGTGCTGGCCGCGCTGCGGGCCAGCGGTGCCAGCCGGGTGCTGGACCTGGGCTGTGGGGGCGGGGCACTGCTCGGCGCGCTGGTCGCCGACCGGCGGTTCACCGAGATCGTCGGCACCGACGTGTCCAGCCACGCGCTCACCCTGGCCGCCGGGCGGCTGCGGCTGGACCGGCTGCCGGAGCGGCAGCGGGACCGGATCAAGCTGTGGCAGTCGGCGCTCACCTACCGGGACGACCGGCTACGCGGGTACGACGCGGCGGTGCTGATGGAGGTGGTCGAGCACCTCGACCCGCCGCGGCTGCCGGCGCTGGAGGACGCGGTGTTCGGGCACGCCCGGCCCGGCACGGTCGTGGTGACCACCCCCAACGTCGACTACAACGTGCGCTACGAAGGGTTGGGCGCGGGCCGGTTCCGGCACGCCGACCACCGTTTCGAGTGGACCCGTGCCGAGTTCGCCGCGTGGGTCGAGCGGGTGGCGGCGGCCCACGGCTACACCGCCACGATCGGCGGGGTCGGCGACGACGACCCCGAGGTGGGCAGCCCCACGCAGATCGCCGTGCTGACCCGGGAGGAGGAGCGATGACCATCCTGGACATTCCCGAGCTCGCCCTGGTGGCGCTGGTCGGCGTCTCGGGCTCCGGCAAGTCCACCTTCGCCCGGCGGCACTTCCAGCCCAGCCAGGTGCTCTCCTCGGACACCTTCCGGGGCATGGTGGCCGACGACGAGAACGACCAGTCCGCCTCGGCCGACGCGTTCGACGCGCTGCACCACGTCGCCGGGCTCCGGCTCCGCCGGGGCCGGCTCACCGTGGTCGATGCGACCAACCTCCAGCCGCACGCCCGGGCCGCGCTGGTCAAGGTGGCCCGGGAGCACGACGTGCTGCCGGTGGCCATCGTGCTGGACGTACCGGAGGCGCTGGCCTGGGAGCGTACGCAGGGCCGGGCCGACCGGACGCACGGCCGGCAGGTGCTCGCCCGGATGCAACGGGACCTGCGCCAGTCGTACGGGCGACTGGCGCGGGAGGGCTTCCGCAAGGTGCACGTGCTGCGCGGCGTCGAGGAGATCGACGCCGCCGAGATCCGCTCCGAGAAGCTGTTCAACGACCGGCGCGAGCTGACCGGGCCGTTCGACGTGGTCGGTGACGTGCACGGCTGCCGCGAGGAGCTGGAGGCGCTGCTGCTCCGGCTGGGCTGGTCACTGCACCGCGACGACGCGGGCCGCGCGGTGGACGCGGCGCACCCGGCCGGTCGTACCGCGGTCTTCGTGGGTGACCTGGTGGACCGCGGCCCGGACTCGCCCGGGGTGCTCCGCCTGGTGATGGGCATGGTGGCGGCCGGCCACGCGATCTGCGTGCCGGGCAACCACGAGCAGAAGCTGCTGCGCAAGCTGCGCGGTCGGGACGTGCGGCTCACCCACGGCCTGGCCGAGACGATGGCCCAGCTGGCGTCGGAGCCGGAGAGTTTCGTCGCGGACGCGGCAGCCTTCATCGACGGTCTGGTCAGCCACTACGTGCTGGACGGCGGCCGGCTGGTGGTCGCGCACGCCGGGCTGAAGGAGGCGTACCACGGCCGGGCGTCCGGCCGGGTGCGGTCGTTCGCGCTCTACGGGGAGACCACCGGCGAGACCGACGAGTACGGCCTGCCGGTCCGCTACCCGTGGGCGCGGGACTACCGCGGCTCGGCCATGGTCGTGTACGGCCACACCCCCACCCCCGAGCCGGAATGGGTCAACAACACCATCTGCGTCGACACCGGCTGCGTCTTCGGCGGGAAGCTCACCGCGCTGCGCTACCCGGAGAAGGAACTGGTCTCGGTCCCGGCGGTGAAGGAGTGGTACGCCCCGGCCCGTCCGCTGGTCGCGCCCAGTGCGACCCGTCCGGACACGGTGCTGGACCTGGCCGACGTCACCGGGCGGCGGCACGTCGCACACGCCTACGGGACGCTGACCGTGCCGGCGGAGAACGCGGCGGCCGCGCTGGAGGTGATGAGCCGGTACGCGGTCGACCCCGGCCGGCTGGTCTGGCTGCCGCCGACCATGGCGCCCTGCTCCACGTCCACGGTCGACGGGTTCCTGGAGCACCCGGCGGAGGCGTTCGCCGACTACCGCGCGGCGGGTGTCGAGCGGGTGGTCTGCGAGGAGAAGCACATGGGCTCCCGGGCGGCGGTGCTGGTGGAGCGGGAGCCGGGGCGGTTCGACGGCGGGGTGGTGCACACCCGTACCGGGCGGCCGTTCTTCGGGCCGCCGCTCGACGGCGAGCTCCTGGCCCGGGTCCACGCCGCGGTCACCACGGCCGGCCTCTGGTCCGAGCTGGACACCGACTGGCTGCTGCTCGACTGCGAGCTGCTGCCCTGGTCGGCGAAGGCGGGCGGGCTGATCCGCGAGCAGTACGCCGGCGTCGGCGCCGCCGGCCGGGCCGCGCTGCCGGCGGCGCTGGCCGCGCTCGACGCGGCCGCCGGCCGGGGACTGCCGGTCGCCGAGCTGCGCGGCCGGTTGGCCGACCGCGAGTCCGAGGTGCGGGCGTACTCGGCGGCGTACCGGGCGTACGTCGGTCCGACCGACGGGCTGCGCGGCGTGACGCTGGCGCCGTTCGCCGTGCTGGCCGGCTCCGGGGCGAGCCATGCCGACCGGGACCACGGCTGGCACCTGGCCCTCGCCGACCGGCTGGGCGCGGCGGACCCGGAGTTCTTCACCCCGACCGACCGGCTGGTGGTGGATCTGACCGACGAGGCGGCGGTGGCGGCGGCGACCGACTGGTGGCTGGCGCTGACCGCGGCCGGCGGCGAGGGCATGGTGGTCAAGCCGTACGCCGGGCTCGCCGCCCGGTCGCCGAAGGGGTCGCTGCTCCAACCGGGGATCAAGTGCCGGGGCCGGGAGTACCTGCGGATCATCTACGGCCCCGGGTACACCGAGCCGGAGCAGCTCGACGCGCTGCGCAAGCGCTCGCTGGGGCGCAAGCGGGGGCTGGCCCTGCGCGAGCACGGCCTCGGCCTGGCCGCCCTGGACGCGCTGGCCGAGGACGCCCCGCTCTGGCGGCGGCACGAACTGGTCTTCGCGATCCTCGCCTGCGAGTCGGAGCCGGTCGACCCCCGCCTGTAGGTCCGGTACGCCCGGTCCGGCGCGCTGCCGGATCGGGCCCGGGTACCCTTTGTGGCCGTGGACACAGCAGAGAAGACCCGGATGCTCTCCGAAAGCGTGGCCCTGAACCCGCTCGACCCGAAGGACCTGATCCACACCTTCGGGCTGATCGGCGTGTGGGTGATCCTGTTCGCCGAGACCGGTCTGCTGGTCGGCTTCTTCTTCCCCGGCGACTCACTGCTCTTCCTGGCCGGGGTGGCCGCCTCCCCGGTGGCGGACGCGATCTTCGGCGTCGGCACCCGCCTGAACCTGGTCGCGCTGCTGGTCGGCGGTCCGCTGTGCGCGATCATCGGCGCCCAGCTCGGGCACTGGCTCGGTGCCCGGTACGGCCGGCGGATGTTCGAGCGCCCCAACTCCCGTCTCTTCAAGCGGGAGTACGTGGAGAAGGCCGAGTACTACTTCCAGAAGTTCGGCCCGGCGAAGGCCGTGGTGCTGGCCCGCTTCATCCCGATCGTCCGGACCTTCCTCAACCCGGTGGCCGGGGTGCTCGGCATGCCGGCCCGGCAGTTCTTCCTCTGGAACGTGGTCGGCGCGATCCTCTGGGTGGACGGCATCCTGCTCATCGGCTACCTGCTGGCCGACCAGATCTACAGCGCGATCGGCGACAAGATCGACCGGTACATCCTGCCGGTGGTCGCGCTGATCATCGTGATCTCGGTGCTGCCGATCTTCTTCGAGTTCCTCCGCGACCGGCGGGCGCGCAAGCGCGGCGAGGCGGCAGCGGTGGTAGCCGCCTCCAGCGCGGCGGGCGCGGCGAACGCCCTCCGGGACACCGTCAAGGACGACGACCACCGACGCCACGGCCCGCAGGACCGCTGACCCAGGTACGCCGATGGCCGGCCCCCGGTGAGGGGGCCGGCCATCGGCGTTCGACGTGTCGACCTGCGGGTGGTACGGATGACGGCAGCCGTCACCGTCCGACGGTGGCGCCACCCCTGGCACGCCACCGGCGCCGCGCTCGATCGAGGCGGCCTATGGCCATCCGGGCTCAGCTGGCGGCCATAATTCGGCCTTCGTGCCGCCTGGCGGCACTCCGCGCCGAATGAAGGCCGGTCTGACGCCGCTCCACGACGCCGGACAGCCAACCCGGATCTCGGGCACGTCCGGTGTCAGCGGGCCTTCTTGGTGGCCCGCTTCCGCGGCGGCGTGAGCAGATCCGCGATCGTGGCGATCGCGGTCGGCACCAGCCGGTAGTACGCCCAGACACCGCGCTTCTCCCGCTCCAGCAAGCCGGCCTCGGTGAGGATGCGCAGGTGGTGGCTGACCGTCGGCTGCGAGAGGCCGAGCGGCGCGGTGAGGTCACACACGCACGCCTCGCCCTCGGGCGCCGACTGGATCAGGCTGAGCAGCCGCAGCCGGGCAGGGTCGGCGAGGGCCTTCAGCACCCCCGCGAGACGCTCGGCATCGGCACGTTCGATCGGCTCGCCGGCAAGCGGCGAGATCTGAGGCATGGTCATTTCAGCCAACGCAGTTCCCACGTATTCCATCCTTCCACCAGCAGCATCGATCCGCCTGCATATGAGCAAATCCGAATCGGCAAACTTTTACGCCACAAGGCCGAGGTCAGCCAACGTATAGGCCGCCCGATAGGGCAATCCGGCGGCTCGTACCGCGTCGCCAGCGCCTCGATCAACAATAACCGCCACACCCACCACCTCGGCCCCGGCCTCACGCAACGCCTCGACCGCGGCCAACACGCTGCCACCCGTTGTCGAGGTGTCCTCGACCGCCAGGACCCGGCGGCCGGCGACATCCGGCCCCTCGATGCGTCGCTGGAGACCGTGCGCCTTGCCCGCCTTGCGGACCACGAACGCGTCCAGCGGTCGGTCGCCGTCGGCCCCCGCGTGCAGCATCGCCACGGCGACCGGATCCGCGCCGAGGGTCAGCCCGCCGACAGCGTCGTAATCCCAGTCGGCGGTGAGGTCACGCATCACCCGACCGACCAACGGCGCCGCCCGGTGATGGAGCGTGACGCGACGCAGATCGACGTACCAGTCCGCCTCACGGCCCGACGAGAGCACCACGCGGCCGTGGACCACAGCCAGTTCGGTGATGAATTTACGCAGGTCGTCGTGGTCCCCCATGGCGATAGAGGGTACTGCGCGAGTCTGTGAGGTGTGTGTGGGGTCCGTCGGGGTCACCCTGCGGGCGACCGACGAGTGGCGATGCCCGGCTACGCTGTGCGACCGTCCACCCAGGTTGGCGGGCGCCGGTCCCATCGCCGGGACGCCGGCCCGATCGACCGGAGGTCACTCGCCGCTGCGCCCGACCCGACCTCGGGTGTCCCGGGAGGCGGCGCGCAGCAGCCGTCGGGGAGCGTGCCGCAGGCCCGCCACGACCAGCTTGTACTTCCAGCTCGGCACGCTGACCAGCTTGCCTTTCCGCAGGTCACGCAGCCCTTCGTCGACCACGTCGTCGGCCCGCAGCCACATCCAGGCCGGCGTACGCGACATGTCGATGCCGGCCCGCTCGTGGTACCCGGTGCGCGTGTAGCCGGGGCAGAGGGCCATCACCCGTACCCCGAGCGGCGCCACCGACTGACCGATCGACTCAGTGAAATTCGTGACCCACGCCTTGCTGGCGGAGTAGGTCGACCCCGGCATGGGCACGCCGAAACCCGCGACGGAAGAGACATTTATCACTGCCCCGCCGCCCCGCTCGATCATCGGTCCGAGGGCCGCGTGGGTCAGCCGCAGCACCGCGAGCACGTTCAGCCGGAGCAGCCGGGCCTCGTCCTCGACGGCCGACCGGACGAACGCGGTGTTGAGACTGGTCCCGGCGTTGTTCACCAGCAGCTCGACCGGTGGCTCGGCAGCGAGCCGGCGTTCGACCGCCGCGCAGCCGTCGTCGGTGGACAGATCGGCCGGGATGGTCTCGACCCGACGGTCGTACCGGCGGGTCAGCTCGGCGGCGGTGGCATCGAGCCGGCCGGGGTCCCGGGCCACCAGGACCAGGTCCCACCCGTCGGCGGCGAGCCGGCGGGCGAACGCCTCACCGATGCCCAGGCTGGCGCCGGTGATCAACGCGCGGTGCACGAAGGGGTGGGGTTCGTCGGTCACGGGTGGTCCTCGGGGGTGGTGATCGGTCCGGGTGGGGCCGACGTGGGCGCCGGAGTGGTCGGTGGCGCCCACGGCGACGGGGATCCATAGGCCGGCGGGGCCGAGTACGACGGAGGCCCGTAGGCCGGCTGGGCCGATGCGGGTTGCGGGCCGTGGACCGGGCCGGTGGCGGCCGGTCCGGCCGGCGGCCGGGGTCCGGCCGGGGGCATCGGGCCGGGGGTCGGAGCGGTGGGCGCGGGGCGGCGGAAGAAGCCGCCGGCCGCAGGCAGGGTCAGCAACGCGGCGACCAGCAGGTACCCGAGGACCTGCGCCACCGCGACGGCCGCGTTCACCGGGATCCACCAGGCCGGGTACGCGTCGCTCACGCCGGCGAGCAGGTCGGCGGTGACCTGCTCGTCGGCGCCGAGGCGCAACGGCGCGGATCGCTGGCCGACCAGCACCGCCAGGCCGCAGCAGCCACAGAACAGACCCAGCCCGGAGACGACCCAGGTGGCCACCCGGGCACCGGGGCGACCGGAGAGCAGGCCGAGGGCGAGCCCGCCGAGCACCAGCGCCACGACCACGCCGACCACGGCCGACAGCACCGTGGAGATGCGCAGCAGTGACACCACCGCGTCGATCTCACCGCCGCTGGCCCCGGTCCCGGCCGCCGCCGCGCGGAACCGATCCACCGTCCCACCCGTGACGAGCAGGTTGGCGACCGCGTACGCCACGGCGCCGACGGCCATCAGCAGCAGCGCCGCCGCCGCCGAGACGACCGCCCCCGGACGGCGGGGCGGGGCCTGAACGGGATACGACACGACAGATCCCTCCGGTAGGCATCGGCTTGCAACCTACTCGGAGGGATCGTCGGCGTCGCTGCTATCGGCGCGTCAACTTCCCGAGGGTGCCTCGGGACCGCGTCGCTCGGCCGGATCCGGCGACGGACCGGGCTGAGCCGGGCCCGGATGCTGACCCGGGACCGGCGGGTAGCCGGGGGTCGGCGGGTAGGGCGGGTAGGTGCCGCCCGGCACCGGGGGCTCCCAGGTCGGCTGCTGCTTGCGGAAGAACTCGTTCGACTTCGGCAACGCCAGCAGGATCAGGGCAACCAGCAGGGCCAGCAGGGCGAGCACGCCGAGCAGGGTGGCGGTCGGGCTGTACCAGGACGGCAGCGCGTCCTCCAACCGGCGCTGGATCTCCTCGTTGCTCGGCATGTTGCCGCTGGTCGAGCCGCTGCTCGTCAGGCTACCGGCGGCAGTGTTCACCAGGCCGCCGCCGGTGCAGCAGAGCAGGATGCCGCCCAGCACCCAGGTGGTGATCCGGGCGCCGTTCTTCCCCCGGTTGTTCAGCAGGGCGAGGACGACGAGCCCGGCCGCGAGCAGCAGCGTCAGCACGGCACCGCCGATGCCGACCGCGTACGCCACCTCGCCCGCCTGCTCGGCAGCGGTGCCGCTGTACGCGTCCTTCAGGACGTCGCGGACCGTGCCGATGGTGGACAGCGTCAGGATGAGGTTCACCACCTGGATGGCGGCGACGAAAATAAGCAGCCAACTGGACGTCGTGACCACGCCCGGGCGGGCGCGGGTCGGCGTCCCCGAGGCATCGACCATGATTCTCCTTCCCTAGATCACACGACCACCGTAGCGATACCGGGCCAGGTGAGCACAGCACGAGGGCCGGACGCGCTGGGGTCAACGTACGCGGCGTCCAGGATGACCAGCACCATCAGGTTGTCTGCTCCGGGCCGGCCTGCGGATAGATCATCACCTCGGCGCGGTGCAGCTTCTCGCCGAGGGCCACCTCCCAGCCGGACTCCCCGTACGCCTCGAAGGAGAGGCGGGCCCCGCCGGGCGCCTGGTAGTCGTGGTAGCGCATGGTGCCGCGCGGGTCGAGGCCGGTGCCCTCGGTGGCGGTGTAGCGCGCCTGGCCGGACTCGTCCCAGGTGTACTGGCGGCCGGCGACGTCCAGAGTGGGGGCGCCGGGCGTGACCGTGGCGGACGGTTGGCTGGCCCAGAGCACCAGCTCCAGGTCCGGATCCTCCTGGACGGAGAGCCAGCGCTTCACCCCGCCCGTGTCGTCGAGCAGGTGCTCCGCCCAGCTCCAGCCGCCCTCGACCAGGTGCACCGAGCCCCGGACGGTGTACGACACCTGCCGGATCTCCACGATGTCACCGGGCCGGAGCCGGCGCGGGTTGCCGCGGAGCCCGTCGGCGTCCCGGTCGCGGAACGGAGCCCCGGGCGCCTGCCGGCGCGGCCCGGACCGGACCTTGCGCAGCGCCACCACGGCGACCACCACACCGGCCACCCCGACCAGGCACCCCAGGCCCGTCACCAGGTACGCCAATGAAACGTTCACGACCGCCTCCCCACGTGCGTCGGCGGAGACGTTAACAAGCCCGGCCACCTCGCCGAACAACTCGTTCGCTGAGTCAGCGATCAGCTACCGGAGATACCGGCGCCCGGGTCGGTGGACTGCCCCGTGGCGCCCGGGGCGGCATCGTCCCCGGCCGGGTTGCCGGACGGGCTGGCGGCCGACGCGGGGGGTGCCCACGGGCCGGCGTCCTGGGCGGCGGCTTCCACCGAGCCGGCGTCCGGCGCGGTTGCCGACGGGCCGGTGGGCGGGTGGGCCAGGTGCAGGGCGGGGTCGGGGCACAGCGGAAGCGGCATGACGGCCGGTGGGTAGGTGGCTGGCGGATAGCCCGGCGGGTACGTTGCCGCGGCGTGGGCCGGCGGGTAGGCGGCTGGGGGGTAGCCCGGCGGATACGTTGTCGCGGGGTGGGCCGGCGGGTAGGCGGCCGCGGGATAGCCCGGCCAGTAGGCGTAACCCAGGGGCGCTGGCCAGGCGGCGGGCGAGGGGCGGAACCAGCGGCGGGATTCCGGCACGAGCAGCAGCACGACGATCGCCGCGGTGAGAACCAGCACCAGCGCCACCCCGATGCCGCCGAACGCGAGGACCGTCCCCGGGTCGCCCTGGCCGTAGAGGACGTCGAGGAACTTCGACTGCTCCCAGTCGGCACCCTCGGGTCCGGTGTCCAGAGCGGGGTCGTAGCCGGGATCGCCCATTGCGACAGCCAGCAGGAACGGGATCACCAGCAGGCCGCCGCAGCTCTGCCCGACACAGAGCAGCAGCTGCGCCCCGGCGGCCACGAAGACCAGGATGCGGGCGGTGTTGCTGCCCCGGCGCAGGGGCATCGCGGTGGCGGCGAGCCAGGCCGCCAGCAGCAACGCGGGGACACCCATGGTCAACGCCATGAAGACATTGCCCGACCGCTCGTCCGACACCTCCATCGGGTCCGCGTCCGGGACCTGCCGCAGTGCCTCGTCGATCTGGCCGTCGTAGTACACCGCGCCGACGACCACGAGAGCGGCCAGAACGAGCAGGACGGCAACGGCCGCGATCTGCAGCCAGAAGGCGACCGTGACGACAGCGGGCCGGACGGGCCGGGCGGGAGCGGTGCCGGGGGTGATCATGCCTGGCAAGGTACGGGCTGCCCGCCACCGTGCGGCAGGGCCGATCAGGCCCGGTCCCGCGCCGAGTGGATCAATCGGCGGTGAGGCGCTCCGCGGCGTACTCGCCGAGCGTGGTCTGGTCCATCAGGCAGCCGGTGAACGTGGTCAACTCGCCGTCGTCGTCGCGCAGGCGTGCCCAGGCGGCCCGGCCGGCGGCCCGGTCGACCGTGTCCAGCAGCGCGGCGGCGTACGCCTTCCCGGCCGGCGACCCGTTTGCGAGCAGCCAGTCGACCTTCTGCCGGACCTCCTTCGGGTGCTCCTCCAGCCGCCGCTCGACCTGCCAGTACGCCTCGGTCGCCGGCAGCAGCGTCCCCGCGATGCCCACTCCGCCGAACGAGAGCGTGTCCGCCTCCGCCATCTCCCGTACGGCCGCGTCGAGTTCCCGTCCCGCACTCTCCCCGATCCCCACCATGCCCCCATCCTCCCCCCTCCACGCCCACCCCAACCCTGTCGATCAAGAAGTTCGCGTCGGGCGGAGGGGAGGCTCCGTGACGCGAACTTCCTGATCGCCGGCTCCACAGGGAGGAGGCGGGGAGGGTGGGTCAGGCGGCGGTGACGATGAGGGCGTCCTTGGTGTCGGAGAGGTCGACCCGGACGGTGTCGCCGTCGCGGATCCGGCCGGCCAGCAGCGCCTTGGCGAGCTGGTCGCCGATCGCCGACTGCACCAGCCGGCGCAGCGGGCGGGCACCGTAGATCGGATCGTACCCGTGCTCGGCGAGCCACACCCGGGCGGAGTCGCTGATGGCCAGTGCCAACCGACGATCGGCGAGACGGGCTCGCATCCGGTCGAGCTGGATGTCGACGATGGCCCGCAGGTCCGCGCCCTGGAGGGCGGCGAACACCACGATGTCGTCGAGGCGGTTGAGGAACTCCGGCTTGAAGTGCGACCGGACCACCGCGAGGACGGCCTCCCGGCGCTGCTCCTCGGCCAGCGTCAGGTCGCTGATCACCGACGAGCCCAGGTTCGAGGTGAGGATCAGGATCGCGTTACGGAAGTCCACCGTACGACCCTGGCCGTCGGTGAGCCGGCCGTCGTCGAGCACCTGGAGCAGCACGTCGAAGACATCCGGGTGGGCCTTCTCCACCTCGTCCAGCAGCACCACCGAGTACGGCCGGCGGCGCACCGCCTCGGTGAGCTGGCCGCCCTCCTCGTAGCCGACGTACCCGGGCGGGGCACCGACCAGGCGGGCGACCGAATGCTTCTCGCCGTACTCGCTCATGTCGATGCGAACCATGGCCCGCTCGTCGTCGAAGAGGAACCCGGCGAGCGCCTTGGCCAGCTCGGTCTTGCCGACGCCGGTCGGGCCTAGGAAGAGGAAGCTTCCGGTCGGGCGGTCCGGGTCGGCGACGCCGGCCCGGGCACGGCGGACCGCGTCGGAGACCGCGGCGACCGCCTCGGCCTGGCCGACCACGCGGGCGCCCAGCGACTCCTCCATGCGGAGCAACTTGGCCGTCTCGCCCTCCAGCAGCCGGCCGGCGGGAATGCCGGTCCAGGAGGCGACCACGGCGGCGATGTCGTCCGCGCCGACCTCCTCCTTGAGCATCGCGCCGTCGGCCTGGAGCCGGGCCAGCTCCTCCTCGGCCCGCGTCAGCTCGGCCTTGAGGGCGGGGATCCGGCCGTACCGCAGCTCGGCGGCGCGTTCCAGCTCGCCGTCGCGCTCGGCCCGCTCGGCCTCGCCGCCGAGCCGCTCCAGCTCCTCCTTGGCCGTGGAGAGCTTGGTGATGTGGCTCTTCTCCAGCTGCCAGCGCTCGGAGAGCGCGGTGAGCTGCTCACGCTTGTCGGCCAGCTCCTTGCGCAGCCGCTCCAGCCGCTCGGCGGAGGCGGCGTCCGGCTCCTTGGCCAGCGCCATCTCCTCGATCTCCAGCCGGCGCACCGCCCGCTCGATCTCGTCCACCTCGACTGGGCGGGAGTCGATCTCCATCCGGAGCCGGGACGCGGACTCGTCGACGAGGTCGATCGCCTTGTCCGGCAGGAACCGGTCGGTGATGTAGCGGTCGGACAGGGCAGCGGCGGCGACCAGCGCGGCGTCGGTGATCCGTACGCCGTGGTGCACCTCGTAGCGCTCCTTGAGGCCGCGCAGGATGCCGATGGTGTCCTCGATGGTCGGCTCGCCGACCAGCACCGGCTGGAAGCGGCGCTCCAGCGCCGGGTCCTTCTCGATGTGCTCGCGGTATTCGTCGAGCGTGGTCGCGCCGACCATCCGCAGCTCACCGCGGGCCAGCATCGGCTTGAGCATGTTGCCGGCGTCCATCGAGCCCTCGCCCTTGCCGGCGCCGACCACGGTGTGCAGCTCGTCGAGGAAGGTGATGACCTGGCCGTCGGAGTTCTTGATCTCCTCCAGCACGGACTTCAGTCGCTCCTCGAACTGGCCGCGATACTGCGCGCCGGCCACCATCGCGCCGAGGTCGAGCGAGACCAGCTTCTTGTTCCGCAGCGACTCGGGCACGTCGCCGGCGACGATCCGCTGGGCGAGGCCCTCGACGATCGCGGTCTTGCCGACGCCGGGCTCACCGATCAGCACCGGGTTGTTCTTGGTACGCCGGGACAGCACCTGGATCACCCGACGGATCTCGGAGTCCCGGCCGATGACCGGGTCGATCTTCCCCTCGCGGGCGCTGGCGGTCAGGTCCACGCCGTACTTGGCGAGGGCCTGGTAGGTCTGCTCCGGGTCGGCGGTGGTGACCCGCCGGTCCCCGCCGCGTACGGTCGGGAAGGCGGCGACGAGATTCTCCTCGGTTGCCCCGGCGGACTTCAGCGTGCCGGAGACCGCGCCGCCCACCCGGGCCAGACCGGCCAGCAGGTGCTCGGTGGAGGTGTACTCGTCGCCGAGCGGCCGGGCGATCTGCTCGGCGGCGCCGATGGCGTTGACGAACTCCCGAGCCAGGGTGGGCTCGGCAAGGCTGGAGCCGCGCGCGGCGGGCAGGGCGTCGACCGAGCGCTGGGCGACCCGGCGCAGCTCGGCCGGGTCGGCCCCGACGGCGCGCAGCAGGCCGGCGGCGGTCGAGCCCTCGGTGTCCAGCAGCGACAGCAGCAGGTGCCAGGGTTCCACGGTGGCGTGACCGCGCTGGTTCGCCAGCGCGACGGCACCGGTGATGGTCTCGCGGCTCTTGGTGGTGAGACGTTCCGTGTTCATGGGCTCCCCCGGATCGGCGTGTCCACTGGGAACGACACAACCAGAGTTGAGTCTATTCCGCTCAACTACAACGGTGTGAACTGGATCACTCGCATCCGTCGGCGGGAAGCCGGTCGCCGGAGCGTGGCAGACGACACTACGCCGGACCACGGCAGGGCCGGCCGTCAGTCGCCGACCAGGGCCACCCTGATCCACTGGCGGGCGCCGACCGGGCCGACGGCGAGGATGACCTCGTCCGGGGCCTTGGCCACGAGCGTGCCGTCGTCGAGCAGGTCAAAGTGGTGCTCGGGGCCGACCGGCCAGCTGACCCGCTCGTACTGGCGGCTGACCACCACACCCACGCCGTCCGGTCCGGTCACCGCCACCTGCCCGGCGCCAACCGGCGCCACCGAATACACCCGGTCCGGGTGGCCGACGGCCGGCACCAGCTCCCAGTTACCCCGATAGATCCAGATCGCCGGGAAGGCCGTCCGGTCCGGCGGCTCCCCGATCAGCCAGACCTCGCCGCCGAGTGTGGACATCACCCGCAGCACGCCCACCTCGCCGTCGGGCGCCGGCACCGGGCTCCGCTGCCAGCTCCGCCCCTGGTCTGTCGAGACCGCGGCGTACGGCCGCCCGTCGGCCGCGCCGGCCGCCACGAGCAGGTCCCCCGCCTCGCGCACCGTGTTCACCATCGGCAGCCCGGGCTGGATGGCCAACGGGCGCAGCCGGCGACCGTCCCAACGAGCCACCTTGCCGGCGTCCTCGGTCACTTGGAACCGGCCACCGGCACCCAACATCACCGGCGGTGGCGCGGCTCCCGGGTGGTGGGTGAAGGTGACACCGCCGTCGGTCGAGGCGTACCAGCCGAACGGCTCGCTGTTGAGCACCAGCAGGCCCTGCGGGGCGTAGAGCTGCTGGTTATCGGCGACCGGCCGGGGATGCGGCAACGCCCGCCAGGATTTTCCGCCGTCCCGGGTGGCGAAGAGCAGCGCTGGGCAGTCCCGGCCGGGTGGCCGGCCGTCGCAGGTGGCGAAGAGGGCGTACGCCTGCTCGGCGTCGACGAACTCGATGTACGGCGGGTCGTACCGGTTCGGTACGGCGACCCGGACGACGCGTTCCTCGTGAACGTCGGCGACCGGCGGCCGGGCTGGCGTGGTGGCGACCGGCTCGGGCGACGCGGACGCCCGGTTTGGTGGCGGACGCCGGACGTCCCCGATCGAACAGGCCACCAGCACCGGCAACGCCAGGAACAGTGCCACCATGCGGCCCGATCGCCGGTTCACCACACCTCCAACGCAAGGTAGCCTCGCCCGCGTGCGAGTACGTGTTGAACAGACTGCCCTACCGGGGATCGGTGTACGTCACGATCTGGTGACGGAATCCGGCCGCCGGCTCGGCGTTGTCTCCCACCGCAATGGCCGGCGCGACCTGGTTCTCTACGATCCGGACGATCCGGACTCCTGCCAGTCGGACATACCCCTGACCGACGACGAGGCGGAGGCGCTGGCCGACATCCTCGGCGCGTCCCTGATGCTCAGCCAGCTCTCCGGGCTGCGCGAGCAGGCCGCCGGGCTGCTCACCGAGCAGATCGCCATCCCCGCCGGCACCAAGTACGTCAACCGGCAACTGGGCGACACCAAGGCACGCACCCGCACCGGCGCATCGATCGTCGCCGTGCTACGCCACGGCGAAGTGATCGTCTCTCCGGACCCCACCTTCCGCTTCGCCGCCGGTGACGTGGTGGTCGTGGTCGGCACCCGGCAGGGTCTCGACGGGGTGACCGCGATCCTCGCCGAAGCGGATCCGGACGGCTGAGGCGGATGCACGAAACCACAACTCTGCTCGTCGAGGTCGGCGCGCTGTTGCTCCTGCTCGGCCTGCTCGGCCGGCTCAGCCGGCGCTTCGGCGTCTCGCCCATCCCCCTCTACCTGCTCGCCGGCATCGCCTTCGGTACCGGCGGCATACTGCCGCTCAACGCCAGCGAGGAGTTCTTCGCCATCGGCGCGGAGATCGGCGTGATCCTGCTGCTGGTCATGCTCGGCCTGGAATACAGCGCCAGCGAACTGGTGGGCAACCTCCGTTCGGCGGCCCCGGCCGGCCTGATCGACGCGGTGCTCAACGCGCTACCCGGCTTCGCCTTCGCGCTGATACTCGGCTGGGGCTGGCTGGCCGCCGTGGTGCTCGCCGGCGTCACCTGGGTCTCCTCGTCCGGGGTGATCGCCAAGGTCCTCGGCGACCTCGGCCGGGTCGGTAACCGGGAGACCCCGGTGATCCTCTCCGTCCTGGTGATCGAGGACCTGGCGATGGCCCTCTACCTGCCGCTGCTCACCGCACTGCTCGCCGGGATCGGCCTGATCAAGGGCGGCATGGCGCTCGCCGTCGCGGTGCTCACCGTGGTCGCCGTGCTGTTCGTCGCCATCCGGTACGGCCACCTGATCTCCGCGGCACTCTCCGCGAAGGACCCCGAGGCGCTGCTGCTCGGGGTGCTCGGCCTGACCCTGCTGGTCGCCGGCGTCGCGGCCAAGCTCCAGGTCTCCGCGGCGGTCGGGGCGTTCCTCGTCGGCATCGCCCTCTCCGGGCCGGTGGCACACCACGCCACCGAACTGCTGTCGCCGCTTCGGGACCTCTTCGCCGCGGTCTTCTTCGTGTTCTTCGGGCTGGTCACCGACCCGAGGGACATGCCCCCGGTGCTGTTGCCGGCGCTGGCGTTGGCCGTGGTGACCATGGGCACGAAGCTGCTCACCGGTTACCTGGCCGCCAGGCGGGCCGGGATTGCCGAGCCCGGTCGGTGGCGGGCCGGTTTCGCGCTCACCCCGCGCGGCGAGTTCTCCATCGTCATCGCCGGGCTCGCCGTCGCCGCCGCGCAACCGGTGGAACCCCGGCTGGCGGGGCTCGCCACGGCGTACGTGCTGATCACCGTGGTGACCGGGCCGCTGCTGGCCCGGCTGCCGGACATGCCCTGGTTCAAGCGTTGGCTGCGTCGGCGTGCCGGTGCCCGGCCACCCGCACCGGTGCCGGTGGCGGATTGATTCCGCCCGGGCCGGGTCGACCGTTAGGTGGACCCGGCCCGGCCAACGGTCGCTGAAATTGGGTTCCGGGGAGGTCTTCCGCAGGCGAGGTGGACCGCGTTACCGTGTCGCCCCAGCAGCCAGGTTCTGCGGGTGGCCGATGCCCGCGAGCGGAAGCGGAAGGTTGGCCGGTGAGCGTGCAGGAAAAGACCTTCCACGGCTTCGCCAACCCGGTCGACCCGTCGCCGGCCGAGCTTCGGGCGTGGGCGTACCGGCCGGACTCCGTGCCGCTGACCTCCATGCCCCCGGACTGGGACCTGCTGGTCTCGGGTGACCACCTGGTGGGGACGCTCTTCGAGCTGGCCATGGATCCTGCCTGTCCGGCCCGCCGATTCGCCCTGCACTGCCTCTACATCTACGCCGCCGACGGCATCCAGACGAACTTCCGAGCCCACCCGAAGCGCCGTTTCCGGAAGTTGGTCGAGCGGGCCGAGCGGGCCGGCGACGAGCTGATGCGCAACTGGGCGCACAACGGTCGAGTGCTGCTCGCCCGGCCGGACCTCTTCGTCTACCGCGACTGGTGCGAGGGGGGCCTGGTGCGGGAGAACCGCCGGCTCTAGGCCCGCACGTCCCGGACAGCGAACGGGCCGGGACCCCCACACGGCATCACCGCGTCCCGGCCCGCACGTCCCCGACGGGCGAACGGGCCGGGACCCCCCGTGGGTCCCGGCCCGCACGTCGACGCATCGTCAACTCGGCGATCCGCCCTGCTTTCTGAGCCGTTCGTCGGCCCTGGCCCGGTCGATGCCGTGGTCCACCTGGTCGAGGAAGCGGCCGTCTTTGATCTTGTCGGTGAAACGACCGTCGAGGATCCGGGCGAACTGCCCACGGACGCTCTCGGCTACCTGCTCCAGCCGGTCCTCCGCCTGTTGCGCCACCTTCTTCGCCGATTCCGCCATGGCTCCCCCTGCCAGTTCGGCGTCCGGATTGAGTTGGTTGGGCCTGATTCACAGGTTATCGGACCCGCCCGGTCCGGCGATCGGCTTTCCCTGAACCCGCCTGAGCCGCCAACCAGGAACGATCGGTGGACCGCCACGGAGGTCGCTGGGCGGACCTGGCGTGCACGGCGTTCCACCCATGGGGCCGCAGCGGCGTAACCGGGCGGAGAAGCGCGAAGGCCGGCGCGGCCCGAGAGGGGCACACGCCGGCCCGCGTAAGTGGGCGGCAGAGCGCGGGATCAGCGGTCGCCGGTGCGCCGGGGTCGCCAGACGACCAGCGCCGTCGAGGTGCGGTTGGTGGGCACGAGGTCACCGCGCGGGAAACCGCCCAGCGACTCCAGCTCCGCGATCCGGCGGTAGGCGGCGTCCAGCTCCGCCTCCAGCCGGGCCACCCGCCGCTGGGCCTCCTCCAGCAACCGTTCCAGGCCGATGATCCGCTTGACCCCGGCCAGGTTGATCCCGTCGTCCTGGCTGAGTCGCTGCACCTCCCGGAGCAACACCACGTCCCGGACGCTGTACCGGCGGCCGCCGCCGGACGCCCGGCCGGCCTGCACCAAGCCCAGCCGGTCGTACTGGCGCAGGGTCTGCGGGTGCATCCCCGCCATCCGCGCCGCCACCGAGATCATCAGGACCTTGGCCTCGTAGGCAGGGTCACCCGAGCCGACGAACTCCTCCGACATCCCGCTCACCTCCGCTGCCCTTCACCCGGTCAACTGAAACGACGCACCCGCGCGTCGAGATGTTCCCGCCCGGCGGGCGGGGTCTGCTCGGCGAACGTTTCCAGCGCCGCCCGCGCCTCGTCCGACACCTTCGCCGGTACCACCACGTCGAGAGTGACCAGCAGGTCACCGGCGCGGCCGTCCTTGCGTACGACGCCCTTGCCCCGGGCCCGCAGCACCCGGCCGCTCGGCGTACCCGGTGGCACCCGGAGCGTCACCGTGCCGTCCAGGGTCGGCACCCGCAGGTCGGTGCCGAGCACCGCCTCCGCGAACGTGATCGGCACGGTCAGGGTCAGGTCGTCCCCGGTCCGCCCGAACAGCTCGTCCGGACGGACCTTCACCTGGACGAACAGGTCGCCCGCCGGCCCACCGCGCTCGCCGGGCTCGCCCCGGCCGGCCAGCCGGATGCGTTGGCCGTCGGCCACTCCGGCGGGGAAGCGGACGTTCAGCGTGCGGGTCTTGGTGACCCCGCCGGTGCCGTGGCACTCCGGGCACTTCTCCTCGACGATGGTGCCGACGCCCTGGCAGTTGCGGCACGGCTCGGAGAAGCTGAACGATCCCTGGTTGCGGGTGGTTACCCCCGCGCCGTGGCAGACCTGGCAGGTCACCGGTTGAGTGCCGGGCTTCGCCCCGTTGCCGTGGCAGGTGTCGCAGACCCCGGGGGCGCGCAGCGTCAGTGGGATGGTCACCCCGCGTACGGCGTCGGAGAAGTCGAGCGCCACCTCCGCCTCGACGTCACGGCCCCGCGCCGAACCACGTGGGCGGGCCGCACCGCCGGCGCCACCGCCGCCCGTGAAGATCGAGCTGAACAGGTCGCCCAGGCCGCCGCCGAAGCGGGCCTCGCCGCCGGCCGCCCCGCCGAACAGGTCGGAGACGTCGAACGGCATGCCACCCGGCTGGGCCCCGCCGCGGGCGTTGCGGCGGAACGCGCCAGAGCCGAAGAGCGAACGCATCTCGTCGTACTCGCGGCGCTTCTTATCGTCGCCGAGCACCGCGTACGCCTCTGAGACGGCCTTGAACCGCTCCTCGGCCTTGGGGTCACCGGGATTGTGGTCCGGGTGCGACTCCCGGGCCAGCTTCCGGTACGACTTCTTGATCTCGTCGGAGGAGGCGGACTTCTCCACGCCCAGCGCGGCGTAGTAGTCCTTCTCGATCCAGTCCTTGGAACTCACCCGTCCACCCCCTTCCACGGGTACCCCGGTCGTCCCGCCCGCCCGGTGCGGGCGGACGGGACGTCACGGGTCGGCACTACTCCGGCTCGGCGACCGCGACCATGGCCGGCCGCAGCAGCCGTTCGCCGAGCTGGTAACCCCGGCGCATGACCTGCACACAGGTCGGTTCGGTCACGTCGGCGGAGGTCTGGTGGGCCACCGCCTCGTGCAGGGTCGGGTCGAACGGGTCGCCCTGCTCGCCGAAGACGGTCAGGCCGAACTTGCCCAGCGCGGCGGTGAGCTGCTCGGCGACCGCGCCGAACGGCCCCACCAGGTCGCCGTGCTCGCGGGCCCGGTCCAGGTCGTCGAGGATCGGCAGCAGCGCGGTCAGCACCGAACCCGTCGCCTGCTCCTGGACCAGGTTGCGGTCCCGGTCGACCCGCTTGCGGTAGTTGGCGTACTCGGCCGTCACCCGCTGGAGGTCACGGGTCCGCTCGTCCAGCTCGGCCTGGATCGCCTCCAGCTCGGCGCCGAGCGGCCCGCCCGGCTTGACGACCTCCTCGACCTCCTCGCCCTCCTCGGTCGGCTCGGCCGGCGCGTCGACCACGGGCGGGCCGGCGACCGGGGCTTCGGTCTCGATCTCGTCGACCACGACCTCGGCCTCCTCGACCAGCCCTTCGGCGGGTGCGTCGGCCGCGGCGTCCGCAGCCGCGGCGTCCGCCGCCGTTGCGTCCGCAGCCGTGGCGTCCGCCGGGGGCTCGGTGGTCTTGCGGATCTTGCGCTTGTCACGGATGACGATCCGCGGCTCGTCGCCGGCGCTCGGGCCGGCGGCTCGCGGCTTCTGCGTCATGCGGTTACCTCGATCCCTGCCGTGCGTGCGTGTCCGGGGCAGGAAGTCACTTCTTGTCCTCGTCCACGATCTCCGCGTCGACCACGTCGTCGGCACCGCCGGCCTTCGCACCACCGGTCGCACCTGCGCCCGGCCCAGCCTCGCCCGGCGCACCCTGCTCGCCCTGCTGCTGCGAGTAGAGCAGCGAACCGGCCTGCTGGGACACCTGGGCCAGCCGCTCGTGGGCTGCCTTGATCTTGTCGATGTCCTGGCCGCCGAGCGCGCCGCGCAGCTCGCCGAGCGCCTCGTTGATCTGGTCGCGGTTCTCGCTGGGCAGCTTGTCGCCGCTCTCGGCGAGGAACTTCTCGGTCTGCCACTGGAGCGCCTCGGCCACGTTGCGGGTCTCCGCCTCGTCACGCCGGCGCTTGTCCTCCTCGGCGTGCTCGTCGGCGTCCCGGCGCATCCGCTCGATGTCGTCCTTCGGCAGCGACGAGCCGCCGGTGATCGTCATCTTCTGTTCCTTGCCGGTGCCCAGGTCCTTGGCGTGCACGTTGACGATGCCGTTCGCGTCGATGTCGAACGTGACCTCGATCTGCGGCACGCCGCGCGGCGCCGGCGGAAGGCCGGTCAGCTCGAAGGTGCCGAGCTTCTTGTTGTAGGCCGCGATCTCCCGCTCGCCCTGGAACACCTGGATAAGCACCGACGGCTGGTTGTCGTCGGCGGTGGTGAAGACCTCGGAGCGCTTGGTCGGAATGGTGGTGTTGCGCTCGATGAGCTTGGTGAAGATGCCGCCCTTGGTCTCGATGCCCAGGCTCAGCGGGGTCACGTCGAGCAGCAGGACATCCTTGACCTCACCCTTGAGCACGCCGGCCTGGAGGGCGGCGCCGACGGCAACGACCTCGTCCGGGTTCACGCCCTTGTTGGGCTCTCTGCCGATGAGCTGCTTGACCAGGTCGGTCACGGCCGGCATCCGGGTCGAGCCACCGACCAGGATGACGTGCTCGACGTCCGAGACCTTGATCCCGGCGTCCTTCACGGCCTGCTCGAACGGGCCCTTGCAGCGGTCCAGCAGGTCCTGCGTCATCCGCTGGAACTCGGCGCGGGTCAGGGTGACGTCGAGGTGCAGCGGGCCCGCCGAACCGGCGGTGATGTACGGCAGGTTGATGTTGGTGGTGGCGGCGGCGGACAGCTCGATCTTGGCCTTCTCGGCCGCCTCCTTGAGCCGCTGCATGGCCATCTTGTCCTGCGCCAGGTCGATGCCGTGCTCGCCGCGGAAGGTCTTCACCAGGTGGTCGATGATCCGCTGGTCCCAGTCGTCACCACCGAGGTGGTTGTCACCGCTGGTGGACTTGACCTCGATGACGCCCTCGGCCAGCTCCAGCAGCGACACGTCGAAGGTGCCGCCACCCAGGTCGAAGACCAGGACGGTCTGCTCCTTGGAGCCCTTGTCGAGGCCGTACGCCAGGGCGGCCGCGGTCGGCTCGTTCACGATCCGCAGCACGTTGAAGCCGGCGATCTCGCCGGCTTCCTTGGTGGCCTGGCGCTGGCTGTCGTTGAAGTACGCCGGAACGGTGATCACCGCGTCGGTGATCTGCTCGCCCAGGTACGCCTCGGCGTCCCGCTTGAGCTTCATCAGCGTGCGGGCGGAGATCTCCTGCGGGGTGTACTTCTTGCCGTCGATGTCGACGGTCCAGTTGGTGCCGACCTCCCGCTTGACCGAGCGGATGGTCCGGTCCGGGTTCGTCACCGCCTGGCGCTTGGCCACCTCGCCGACGAGCACCTCGCCGTTGCGGGCGAACGCGACGATCGAAGGGGTCGTCCGCGAGCCCTCAGCGTTGGCAATGACGGTGGGCTCACCGCCCTCGAGAACGCTGACGCAGGAGTTCGTCGTGCCGAGGTCGATGCCGACCGCACGTGCCATGTTCGCTTCCTCGCTTCGTAACGGTTGGCAGGTCAGGGGCCTCGCCCCCGACCTGCCCGGCGGGCCGCCCGCAGCGACCGCACCACAAGTTGAGTGAACTTGACTCAATAGTGCCACGCCGCCGGCAAACCGCAAGTCGAGGTTGAGCCAACCCGACGCAACCTGAGCGTTATCGCCGTCCGGTTGTCTTCCCTTGCATCGGTCGGGCACGCTTTAGCGGTGACGACGCATGGCGATTCCGCCACCCATTCCGGCGCGCCCGCCGTCGCAGCCCGCACTGGACCCGACGCCCGGGATGACCTGCCCATCGGCGACGCGGAGAGTCTGCCCGCCGCGCTCGCCGGCCTGCGGGCCGCGATCGGGGCGGCCCGGTTCCCGCTGACCCTGCCCTCGGCGGAGCCGGCCCGGCGGATCAGCGCCGGTCTCTCCCACCAGCTCGACGACTACCTGCTCCCCCGGCTCGCCCGCCTCGACGCCCCCCTGCTGGTGGTGGTCGGCGGCTCGACCGGCGCGGGCAAGTCGACGCTGGTCAACAGCCTGGTCCAGGCGCGGGTGAGCGCCGCCGGGGTGCTGCGCCCCACCACCCGCTCGCCGGTGCTGGTCTGCAACCCGGCCGACGCCGCCTGGTTCCGTCAGGGCGACCTGCTGCCCGGCCTGACCCGGACCAGCGACCCGAGCGAGGACCCGGGCACGCTGCACCTGGTCACCGCACCCGCACTGCCGGCCGGGCTGGCCTTCCTCGACGCGCCCGACATCGACTCGGTGGTCGACGCCAACCGCGCGCTCGCCGGGCAACTGCTGGCCGCCGCCGACCTCTGGCTCTTCGTCACCACCGCCGCCCGGTACGCCGACGCCGTCCCGTGGGAGCTGCTGCGCGGCGCCCGCGCTCGCGGCACGGTGATCGCCATGGTCCTCGACCGGGTGCCCCCGGAAGCGGCCGACGAGATCGCCCCCCACCTGGGTGAGATGCTCGCCGCCCAGGACCTGGGCGCCGCACCGCTCTTCGTGCTGCCGGAGACCTGGGTCGACGGGCAGGGGCTCCTGCCGGAGCGGGTCACCGCCCCGCTGAGCGCCTGGTTCGCCCGGCTGGCCGCGGACGCCGAGGCCCGGTCCGCCGTGGTCCGGCAGACCCTTGACGGCGCGCTGGCCGCCCTGCACCCCGCGGTGGAGGGCCTGGCCGAGGCCGCCGACGAGCAGATGGTCGCCGCCGACGCACTGGACGAGCGGGTCCGGGCGGCGTACCGGGCGGCGGAACGGACCGTCGCGCAGGGGCTCAAGGACGGCCGGCTGCTCCGCGGCGAGGTGCTGGCCCGCTGGCAGGAGTTCGTCGGGACCGGCGAGTTCTTCCGCACCCTGGAGGCACGGATCGGTCGGCTGCGCGACCGGATGGTCGCCACGTTCACCGGGCGGCCGGCCCCGGCCGCCGAGCTGCGTTCGGCGATCGAGTCCCAGCTCGTGACGCTGTTGCGCGGGGTGGCCGCCGAGGCGGCGGAGAACGCGTACACCGGGTGGAAGGCGCACCCGGCCGGCGCGGCGCTGCTCGAACCGGAACTCGCCCACCCCTCCGCCGACCTGCCCGAGCGCGCCGAACGGCTGGTCCGCGACTGGCAGCGGGGGGTGCTGGAGCTGGTCCGGGTCGAGGGCGGCGACCGCCGCTTCGTGGCCCGCACCGCCGCGTACGCGGTCAACGCCACCGGGCTGGCGGTCATGATCGGGGTCTTCGCCTCCACCGCCTTCATCCCGACCGGGCTGGAGGTGGCCACCGGCGCCGGCACCGCGGTCGCCGGGCAGGCGGTACTCCAGGCGATCTTCGGCGATCAGGCGGTGCGGAACCTGGCGAACAAGGCCCGGGCGGATCTGCTGGACCGGATGGGCACGCTGCTGACGGAGGAGGCCGAGCGCTTCCTCGTCCGCACGGAGACGGCCCGCCCGGCCGCCGACACCGGCGCGGCGCTGCGCCGGGCGGCCGGCGAGGTGGAGAAGGCGCGGCACCGCAGCGGCCTGTCCCGCACCGGCGGCCCGGCGCTGCCCGCCGCCGATCAGGGTGGCCGCCGGTGAGCGCGCCGGAGGGACGCCGGGCAGCCGCCCGCGCGGGACGCCGCCGCTGCGTGACGCGGGCCGGAGACAAAGGTGGGCCGAGGTGAGCAACATCGTCGGTCGGATGCGGGAGGCGTTCCGGGGCGAGCAGCGGATCGACCCGGACGCCCTGGTCGCGCGCGTCCAGGCGGTCCAGCGCTTCCTCGACGCCGTGGACGGCCAGGTGCCCGACGCGGAGCTGGTCCCCGCGCACACCGTGGTCGAGCGGGCCGGCACCCGGCTTGCCCTCTCCGGGCACCACACCGTGGTCGCCCTGGCGGGGGCGACCGGCAGCGGCAAGTCCAGCCTGTTCAACGCCCTCGCCCGGCTGGACCTCTCGCCGGTCGGCGTGCGCCGGCCGACCACCGGGGTCGCGCACGCCTGCGTGTGGGGGCCGCTGGACGGGGCGACCCGGCTGCTCGACTGGCTCGGGGTGCTGCCCCGGCACCGGTTCGTCCGGGAGAGCGCGCTCGACGGTGACGACGAGGCCGCCCTGCACGGCCTGGTCCTGCTGGACCTGCCCGACTTCGACTCGGTGCAGCGGTCCCACCGGCTGGAGGTGGACCGGCTGCTGGGCCTGGTCGACCTGGTGGTCTGGGTGGTCGACCCGCAGAAGTACGCCGACCGGGTGATCCACACCAGCTACCTGCGCGAGTTCCACCGGCACCGGGACGTGACCGTGGTCGTGCTCAACCAGGCCGACCGGCTGCCCCCGGCCGAGCTGCCCCGGGTCCTCGGCGACCTGCGCCGACTGCTCGACGCCGACGGCCTGGCCGGGGTGCCGCTGCTGCCCACCGTCGCGGTGGACCCGGACGGGCTGGACGGGCTCCGCGCCGAGCTGGAGCGTACGGTCGCCGAGCGGCAGGCCGCCCTGCGGCGGCTGGCCGGCGACGTGGACGCCGTGGTTGCCGGCCTGGACCCGCTGGTCGGGCCGGCGCCGCCGCCGACCGACCCGAGCGACGCGTCGGCGCGTGAACTCACCGCGGCGCTGGCCGGGGCGGCCGGGGTGCCGATCGTGTCCGAGGCGGTGGAGGCCGCGTACCGGCACCGGGCCGGCGGGACGACCGGCTGGCCGCTGGTCCGCGGGTGGCGGAAGCTTCGGCCGGACCCGCTGCGCCGGCTGCATCTGCTCGGCGGGGGCGCCGACACGTCGGCGGAGAGCCTGGTCGCGGCGACCTCCGTACCCGATCCCACCGCCACCCAGCGCTCGGCGCTCAACCTGGCCATCCGCGCGGTGGCCGACCGGTGCGCCGCCGACCTGCCGGCGCCGTGGCCGGCCGCGGTGACCGCCGCGGCCCGGTCCCGGCTGTCCGACCTGCCCGACGCGCTGGACCACGCGGTGGCCGCCACCGACCTGGGCCTGGAGCGGCGACCGGCCTGGTGGCGGGTGGTGGGCGCGCTCCAGTGGCTGGTCACCGTCGCCGCGGTGGCCGGGCTGGGCTGGCTGGTGTTCGGCTACGCGGTGCGCGCGCTCGGTCTGCCGGCCCTGGAGAACCCGAGGCTCGGCGAGGTGCCCTGGCCGACCGTGCTGCTCCTCGGCGGCCTGCTCGCCGGCCTGCTGGTCGCCGCACTGACCAGACCGGTGATCCGGTGGGCGGCGCGACGCGCCCGGCAGCGGGCTGAACGGCGGCTGATGACCTCGGTGGGCAGCATCGGCGAGAAGTACGTCCTGAACCCGGTCTGGGCGGTGCTGGCCCACTACGCCGAGGCCCGGGAGGCGCTGCGGGACGCCGCCCGGCGCTGAGCCCGGCGTGCTCACCGCTGCCCCGGGCCGGCCGGGCGGCGTAGGGTCGGTGCATGGCCACGCCACAGACCCCCTACGACGCGGTACTGCACGCCGCTCGCGACGTGACGAGGCTCGACTCCGCCCTCGACGCGGAGATGCTCGGCGCCGCGCTGCTGGGCAGTGTCTACGCCGTCGCGGAAACCGACCGGGACAACGCCGTCCGCGAGTTCGTGGCCGGATTCCTCGCTGCCACGTCGCGCCGGCGCAGCGCCGCCGCGACCACCATCCGCGCCGTGTTCGCCGCGCTGGTGCCGGACGCCGAGGGCACCGCCCGGGTCCGCCCCGGTGCGGCCGCCCCGGCCTGGGCCGGCCAGCTCGGCCGGGTGCACCTCACCGGCGCCTGGGCCTACGGGGACGTCTACGGCGACCAGACCTCCTACCTGGCGACCTTCGCCTATGACGACACCGAGGGCGGGCCGGAGCACGCCCTGGTGGTCCTGGTCGACCACAACATCGGCATCACCAAGGACGTCTTCGTCGGCGGCCCCGCCGGGCGGGTCGTCGAGCAGGCCCGGGAGATCTGCACCGAGGACGAGCTGACCTGGTTCCGTACCGAGGACCCGTCCCGGATGCGCGCGGAGGTGAGCCGGCACCTGGCAGTCACCGACGACCTCGGTGAGCTGCCCGCGCAGGGCTCACTGGCCACCGACCGCGCCCTGGTCGGCGCGCGACTGGCCGTGCTGCCCGGCTCGGCCGCCGGGGCGCCGGACGTCCCGCCGCCCACCGACGAGGAGCGGACCCGGCTGGTCCGGGCCTTCCTCGGCTCGCCGGAGGCGGCCCGGTTCGGCCTGGACACGGTGGCCGACGCGGAGCTGGCCTCGCTGCACTTCTGCCTGGGCCTGCTCCTCGACCACGCGGCGAGCTTCCCGGACGCCGACCCGATGCGGTGGAGCCCGACGGTCGCCGAGCTGTTCCTGCTCGACTGGGTGCACCGCCGGGCGGTACTGGACATGGACGACGCGGCGATGCTGCCCCGGGTGCTGCGCGGCTGGGCCGCGTACGCGGCCCGCCAGCGAGGGCTGCCGGTGCCGGCGGCCCGCCGGACGGACGAGGCGATCGAGGAGATGGTCCCCGAGTTCGCCCGGCTCTACAGCACGGGCGAACGGCGCAGTCCCGCCACGGCGGCGGTCGCCCAGCTCATGGCCGACGGCGTCGACCCGGACGACCCGGTGGCGCTGGATGCCTGGATCGAGGCCAACCGGCACCGCCTCACCGACGATCCGGCCTGAGCCCACCTCACCTGCGGGGCACGCCCGTCCGAGCGGTTGTCGGGCTCGGGTCCGGTGCGGCGGTGGGGCTGGGGGCAGGCGTGGGTGACTCCTCCGGTGGCGCGCTGGGCGGCGGCGGTGAGCCGTCGGGGCCGGTCGCGGTGGGCTCCGGAGCGGCGGTGGTCGGGGGATCGATCGCCGGCCCGGTGAGGGTGCTGGTCGGCTCGGCCGTGGGGCTCGGTGTGGGGTCCGGTACGGCCGGCTCGAAGGCCGACGGCGACGGCGAGGGGACCCGTGACGGGCACGGCGAGCCGGTCGGCGTGGTGCGGGTGGGGCCGGGGGTGGGTGTCGGCACGGCCGGCCGGGACCGCCGGCGCGCGCCGAGGTCGCGGTCGTCGGGCAGCGCCGGGGCGGCCGGGACCAGCGCCGACACGGGCCGCGGCACACCGGTGGCGGGTGCCCGGCTCGGGAGGACCGGAGGTTGGGTTCCGACGGGCAGTTGGATCACCACCGGGCCGACCGAGGGGGTCGGGATGAAGGGGGTGCTGCTGCCGTCGGGCAGCGCACTGTTGCCCACGGTGGCCGACCCGGCGCTGATCGCGGCCAGGATCGGCATGGACGCGGTACCGGCGAGCAGCGCGACGGTGAAGAGGTAACCCCGGCTCGGGCCGCCCAGGCCGGACGCGCGGTGCGCCCCGATCAGCCGGCGGTAGCCGGTTCGGGGCACCGCCCGGTGGTGGTCGAGGAACGGCGTACGGGGATCTTCTGCTGGCTCGGACACCGGCACCCACTCCTCGTACGTCGACACGGCCCGCCCGGACATCCCGAGCCAAACGGACAAACGCCGTTAATCCCCCACCGGGCACCAGTCAGCTTGAACCAGTAACGCTCAGTTCACCAGTCAGCACAGCGTGTCGACACACAGTTTGTCCGTCGCCCGTCGGCGGCCGAGGCGACAAAACGCCAATGCGTCGCGAACCAGACGGAACGTCGCCGGCGGGGGAGGCCATACTGTGGGACCCCTCACCTCCTCTGCAATCATTCAGGCACGACGGCAACGCAGCCGCCACCTCCGCGCACCCCGCGGCTGGTGCGGAACGGCGCCGGCGCTCCCGGGCCGGGTTCCCCGCATGAATCCGGCTCACGCCGCGCGGCAACCCTCACCGGGGCTAGGCGCGGCCGCCAGGAACCAGCCCGGCTCAAGCCGGGCGGCGCACGATGTGCGCGGCACGGGTCACCCCCCGGCGCCGACGCAGACCAGACAGGGAGAGACGGATGGCAAAGGGCGACCCCGGGGTCACCAGCCGCGGCCGGCGGGCCGCACCCCGTTCCAAGCGTGCCGCCGTAGCGGGCGAGCCGGAACTCGTACAGCTGCTCACGCCCGAGGGCGAGCGGATCGAGAGCGCACTCGGCCCAGACGGGACCGAGTACCGCGTCGACTTCACCGACGAGGAGTACCGCGGCCTCTACCGCGACCTCGTGCTGGTGCGCAAGCTCGACGCCGAGGCCACGGCCCTCCAGCGTCAGGGCGAGCTGGGCCTCTGGGCCAGTTTGCTGGGCCAGGAGGCCGCGCAGGTCGGCTCCGGCCGGGCGCTGCGCACGCAGGACATGGCCTTCCCGACCTACCGTGAGCACGGCGTCCTCTACTGCCGGGGCATCGACCCGATCATGCCGCTCGGCCTGTTCCGGGGCGTCGACCAGGGCGGCTGGGACCCGAACGAGTTCAAGTTCAACATGTACACGATCGTGATCGGGGCGCAGACCCTGCACGCGACCGGGTACGCGATGGGTGTCGCCATGGACGGCAAGACCGGCGGCGACGACGGCGAGGCGGTGATCGCGTACTTCGGCGACGGCGCCACCAGCCAGGGCGACGTCAACGAGGCGTTCGTCTGGGCCAGCGTCTTCAACGCCCCGCTGGTCTTCTTCTGCCAGAACAACCAGTACGCCATCTCGGAGCCGCTGGAGCGGCAGACCCGCGTCCCGCTGTACAAGCGGGCCGGTGGCTTCGGCTTCCCCGGCGTCCGGGTGGACGGCAACGACGTGCTCGCGTCGTACGCGGTGACCCGGCACGCGCTGGACAACGCGCGGCACGGCCAGGGCCCGAGCCTGATCGAGGCTTACACCTACCGGATGGGGGCGCACACCACCTCCGACGACCCGACCCGCTACCGGATCGCCAGCGAGGTCGAGGCCTGGCAGGCCAAGGACCCGATCGCCCGGATGAAGGCGTTCCTGACCCGGCAGCAGATCGCCGACGAGTCGTTCTTCGCCGAGATCGACGAGCAGGCCAAGGCCGAGTCGGTGCACCTGCGCGAGCGGGTGCTCGCAATGCCCAACCCGGAGCCGGTGACGATGTTCGACCACGTCTACCCCAACGGGTCGGCCGAGCTGGACGAGCAGCGGGCGCAGTTCACGAAGTACATGGAGTCGTTCGAGGGGAGCGCGCACTGATGGCCACGGAGACCCTCACCCTCGGCAAGGCCCTCAACACCGGTCTGCGCAAGGCCCTGGAGAACGACCCGAAGGTCGTGATCATGGGCGAGGACGTCGGCAAGCTCGGCGGCGTCTTCCGGATCACCGACGGCCTCCAGAAGGACTTCGGCGACCAGCGGGTGATCGACACCCCGCTCGCCGAGTCCGGCATCATCGGCACCGCGGTCGGCCTGGCCATCCGGGGCTTCCGGCCGGTCTGCGAGATCCAGTTCGACGGCTTCGTCTACCCCGCGTACGACCAGATCGTGTCGCAGGTGGCGAAGATGCACTACCGGTCGCAGGGCAAGGTGCGGATCCCGATGGTCATCCGGATCCCGTACGGCGGTGGCATCGGTGCGGTCGAGCACCACTCGGAGTCGCCCGAGGCGTACTTCGCGCACACCGCCGGCCTGAAGGTCGTGACCTGCGCGAACCCGCAGGACGCGTACTCGATGATCCAGCAGGCCATCGCCTCGGACGACCCGATCGTCTTCCTGGAGCCCAAGCGGCGCTACTGGGAGAAGGGGCCGGTCGAGCTGGACGCGCCGCTGTCCGAGGCGTACCCGCTGCACGCCTCCCGGGTCGCCCGGTCGGGCACCGACGTCACCGTGCTGGCGTACGGCCCGATGGTGCGGACCGCCCTGGACGCGGCCACCGCCGCCGCCGAGGACGGCCGGGAGCTCGAGGTCATCGACCTGCGGTCGCTCTCCCCGCTGGACCTCTCCGCCGCGTACGAGTCGGTGAAGCGCACCGGCCGCTGCGTGGTCGTCCACGAGGCCCCGGGCAACCTGGGCCTGGGCTCCGAGATCGCGGCCCGGATCACCGAGGAGTGCTTCTACTCCCTGGAGTCCCCGGTGCTGCGGGTCACCGGCTTCGACACCCCCTACCCGGCCGCCCGGGTCGAGGAGGAGTACCTGCCCGACCTCGACCGGGTGCTCGACGCCGTCGACCGCACCTTCGGTTGGTGAGTGGCATGTCGCGGATCAAGGAGTTCAACCTCCCCGACCTGGGTGAGGGCCTGACCGAGGGCGAGATCCTCGCCTGGCTGGTCAAGGTGGGCGACGTCATCGAGCTGAACCAGCCGATCGTCGAGGTGGAGACCGCCAAGGCGGCGGTCGAGATCCCGGCGAAGTGGGCCGGCCAGGTGCAGGCGATCTTCCATCCGGAGGGCACCACGGTCGAGGTCGGCACGCCGATCATCGCGATCGACACCGACCCCGGCGCCGGGCCGATCGAACAGCCGACGGAAGCCTCCCGTCCCGCCCCGTCGGCGGCGTCGCTGGCCGCCGTCGAGGTCGCGCCCGAGGAGGGCATGGTCGAGCCGGGCCTGATCGGCGGCCCCGCCCCGGGTGGGCGTACCGCCGTGCTGGTCGGTTACGGCCCGCGGACCACGGCGGCGAAGCGTCGCCCGCGCAAGGGCGGCAGCCCGGCACCGGCGGCAGCCGCCCCGGCCGCCCCGGTCCAGGCCGCGCCGGTCCAGGCCGCGCCGGTCCAGGCCGCGCCCGCGCCGGTCGCCCCGGCGGCGCCGGCGCCGGCGGTGAACGGCACCGGCCGCTCCGGCGGCCTCGTGCTGGCCAAGCCGCCGGTCCGCAAGCTCGCCAAGGACCTCGGCGTCGACCTGACGGCGCTCACCGGCTCGGGCCCGCTGGGCTCGATCACCCGGGAGGACGTACAGCGGGCCGCGGCGGCCCCGGCGGCCGAGCCTTTCGCGGTCGCGGCCCCGGCCACTGCGGCCGTGAGCTTCGGCGCGGACCGCGAGCAGCGCATCCCGGTCAAGGGGGTACGCAAGCTCACTGCCGAGAACATGTCGCGCTCGGCGCTCACCGCCCCGCACGTGACGGAGTTCCTGACCGTCGACGTGACCCGCGCGATGAAGGCCCTGGACCGGCTCCGCGAGCGGCGCGAGTGGCGTGAGGTGCGCGTCTCCCCGCTGCTGCTGGTCGCCAAGGCGGTGCTGCTGGCGGTCAAGCGCCACCCGATGGTCAACTCGACCTGGGCCGGCGACGAGATCGTGGTCAAGGACTACGTCAACCTGGGCATCGCGGCGGCCACCGAGCGCGGGCTGATCGTGCCGAACATCAAGGACGCCGGCCGGCTCTCGCTGCGTGAGCTGGCGGACGCGATGACCCAGCTGGTGCAGACGGCGAAGGCCGGCCGCACCTCCCCGGCCGACATGTCCGGTGGCACGCTGACCATCACCAACGTCGGGGTCTTCGGCGTCGACACCGGTACGCCGATCCTGCCTCCGGGCGAGTCGGCGATCCTGGCCTTCGGCGCGGTACGCGAGATGCCGTGGGTGCACAAGGGCAAGGTCAAGCCGCGCCTGGTCACCACCCTGGGCCTCTCCTTCGACCACCGGATCATCGACGGTGAGCTCGGCTCGAAGTTCCTCCGTGACATCGGGGACTTCCTGGCCGATCCGGAGGCGGCGCTGCTCGCCTGGACCTGACGCTCCACCGCACCAGGCAACGGCCGGTGTGCCACGGGTGAACGCCCGGCACACCGGCCGTTGCCGTAGGGAGACAAACCTTCGGCTAGACAAGGGCGCTGGCCTACGATC
Source organism: Micromonospora sp. SL4-19 (assembly GCF_047921475.1). NCBI lineage: Bacteria > Bacillati > Actinomycetota > Actinomycetes > Micromonosporales > Micromonosporaceae > Micromonospora > Micromonospora sp. SL4-19. The sequence continues at coordinate 279,858 of NZ_JBLROB010000005.1, forward strand.
CTTAGGCACGTGGCTCAGCTCACCTAATAATCGATGGAAGTTGGCCGCGTTATGCGCTTCAATAGAGACATCAAGGGGCTGACAACCGAATAGCCAGGAGGAGAGACCCAGATGAGCATGATCGAGCGAATCCGCAACCGCCGCGACGCCAACCGCCGTGCCCGCGCCATCGAGCACGCGCTGCGTTCCGCCAACTCGCCCGCGGTCCGCGAGGAGCTTCTCGCCATCGCCCAGCGTCACCTGAGCTGACGCTCCACATACCTTCCTCACCTCCTCCAGTTCGAAGACCCGCCCGGCGCGACCGGGCGGGTCTTCGGCGTTTCACGTCGATCGACACCGGGATTCCACCTCGCAGCGCCGCCCGGTACGGTGGGGCTCGGTCGCCGCCCGCCCACCCCGGACCGATCCAGAGAAACCGATCGACAGCGTCTGGTGACGGCGAGTGACGGCCGGTGCTCCCCCGGGCGCCTCCCGGCGGCCACCGGATACGGTGCGGGGAGCCCGCACGGCCGGTACCGGCCGGCGACGCCGGCAACCATGCCGACGGTCCCGATCGGCATCGGCGGCCGACATGTGATGGAGGAGGCGCACCCATGACGTCCGAGGCCCCGCACCGCCCTGGCCAGGAGCCGGGCGAGGTGTCGCCGGGCGCCGGCGGACCGGCGCCGTACGGCGACCGACCGGCGCAGCAGGACCACGGGTACCCCGGCGCTGCCGACCTCGGCTGGGCTCCACCCCCGCCGGCCGGTCGTTCCGCCCAGCCGGCCCCCGCCTGGGCCGCCCCGGACGACCAACCCCCCGCCTGGGCGCCGCCGGGCGGCCAGCCCGCCGCCGGGCGAGCCTCCGCGCAGGTGCCGCCGCCGGATGGGCCGGGAGCGTGGGGCGGTTCCCCGCAGCCCACCTGGGCCAGCCCTGAGCAGGGCGGCCCCCCGTGGGGCGCGCCCGAGCAGGCCGGACCGGCCTGGGGCGCACCGGAGCAGGGGGCACCCGCCTGGACGGCCCCACCGGCCGCACCCGGGGAGCAGGTCGCGCCCGCGTGGGCCACCGGCGCCCCGTCGAACGCTTCCCCCGAACCGGGCCCGCCCGCCTGGACACCGGCCGAGCAGGGCGGGTCCGCATGGGGCGCCGCGCCCGGACCGGCCGCGCCGCACGGCGAGCAGCCGGCCTGGGCACAGCCGGGTGAACCCAACCCTCGGGGTGCCGCCCAGGTCCCCACGCCCCACGAGCCGTGGGCCACGCCCGCCGGGCAGCCGGCCGACGACCCGGCGCGTTCGGGCGGCTGGAACGCCACGGCCGGCCCGCAGGACGACCGCTCCGGCGGCTGGGCCGTCGGGGCCGGCACCCAGCAGGACGACCAGCCGGCGTGGGGCCAGCAGGGGGAGTCCGCACCCGCCTGGACGCCGACCGAGCCGACCGCCCGCGCCGCCGCCAAGGTGTCCGTGCCGGGCGCAACGGCCGACAACAGCTGGCCGGGGCAGGACGACCCGGACCGCTCCGGAGGCTGGGCCGCGGGGCGGGCCGCCGGGCAGGCCGAGGCGCAGGCGCCGGCCTGGGGCGCACCGGACGACCAGGGTTCGGCCGCCGTCCCGGTGCCCGGCGACCAGCCGGCTTCCGGGGCCTGGGCGTCGGCGCGCGCCGACGTCTCGGTGTCGGCCTCCGACTCCCCGTCCGGGTGGGGCGGCAACCAGGACAACCCGGCGCAGTGGACGCCCGAGCGTCCCGCCATCCCCGACGCCGAACCGTGGGCGCCGGGTGAGGCGTGGGGCCGGTCCGCCGAGGCCACGCCGGAGGAGTCGGCGTCGAACGGCTGGGAGCCGGCCCAGGCCGAGGGCGCGCCGCACTACCAGCCGAGCCTGGGTCCGGGCATCTCCCCGGCCAACGCGGTGCCGCTGCCGCGACAGGAGCAGCGGGTGCCGGGTGCCGCCCTAGCCGCATCGCCGCCCGACGACTACGCGCCGACCGGCCGGGACCCGCAGGCGTACGAGCCGGAGCAGGCCGGCTGGGGCTCGTCGGAGCCGGCGCGCGAGGAGCCACAGTCGCCGGCCGGTCCGGTGCTGCCCGGCCCGCGTACCTCCCCGGAGTCCGGCGCGGCCGGGCACGTCTCGGCGAGCGCCTCGGTGCCGATGGCCAGCCGGGTGACGCCCCCTGCCGACCAGCCCCTGCCCACGGCCGGGGCACCGGCCCCACAGCCTCGGGTGTACGGCCGGCCGACCCGTTCCGAACCGGAGGAGTTTCCCGGGCCGGACGTCCCGAATGGCTTCCCCGAGCAGGGCCCGCGCTTCGACGAGCCCGGCCAGCAGCCCCGGGTGGACGACTTCGACCGTCCGGCGGCCCCGAACGCCTTCGCCGAGGCGCCCCCGGTGCCGTCGGCGCCACCGCCCTCGCCCGTCGGCCCGCCGCCGTTCCCGCCCGGTATGCCGTCCTTCGTGGACCCGGCCGGAAACAACCGTCCGGTCAACGGGGTGCACCCACAGAGCGACGAGCACGCCGGGGACCCGTTCGGCGGCCCCGGTGGTCGGCAGGATCCGTTCGGCGGCCCGAACGACCGCCACGACGCGTTCGCCGGGCCTGCCGGCGGCCACCAGGATCCGTTCGCCGGCACCGGCGGGCAGGACCCGTTCGGCGGGCCGCAGGGTGGTCGCGCGTCGGTCGCCGTACCCGGCCAGGGGCCGATGGGCGCGCCGGGCCAGGGCGGCTTCCCGCCCGCGTTCCCGCCGCCGCCCCAGCCGGCGCCGCCGGCCTGGCAGCAGGGCCCGGCCAACGGCGCGGACCAGGGTCGCTTCGACGCGTTCAAGCCGGAGGCCGAGCCGCAGACCGAGGCACCGACGCCGAAGGTCCGCAACGGCCGGGTGTTGGCCCTCGTGCTGATCGCCGCGGTGCTGATCCTCACCGTCCCGCTCGGCCTGCTCGCCCTGCTGGGCAAGATCGGCGGGAGCGACAAGCCGGCTCCGTTCAACCCGGCCGTGGGCGCCTGCGTCAAGCAGTCCGGCACGAGCGCGGCGGAGGCCGACTGCGCCGAGCCGGGCGCGTTCAAGGTCGTCTCGAAGGTCGACAGCAAGGACAAGTGCGCCGAGCCGACGCAGCCGTACGTGGAGCTCAAGGGCGTCGAGGGGAACCGGGTGCTCTGCCTCAAGCCGGCCGCCCAGTAGCAGTTCCCGGCGGTGGGGTCACGGTGCGCTGTGGCCCCACCGCCGTGTGTCCGGGGTGTGATCCATCCCCCGTGGGGTGCCGTCCGGATCGGGCCGCCCGGTCCGGCAGACTGAAGGGATGAGCGCACGAGTACGGGCACCTGAGCTGCGCGGTCGGGGCTGGTTGAACACCGGCGGCAGGGACCTGAAGCTCTCCGATCTTCGGGGAAAGATCACGATTCTCGACTTCTGGACCTTCTGCTGCGTCAACTGCCTGCACGTGCTGGACGAGCTACGCCCGCTCGAGGAGAAGTACGGTGACGTGCTCGTGGTCATCGGCGTGCACTCGCCCAAGTTCGAGCACGAGAAGGACCCGGACGCACTGGCCGCGGCCGTCGAGCGGTACGGGGTGCACCACCCGGTGCTCGACGACCCCGAGCTGGACATGTGGCAGCAGTACGCGGCGAAGGCGTGGCCGACCCTGTCGGTGGTCGACCCCGAGGGCTACGTGGTCGCCACCATGGCCGGCGAAGGCCACGCCGAGGGACTGGCCCGGCTGATCGACGAGCTGGTCGCCACCCACGAGGCGAAGGGCACCCTGCACCGGGGCGAGGGCCCGTACGTCCCGCCCGCCGAGCCGGAGACCGCGCTGCGCTTCCCCGGCAAGGCCGTGGTGCTGGACGGCGGGAACCTGCTGGTCTCCGACTCCGCCCGGCACTCCCTGGTCGAGCTGGCCCCGGACGGCGAGAAGGTGCTCCGTCGGATCGGCACGGGCACCCGCGGCCACGCCGACGGCCCGGCGGGGAGTGCCACCTTCTCCGAGCCGCAGGGGCTCTGCCTGCTCCCCGCTTCCGCCGCCGAGGTGGCCGGATACGACCTGGTCGTCGCGGACACCGTCAACCACCTGCTGCGCGGCGTGCGGCTCGCCACCGGCGAAGTGGTCACGGTGGCCGGCACCGGTCGGCAGTGGCGCTCGACGGTCGACGACCACGCGCACGACGCGCTCTCGGTCGACCTCTCCTCCCCCTGGGATGTCGCCTGGTACGACGGCAAGGTCATCGTCGCCATGGCCGGCATCCACCAGCTCTGGTGGTTCGACCCGATCCGAAGGACCGCCGGCATGTACGCCGGCACCACGGTCGAGGCGCTGCGCGACGGTCCGCTGCCGGACGTCTGGATGGCCCAGCCCTCCGGCCTCTCCGTCTCGGCCGACGGCGCTCGGCTCTGGATCGCCGACAGTGAGACCAGCGCGGTGCGGTACGTCGAGAACGGGGCGATGGGCACCGCCGTCGGGCAGGGCCTCTTCGACTTCGGCCACGTCGACGGCCCGGCCGACCGGGCGCTGCTCCAGCACCCGCTGGGGGTGTGCGCGCTGCCCGACGGCTCGGTGCTGATCGCCGACACGTACAACGGCGCGGTGCGCCGCTTCGACCCGGAGACCGACCAGGTCGCCACGGTGGCGGACGGGCTGGCCGAGCCGAGCGACCTGGTGCTCACCGCCGAGGGCGAGGTGCTCGTGGTCGAGTCGGCCGCCCACCGGCTGACCCGGCTGGCCCCCGGCGCGCTCACCGCGGCGGGGGCGAACACGGTTGACGGCCCTCGGCACAAGCTGGAGCGCAAGCCCACCGACGTGGCGGCGGGCGAGTTGACCCTCGACGTGATCTTCACGCCGGCCCCCGGGCAGAAGCTGGACGAGACGTACGGCCCGTCGACCCGGCTGGTGGTCTCGGCGTCCCCGCCCGAGTTGCTGATCGAAGGGGCCGGAACGGGCACCGAGCTGTCCCGCCGCCTGGTGGTCGACGGGTCGGTGGCCCAGGGCGTGCTCCAGGTGACCGCCCAGGCCGCCACTTGCGACGCCGACGTCGAGCACGCGGCCTGCCACCTCACCCGCCAGGACTGGGGCGTCCCGGTCCGGGTGGTCGACGGCGGCGCGACCCGCCTCCCGCTGGTGCTGCGCGGCCTGGACGCCTGACCGACCGGCATCCGACCCGGCTCAGCCGAACGGGGCGAGGGCGACGCCGGCCTCGATGAGGGTGGCCCGGACCAGCTCGGCGGAGCGCACCGCACCTGGGCTGTCCCCGTGCAGGCAGATCGACTCGACGTGGCACGGGACGACGCTGCCGTCGACCGCGACCACGGTCCGCTCGGTGGCCATCCGGACGGCCCGAGCAGCCACCTCCGCCGGGTCGGTCACCAGCGCGTTCGCGGCGGTCCGGGGCACCAGCGAGCCGTTGGGCAGGTAGTTCCGGTCGGCGAAGCCCTCGGCGACCACCCGCAGTCCGGCGCCCAGCGCGAGCTGGGCGAGCACCGAACCGGGCGGGCAGAGCAACGGCAGCTCATGGTCGTACGCGTTGACCGCGGCGACCAGCGCGGCGGCCTGGGCCTCGTCGCAGGCCGCCGCGTGGTAGAGCGCGCCGTGCGGCTTGAGATAGCGGACCCGGGTACGGAACAGCCGGCAGAAGGCGTCGAGGGCACCGATCTGGTAGATCGTCTCGTCGCGCAGCTCGGCGAAGTCGTACGCGATGTGCCGCCGCCCGAACCCGGCGAGGTCCCGGTAGCCGACCTGGGCGCCGACCGCGACCCCGCGGGCGGCGGCGCCGGCGCAGACCCGGTGCATCGTGGCCGGGTCGCCGCCGTGGAAGCCGCAGGCCACGTTGGCGGAGGTGACGAGGTCCAACAGTGCCTCGTCGTCGCCGAGCCGCCAGATGCCGAATCCTTCGCCGAGATCAGCGTTGAGGTCCATGGAACGTCACCGTAGTCCCTGGGCGGGCCTGCGCGAGCGGGGTCACGTCGTCCACCACTCCGATCACCGGGTATCCGCCGGTGGTGGGGTGGTCCGCGAGGAAGATCAGCGGTTGCCCGTCCGGCGGCACCTGCACCGCGCCGAGGACGAGGCCCTCGCTGGGCAATTCCCCGGCGACCGCGCGGGGCAGGGCCGCGCCGACCAGTCGCGCGCCGACCCGGTTGCTCGCCGGGCTGATCGCGTACGGGGTGTGGAGCAGCAGGTCCAGCGCGGTGTCGCCGAACCAGTCGTGCCGGGGGCCGAGCCAGAGGGCCAGGCGCAGCTCGGCGGGGACGGGCGGGGTGACGGTGAGGTCCACCGGGGCGGGCGGGCCGACGGGCGGGCCGAGGGGCAGCCGGTCGCCGTTGCGAACCGGGGGCGGGCCGAGGCCGGAGAGGGTGTCCGTGGCGCGGCTGCCGAGCACCGGCTCGACCGCGATCCCGCCGCTGACGGCGAGCCAGCTACGCAGCCCTGCGCGGGCGGCGCCGATCCGCAGCACCGCCCCGGCCGGCAGCGAGAGGGGCCGCCCCACGTCGCCCGGGCGTCGCTCGGTCGGGCGTCCCGCGCCGCGGTTGCCGGTCGGCTCGGCCGGCGGGTGGTCGACGCGGACCTCGACCTCGGCACCGGTGAGCGCCACGGCCACGGCCCGGGTGAACCGCAACGCGCAGCCGGTCAACGTGATCTCCAGCCCGGCGGCGGTCTCCGGGTTGCCGACGAGCCGGTTGGCCAGGCGCAACGCGGCCGGGTCCAGCGCGCCCGAGCGGGGGACGCCGAGGTGGGCGTACCCGGGTCGGCCCTGGTCCTGCACGGTGGTGAGGGCACCGGCCCGGATCACCTCGATCACGCTGCGCGCACCGGCATCAGCCGGACCCGGGTGCCGGGGGTGAGCCGGGCCGGCGGGTCGGCCCGCACGTCGAAGAGGACCAGGTCGGTCCGCCCGACCAGCAGCCAGCCGCCGGGCGATGCGGTCGGGTAGATCCCCGCGTACGGGCCGGCCAGCGCGACCGACCCGGCCGGCACCCGGGTACGTGGGGTGGCCAGCCGGGGCACCGCCAGCTCGGCCGGCAGCCCGGTGAGGTACGCGAATCCGGGCGCGAACCCGCAGAACGCCACCCGGAACTCGGTGTGCCGCAGCCGCTCGACCACGGCCGCCACGTCCACGCCCCAGTGGTCGGCGACGGCGGGCAGGTCCGCCCCGTCGTACACGGTGGGCACCTTGACCTCGGCGGTGGCGGCCGGGTCGGGCCCGCCCCGCGGGGTCCAGCCGGCGATCCGGGCCGCCGCCACCGCCGGGTCCGGTACGCCGTCGACCAGCACGGTGGTCGCGGCCGGGACGATCTCGACGGCGCTCAGCTCACCGGCGCCCCGGCGGCGCCAGAGCTCGGCGCGCCAGGCCTGGACCTGGGCGGGGTCGGCGCAGTCGAGCAGCAGGGCGTGCGCGCCGACCGGTCGGATCCGCATCCCGCCATACTCGCCGATGACGAGGTCGACCAGAGTCCTCCGGCCGGCCAGGGACGTGACGGTACGCACTACTCAGAAGTAACCTACGGTGCCGTAGCCTATTTGCCGTGACCACCTCCGCACCGCTTCGGCTCAAGCCGGTCGACATCGGTAAACCCCGGATGCGCGGCTGGCTGCACACCTACGCGTTCTTCGTCGCGCTCGCCTGCGGCGCCGTGCTCTGTTCGATCGCGGCCGCCCGGCCCGGCTGGGCCCCGCTGGTCAGCTGCCTGATCTACAGCGTGACCGTGTGCGGGCTCTTCGGCACCAGTGCCCTCTACCACCGGCGGGTCTGGTCCGAGCGCGGCTACCAGATCATGCGCCGGATGGACCACTCGATGATCTTCGTGTTCATCGCCGGCACGTACACCCCGTTCTGTTCTCTGCTGCTGGGCACCCGGCAGGCCACCGTCATGCTCAGCCTGGTGTGGGGTGGAGCGCTGGCCGGCGTGGCGCTCAAGCTCGTCTGGCCGCACGCGCCGCGCTGGGTGTCCGCGCCGCTCTACCTGGCGCTCGGCTGGGTCGCGGTGGCGATGCTGCCGCAGATCCTGCACGCCGGCGGGGTCACCGCGCTGGTGCTGCTGATCGTCGGCGGTGCGATCTACAGCGTCGGCGCGGTCTTCTACGCGCTGCGCCGGCCGAACCCGTGGCCGACCGTCTTCGGCCACCACGAGTTCTTCCACGCCTGCACGTTGGTCGCGGCGATCTGCCACCACATCGCGATCTACTTCGCGCTCTTCGCCTGAGCCCGGTCGCGCTCGGCGTCGAGGGCTCCGCGCCGTTGCGGGGCCCTCGACGTCTCGCCGGTGACGGGAATCAGACCGGGTAGCCCGGGCGGCGCACCTCGCGGTACTCCTCGCGTACGACCCCGTCGTCCCGCACCGGCACCACGGGCTCGGCGACGACCCGCTCGCGCACCGGCGCGGCGACCACCGTGCGGCGACGGCTGTTCCAGAAGTAGAGCGTGGTGATCAGGCCGACGAGGCCGACGACCATGAGCACCCACCCGACGACGTTCAGGTCCAGCCATCCCAGATTGGCGTCGATGGCGAACGCGAAGATCGCGCCGAGCGCGATGAGGAAGATGCTGGCACCGATGCCCATGACGCGCCTCCTTGGCGTTCTGCTGGCGTTTCCTACCCGCCGCGGCCGTGAATGAGGTAGCGGCACCCATCGACTTACCCAGGCGCTCTGATCGCCAATCAGGCAAGCTGTGCCCATGACTGACGGCAGGAACCAGCAGCGGACGTTGGTGCTGCTCCGGCACGCCAAGGCCGAGCAGTCCGAGGACGTCCCGGACACGGAACGCCCGCTGACCGCGCGCGGGCACGCCGACGCGGCGGCGGCCGGCGCCTGGCTGGCCCGGCACGCCCTCCTCCCCGACGTGGTGCTCTGCTCGACCGCCCGGCGCACCCGGCAGACCTGGCACGGGGTGGCGCTGGGTATGACGGGGTCCCCGCCGGAGGGGGGACCGGCGGGGACCGCACCGGCGGTGCGCTACGAGGCGACCGCGTACGAGGCGCAGCCGGACGAGCTGCTGAAGCTGGTCCGGGCGGTCGTTCCGGACACCGGCACCGTGCTGCTGATCGCCCACAACCCGGGCATCTCGCTGCTCTCGGGGCTGCTCGATCCGCAGCGGGCGGATCCGGACGGGCTGCGTACCACCGATCTGGTGGTGCACCTGCCGACCACCCGCTGGGCGGTGCTGGCGCCCGCGGGCGCCCCCATCACCGCCCGTCACACGGCCCGGGGCTGAGGCGCTGGAAGAGCCGCTTCCTCACGTCTCCGACAGCGAAGGGGCCTCCTTCCTGACAACCACCCACCCGTGAGCGGGTCAGGATGGTGGTGCCGTGGGCGGCGGCGGATCGGGCGGCGGCGGCATCATCGCGGTCGGGTGGGAGAGCCTGTTCTCCTCCACGATCAGCGTGCGTGCCCGCTTGCGCCGGTCCTGCCAGAACCAGAGCGTGGTGAGCAGGACGGCCAGCCCGGCCAGTATGAACACCCAGCCGACCGCGCGCAGGTCGATCCACCAGACGTTGGCCCGGATGGCGAAGGTCAGAATCGCGCCGAGCGCGATGAGAAAAATGCCGCTTCCAATGCCCATGTGCGCTGCACTCCCCCGTGCGGTGGCCCTTGGGCGAGTCCGGTCATCGTCCGCGATGGTTACCCGTCAGGCGGCCGGCCTACCGGGCGGGCGGGCGGCGAAACAACGGCGGCCGGCGAGCAGTTGGCTCGCCGGCCGCCGTTCGTCAGGGCCGAACCGGTCCGATCACCCCACCGGGATCAGAACGCCTCCTCCGGGAGGTCCATGATCTCCAGGTCGGCGCCCTCGATGATCCGCCGGTCGGCGCCGATACGGGGCAGCACCTCCCGGGCGAAGAACCGGGCGGCGGCCACCTTGCCGGTGTAGAACGCCTGGTCGGCGGCGGAGACCTCGGCGGCCAGGCCCTTCAGCGCCACGTCCGCCTGCTTCTGGAGCAGCCAGCCGACCACCAGGTCGCCGACCGCCAGCAGGAACCGGCGGCTGCTCAGGCCGACCTTGTAGAGGGCCCGCGTGTCGCCGGACTGCGCCTCGCCCAGCCAGCCGGTCAGCACGCCGAGAATGTTCTGGATCTCGGCGAGTGCCTTGCCGAGCGCCTGTCGCTCCTCCTTGAGCTGGCCGTTGCCGGCCTCGGAGGTGATGAACTCCTGGATCTCACCGGCGACCGCCATCAGGGACCTGCCGTTGTCCCGGACGATCTTCCGGAAGACCAGGTCGAGGCTCTGGATCGCGGTGGTGCCCTCGTAGAGGGTGTCGATCTTGGCATCCCGGACGTACTGCTCGATCGGGTAGTCCTGGAGGAAGCCGGAGCCGCCGAAGGTCTGCAGCGACTCGTGGCCGAGCAGCTCGTACGCCCGCTCCGAGCCGACACCCTTCACCAGCGGGAGGAGCAGGTCGTTGACCCGCTTGGCCAGCGCGGTGGCCTTCTCGTCACCGGCCGCCTCGGCCAGCGCGACCTTGTCCTGCCAGGTGGCGGTGTAGCAGACCAGCGCCCGCAGGCCCTCGGCGTACGACTTCTGCAGCAGCAGCGAGCGGCGCACGTCCGGGTGGTGGGTGATGGTCACCCGCGGGGCGCTCTTGTCGGTCTGCTGGGTCAGGTCGGCGCCCTGCACCCGGTTCTTCGCGTATTCCAGGGCGTTCAGGTAGCCCGTGGAGAGGGTGGCGATCGCCTTGGTGCCGACCATCATCCGGGCGTACTCGATGATCATGAACATCTGCCGGATGCCGTCGTGCTTGTCGCCGAGCAGCCACCCCCTGGCCGGCACACCGTGCTCCCCGAAGGTCACCTCGCAGGTGTTGGAGACCTTCAGGCCCATCTTGTGCTCGACGTTGGTGGCGAAGACGCCGTTGCGCTCGCCCAGCTCGCCGGTCTCCTCGTCGAAGTGGTACTTCGGCACGACGAAGAGGGAGAGACCCTTGGTGCCCGGGCCGCCGGCGCCCTCGACGTCCGCTGGGCGGGCCAGCACGTAGTGGACGATGTTGTCGGTGAGGTCGTGCTCACCCGAGGTGATGAAGCGCTTGACGCCCTCGATGTGCCAGGAGCCGTCCGGCTGCGGGATGGCCCGGGTACGACCAGCGCCCACGTCGGAGCCGGCGTCCGGCTCGGTGAGCACCATGGTCGAGCCCCACTGCCGCTCGATGAAGAGCTTGGCCCACTTCTTCTGCCGCTCGTTGCCCTCGACGTGCAGGACGTGCGCGAAGGACGGGCCGGAGGCGTACATCCAGATCGGGGCGTTCGCGCCGAGTACCAGCTCGGCGAGCGACCACCAGAGGGCCCGGGGGGCGTTGGTGCCGCCCAGCTCCTCCGGGAGGTCCAGGCGCCAGAACTCCGAGTCCATGAAGGTCCGGTAGGACTTCTTGAACGACTCGGGCAGCGGCGCGGTGTGCGTCGCCGGGTCGAAGATCGGCGGATTGCGGTCGCTGTCCGAATAGCTGGCGGCCAGGTCCTCGCGAGCGAGCCGGTCGACCTCCGAAAGGAAGCTGCGGGCGGTGTCGACGTCCAGGTCCGTGTACGGCGCCTGGCCGAACGTCCGGTCCGCCCCGAAGACCTCGAACAGGTTGAACTCGAGGTCCCGCAGGTTGCTCTTGTAGTGGGTCATGCTCGCTGGCCCCGCTTCCGGACAGTGTTACCGATCAGTAACTCAGACTCTATTACTCACCGGTAGCCATCGACAAGCCGATCACGGAAGTGACAGCGATTACACACCTGAGCTGGCCGACGGCTGAGCGGACCCCGGGATCGTCAGCTCTCCGCCGCGCCGACCTCCCAGCTCGGCACGGCGGCCGCCACGCCGCTGCTCGGGCCGGTGTATTCCATGAGGACCAGCGCGATGTCGTCGTCGAGCCGTCCGTGCACCCACTCGACCAGGGCGGTCTCCAGCGAGGCGAGGCCGTCGGCGACCGTGCCGTGGCCGAGCAACCGCCAGGCCCGGTCAGCCGTCGGGAAGAACTCGCCTTCCCGGCGCGCCTCCCCGAGCCCGTCGGTGAAGAGCAGCAGCCGGTCGCCCGGTTCGAGCCGTTCCACCCGGGGACGCACCACCGGCATGAAGCCCAACGGAGGGGCGGGCGCGGGAGGTTCCAGCGGGATCACCGCACCTCGGCGCAGCAGCAACGGCGGCGGGTGCCCGCAGTTGACGATGGTGAGGGTGCCGCCCCGCTCCTCGACCAGCGCGGCGGTGACGAAGTCCTCGTCGCCCACGTTGCGGGCCACTGCCCGGTCCAGGTCGGTCACCACCGCACGCAGGTCCGCCCGCTCGTACGCGACGTGCCGGTACGAGCCGAGCACGATGCTGGCCAGCCGGACCGCGTCCAGCCCCTTGCCCCGCACATCGCCAATGATCATGCGAACGCCGTACGGCGTGTCCATCGCCTCGTACAGATCGCCGCCGATCTCCGCTCTGGCCGTCGAGGAGATGTAGCGGGCGGCCACCGCGAGGGTGCCCACCTGTGGGCCGAGCGGGCGGAGCACCGCCTGCTGGGCGACCGAGGCGAGCCGGGACAGCTCGGCGATCCGCTCGGACTGGCGCTGACGGGTCGCCGCCACGGCGGCGGCGATCACGGTGGCCAGCGCGATACCCGTGACGTTGACGGCGGTGACCAGCGACGTGGTCCGCTCGGCGAGGGCGAAGGAGGCCCCGATCGCCGTGGCGAGGACACCCACCCCGAGCACCACCCGCCACGACGCCAGCGCGGCGCAGAGAAACGGCACGGCAACCATCAGCGCGATGTAGTGCGCGGGCCGGCCGTCCGTCAGCTCGATCGCGGAGACGAGCGCGAGCAGCCCGAGGGCCGCGCCGAGGCCGGCGCGGGATCCGGGGCTCAGCGGGCCACGGCCCGACTGGAAGGGTTGCGTGCGTACATCGGACAGCATGCCCGATGGACGTGAACGGGTGAACGAACCTGACCCGTCGTCTGAGGACGTTCTGCCCGGCCGGATCGCCCCACCGGCCCGATCGCCGACGGTCAGCCGAGCACCTCGTACCTGACGGTCACCTCGCCGAGGCTGGTCGAGGCGATCGCCGCGAAGGCAGCGCGGGACAGGTCCAGGCAACGACCGGCGACGAACGGGCCGCGGTCGTTGATCCGGACGACGACCGACTTGCCGTTGCTCGGGTTGGTCACCCTGACCTTCGTGTTGAACGGCAGGGTCTTGTGCGCGGCGGTCAGCGCGTTCGGGTTGAAGGTCTCCCCGTTCGCGGTCATCTGGCCCTCGTCGTAGAAGGACGCCCCGCAGGAGCCGCTGTTCACGACCTTCGGCGCGGTGGTGGTCTTCGTCGCGGTGGGCTTCGGGCTCGCGGTCCGTGTCCTGCCCCGGGAGGCCGCCTGGGTACGGGTCGCCGTCGGGCTGGGGGTGGCCTTCGGCGACGGGCGCAGGCTCGGCGTGACAGGCGCGCTCGGCAGGGCGGACGCGCTCGGCGAGGGGGATTCCGAGGTGGGGGCGACGACGCTGGGCAGGGCCTCGGCGACGGGGGGCTCGGCGGCCGGCTCGCCCGAGGTGAGCTGGACCGCACCGACGGTGCCGCCGACGGCGAGCAGCACACCGACGGCTGCGGTGGCGGCGATGCCGGCGGGCGAGGAGAACTTGCGGGTACGGAGGTGCCTACCAGCCACCGCGCGGTCCTTTCGTCAGCGGAGCAAACCGGCTCGGACCGTAACGAGAGAAGCACTTCCGAAGTCAACCTGATCATGGTGCTATGCCCGTATTTACCCCGATACGTGTATCCGCTCGTGTGAACATCGCTCATACGAACGGGGGAATCATCGCTGGCCGAGATCCATGCCTCATCGTCTGGCATCCGTGCCCGAGGATGGGAGTTGTGCTGAACCGACGCCTGGTCGAGCTGTTCCGCTGGGTCGATCCCGGTCCGGACAGCAGTCATCTGGTCAGCGACATCTCCGGCTGGTGGCGGGATCCGGCGGTGCTGGCCGGGATCGGACCCGCTCTGGCCGGCCTGTTCCCGGACTCCCGGCCCACCGTCGTGATCGCCCCCGAGGTGACCGGGGTGCTGCTCGGCCCGCTGGTCGCGGTGGCCGCCGGCGCCGGATTCCTGCCGGCGTACAAGGAGGACGGTCAGCGCCGGCGAATCGGCCCGATGCGCTGGGCCGAGACGCCACCGGACTACCGGGGCAGGCGACTGCGGATCGGCGTGGACGCCCGGCGGCTCGGCCCCGGTGACCGGGTGCTGTTCGTCGACGACTGGGTGGCCACCGGCGCCCAACTGGACGCGCTCGAGCGGGTGGTCCGGGACAGCGGGGCGGAGCTGGTCGGGACGGCCGCAGTCGTCGCGACCTGCCCACCGTACGTCACCGAGCGGCTCCGGCTGCGCGCCCTGCTCACGGGGGACCTCCTGCCCGGCTGAGCGGGACAGGGGTTGACCTCAAGGACGGTTGAACTTCCAGGATCGTTCGCATGGACGACGGCATCCTGGACGAGGCGTACCAGCGGCTGCACCGCACCGGCCCGGAGTACGAGGGCTGGCTCTCCAACCACGGGCCGATGGCGGTCGAGGCGTTGGTCCGGCACGGGCACGGCGCGCGTGTGCACCACTGGCTGGACGACTACCTGCGCCGGCTGGACGAGCGGCCCCGCGGGCTGCGGCCGATCGACGACTGGCGGGCCGCGCTCGGCGACCCGAAGCGGGCCGGCGACTGGCTCGCCCACTTCGACCGCGAGGTGCGTGACCGCCCCTGGCGGGAGGTGCTGGGCACCTGGTGGCCGCGACTGCTGCCGGGCATCGCGGCCGGGGCCACCCACGGGGTGATCCGGGTGGGGCACGCGGTCCGGGTGCTGCGCGCCGACGGGGTGAACCCGGAGCGGCTCGCCGAACTGGGCCAGGCGCTCGGCTGCTGGGCCGCCCGCTGGCAGCCGGTGCCCGGGGCCGGACCGCTCACCGGCCGGTCCGGCGTGGTGGACGCGCTGGCCGGGCTGCCCCGGGTCCCCGAGCAGACCGGCGGCATCCGGGAACGGCTCGGCCGGCTGCCGGACGTACCGGACTGGCCCGGCGCGGCAGCCGCGCTGTGCCCGCCGGCCACCCCCGCCGAGGCCGAACGGACCCTCACCGAGCTGGTGCACCGGGCCGGCCTGGACTACCTCCGGTTCGGGCACGGCAACCCGGTGATGCTGGTGCACGCGGTGACCGCGCCGACTGCGGTGCTGCGTACGCTGCCGGCTCTGGATCCGGCGCTGTGGGCGCCGAGCGTCGCCGCGGCCTGGTCGGCCACGGCCGCCGTGACCTCGGTGTACGCCCCACCCACGCCGGCCGCTCCACCGGTGGTGGCGCCACGACGGCTCCAGCTCGGCGCGCCGCGACCTGGCGCCGTCGCACTCGGGCCGGCGGAGGTGTTCGCCCGGGCGGCCCGGCACGGCGACGCACACGTGGTGAAGCTGGCCGACGCGGTGCTGGAGGCGCACGTGGCGACCGGCGACGAGCGGGTCCTGGCGGCGGCCGGCTACGCCGGCCAGCTCATCTGACGAGGTCCTCGACCGCGGTGCAGACCCGGCCCAGCACCTCGGCCGACCGGGCCAGCGGGCCGGGCACCCGCATCGAGTGGTCGGCGTCCGGCACCTCCAGCACGTGCGGGGTGAGCCGGCGCGCCACCTCGCCGTCCCAGAGCGAGTCGGCAGTGCCGCCGACCAGCAGGAACGGGGCGGTCGCCCGGCCGAGCGCGTCGACCACGTCGGGGTTGTTCAGCAGCGGGGTCAGCCAGACCGCGCGCAGGCCCCGGTCGGCGGCGAGCGGGGTGGCCAAGCTGCCCAGCGACTTGCCGACCAGCAGCTCCGCACCGTCGGCCAGGGCGGGAGCCACCTGCTCGGCGACCCAGCCGGCGGCCGCGTCGGCGCGCAGGCCCTGCGGCACCTGCCAGGTCACCTCGTGAACGGCGAAGCCGAGGCGACGCAGGGCATCCCCGACGTACGCGAAGAGCGGGGCCCGCGTGTCGTAACCCCGGCCCGGGATGAGCACCGCCCGCCGGTCCGCCATGGTCGCCTCCTCAGGTGTGGCCGGCCCTCACGCTAACGCCCCCGCAGCATGCTGTGGGGGACGTGAAATCCCACGACGTTTCGTCGACCGGCGACTAGCGTCGGCAGGATGTGGCCCCGCATCGGTGGACTCCGCACGCTCGCCCTCGGCACGCCCGGCGAGATGCGCACCAACCTCAACACCCTCGTGCTGGCCGGCGTGAAGACCGCCACCGCCGGCCTGCTGACCGACGAGTACGCCGAAGAGGACGAGGAACTGGAACACGTCGGCGAACGACTGGTCCTGGTCGACGACCATGACGCGCTGGCCGGCCTGGTCGAGGTCACCGGCGTCGACGTGGTCCGCTTCGCCGACGTGTCCTGGGACTTCGCCCGCTCCGAAGGGGAGGGTGACCGGTCCATCGAGGAGTGGCGGGAGGGGCACCGCCGCTACTGGGCCAGGGTGGGCTTCGTGGTCGACGACGACTCCCCGGTGGTCTGCATCCGGTTCCGGCTGGTCTCGGCCGGGGACGGCGGCATCAGCACCGGTGACCTGGGCACCTAGGGTCGGCGCAGCTCGGGCAGCAGGGCCGCCGCCTCCACCAGCACCGCCTCGTCGCCCGCGTACCAGCTGCTGGCCCGGGGCCAGTGCGTCACCACGTCGGTGAAGCCCAGCCGGGCGGCCCGGGCGACCTGTTCGGCGAAGAAGTCCGCGCTGGTGAGTGAGAAGGCCGGCGCCGAGTCCAGCGACAGGTAGCGGTCCAGGGTGGCCGGGTCGCGTCCTGCCCGGTCCAGCGTCTCGTCCATCCGGCCGGCGAGGTCCGCGACCGTCGACCACCAGCTCTCCAGGTCGTCGCCGCCGAGCCCGGTGGTCACCCACCCCTGCCCGAACCGGGCGACCAGCCGCATCGACCGGGGCCCGTTCGCGGCGACCACGAACGGCACCCGGGGCCGTTGGACGCAGCCGGGATTGTTCCGGGCGTCCACCGCGGCGAACCACTCACCGCGCCAGGTCGTGCCGTCCTCCCGCAGGATCAGATCCAGCAGCTCGGTGAACTCGGCGAACCGGTCGACCCGCTGCCGCGGCGGCAGGGTGTCCCCGCCCAGGA
This sequence comes from Micromonospora sp. SL4-19, assembly GCF_047921475.1. Lineage (NCBI taxonomy): Bacteria > Bacillati > Actinomycetota > Actinomycetes > Micromonosporales > Micromonosporaceae > Micromonospora > Micromonospora sp. SL4-19. Next base: position 296,875 of record NZ_JBLROB010000005.1, read on the forward strand.
CGGTGGAGTCGAAGCCGATGCCGCCCGCGCCGAGCCCGAGCAGCAACCGACCACCGGAAACGTCGTCCAGCGCGGTCACCTGCCGAGCGAACGCCGCCGGGTGCCGGAAGTTCGGCGAGGCGACCAGCGTGCCCAGGCGGATCCGGGAGGTCACCGTCGCTGCGGCGGTCAGCGTGCTCATCGAGTCGAACCACGGGCCGTCGACCAGGTCACGCCAGCCCAGGTGGTCGTAGGTCCAGGCGTGGTCGAAACCCCACTCGTCCGCCTGCCGCCAACGCCGCCGCGACTCCGACCAGCGCTGGTCGGGCAGGATCACGATGCCAATCCGCATGATCGCCAGCGTACGGCCCGGGCCGGCTTCGGTGGCGTTCGGCCGAGGGGCTACGCCGGCACCACGTCGGCGACCACACAGGCGAGGTTGTCCGGCGCCCCCTCGGCGTACGCGAGGTCGACCAGGCGCCCGACCACGGTCTCCGGGTCGTCGCCCCCGGCGAGCGCGGCGTGCAGTGCCTCTTGCCCGACCACCGCGGAGAGCCCGTCGGAGCAGAGCAGGTAGCGGTCGCCGGCGAGGGCGGTCCGCAGCGCCAGGTCGGCCTCGACCTGGGCGCCGGCCCCGAGCGCCCGCACCAGCAGGGCCCGCTGCGGGTGCGCCGCGGCCTCGGCCGGGCTGAGCCGGCCCTGGTCGACCAGCGACTGCACGTACGTGTGGTCCTGGGTCAGTCGGAACAGCTCGCCCGCGCGCAGCAGGTACGCCCGGCTGTCCCCGACGTGCAGCAGGGCGAGCTGCGACCCGCGTCGCAGGATCGCGGTGAGGGTGGTGACCGGCTGGTGCCCGTCGGTGGCGCAGGCGCGTACCGTGCGGTCGGCCGACGTCACCGCGTCGGCCAGTGTGGCCAGCAGTTCGGCGGCCGGGGCGTCGGCCAGCTCCAGCGGCCGGAGCGCCTCGACGGCGGCGGCGCTGGCGGCGGCACCCCCCGGGCCACGCATCCCGTCGGCCACGGCGAGCAGAGTCGCACTGGCGTACGCGCTGTCCTCGTTGGAGTCCCGGACCGCGCCGGCCTCGCAGCGGACGGCGTACCGCAGGGTGGTGTCGGACATGGTCGCGCCCCTTTCGGAGAGCTGGTCGACGAGGAGTGCGACGACGCGTCCGCGGGCCGCCGTGTCGGCGCTGACCTGCCGCCACCAGGCGTTGACCGCCTCGGCCGCCGCGCCGGGTGCCAGGCGACAGACGGCCTGGATCTCCGCGAGCGGCATCCCGGCCCGGCGCAGTGCGGCGATCAGCCGGGCCCGGTCGAGCTGAGCCGGCTGGTAGTACCGGTAGCCCGAGTGCGCGTCGACGGCGGCGGGCGGCAGCAGCCCCAGATCGGCGTAGAGCCGAAGCGCCTTGGGCGTCAGGCGCGCCGCGCGGGCGAACGCCCCGATGGTCAGCAGCTCCACGGACGCATCCTCCTCGTGCCGGTCACCACGACCGGCACGGACCACGCTCGGCCCTGCCCAAGGGGCAAGGTCAAGGGGTTGCCCACATATCGATCACTTATATATGTTGCCCACGTGAGCCAGATGCGTGAGCCGACGTTCCTGATCCTCACCGCGCTCGCGGGCGGGCCCCGGCACGGCTACGGGATCATCCAGGAGGTCGCCGCGCTCTCCGGACAGCGCGGCACCCTGCTGCCCGGCACCCTCTACACCGCGCTCGACCGGCTGACCGCGCAGGGGCTCGTGGAGCCCGACCGGGAAGAGGTGGTGGACGGCCGGCTGCGCCGCTACTACCGGCTCACCCCTGGTGGGCTCGACGCCCTCGGGGCCGAGACCGCCCGGATGCGGCAGCTCGCCACCGCGGCCGAGACCCGGCTGGGCGCTCTGCGCCCCCGCACCGCCTGACCCACTCCCGTTCACCCCGCGCTCCCGACCGAAGGGGAGGCCATGTCGCTCACCCGTCACTACCGCCGGTTACTGCTCGCCTATCCGCGGGCCTACCGGCGGGAACGCGGCGAGGAGATCCTCGGCCTGCTGCTCGACACCGCACCCCCGGGGCGTACCCGGCCGACCGGGCGGGAGGCGTTCGACCTGGTCCGCGCCGGCCTGCGCTGCCGCCTCGGCCGGCCCGCCAGCCGCGCAGTCGTCGGGTTGGCCCTGCTCACCGCGCTGATCTGCGGCCTCTTCACCGCGTCGCTGGCCGCCCGGGTCGCCTGGGAGACCTCCCGACCGCAGCCGGACCAGGCCGAGGTCGCGGCGATCTTCGCCGAGGCGTTCCCCGGCCACCGGCTCAACGACGACGTCACGACCGCCCCGGCGCTCTTCGTCTTCTACAACCAGCCGTTGCGGTGGGGGTCGTTCAAGGCGGTGCTGCTCGGCGACGGCGGCGAGTACCAGGAGGGGTCGGCCTACGCGGCGGCGGTCCGCCCGGCGCCGACGCCGGAGGCGGAGATCCTGGCGGCCGCCCGGCAGCGCCTCCGGGCCGCCGGCTGGCAGGTGTACGAACCGACCACCGAGGTCCTGTTCCTTGATGTCTGCAACCCGCGCTGCGTGTCGACGAGCCGGCTGGTCGAGACCGTCCTGGTGGCCCGTCAGGGCGACACCGTGCTCCGGGCGGCCGTCCACGATTCGAGCTACAACTCGTACCTGAATCTGGAGGTGCAGCGGGCGGCACCGCCGGCGGTCCTGCCCGCGGCTGTGCTGGCTGGCCTGGTCGGGGGCGGGCTCGCCTGGTTCGTGTTCGCCTGGGCGAGCCGGCGCACCGAGGGCCGCCGGGGTGTGCACCCGCTGTTCGGGATCGCCTTCTTCCTGTGGTGGGTGCCCGCGCTGCTGTCCACGCCGTCGCTGATTTCCCACCATCTCGACGAACCGCACCCCAGCTGGCATCCGCTGTGGGAGTGGCTCGGGCAGCCGACCTGCTCGCTGCTGTTCCTGGTCGGCGCCGCCTGCGCACTGACCGTGTTGGTTGTCGCGCTGGTCCCCCGGAAGGATCTCCGGCCGCTGATCGTCAGCGCCGGCTGAGCTTCGCCAGCATCCGGCCGAGGTGCGGCTCGATCGTCCCCGGCACGGCGTCGGCCACCTCCCGGGGCGTCCACCAGCGGACGGCCCGGAACTCGCCCGGGTCGGGCGCCAGTTGCTGGTCGCGACTGCCGCTCAGCAGGTACCAGAGGCTGACGTCGGTGTGCCGATCCTCCGGCGGGCCGACCGTCTCGGTCACGGTGAGGAAGGCCGGGCGCTCGCCGAGCCGCGGGGCGAAGACGGCCGGCACGCCCAACTCCTCCAGCACCTCCCGGCGTACGGTCTCCGTCGGGTGCTCGCCCGGCTCGACGTGACCGCCGCTGGGCAGCCACATCCCCGCCCTGCGATGGTCGACCAGCAGCACCGCGCCGTCCGTCTCGTCGCGCAGCAGGAAATACGCGACCAGGTGTGGCGAGGGCGTCCGCGGCTTCTCCCGGCGGAAGATGTCGTCCGTCCTGGCCAGCCAGGCAAGAGTCTCCGCGCGGTGCCGCGCCTCCAGCTCGTCCCCCGGCGTCAACGCCTCGACCAGCGCCCGGATCTCGTCCCGCACGCCGAACATGCTGCCAGTCGGGTACGACGGCGTCAGCCTGCCGGCAAGGGGTTGGCGTCGACCGCGGCGCGGACGAACTCGCGTACCCGGGCGGTGGTGTTCGCCTCCCGCCACACCGGTCCACGACGGATCGGCGGGGCGTCGCGGATCGGCACGTACGCCAGGTCGGGCCGGGGGTGGTAGTGCCGGGTCTGCTCGCCCACCGGCAGCACCCCCCGGCCCATCGCCACCAACGACAGCATCTCGGAGAACGTGTCGCCCGCCGGGCCCTTCGGCACCGGTCGACCCGAGGGCGTCCGGTCCGGGGTGCGGTCCCGCTTGAACTCCGTCGAGGTCACGGCCGGGTACTGCACCACCGGATGCTCGGCCAGCACCTCCAGCGACACCGACTCCGCACCCGCCAGCGGATGGTCCGCGGCCACCGCGAGCACCCGCTGCTCGTGCAGCAGCGCCGGCCCGTTCGCCATTCCGTCGAAGGGGTACGAGGCGATGAGCACGTCGATCGTGCCGTCCCGCAGGCTCGAGCGAGTGGTGGCCAGCGGCGCCTCGTGGACGTGCACCACGCAGTCCGGATGGCGTTCGGAGAAGAGGGTGACGGCGCGGAGCAGGACCGGCGCGGTCCACTCACCGACGAACGCCACCCGCAGCTCTCCGGTCAGCCCCCGCCCGGCCTCGACGGCGCGCTGGACGGCCTCCTCCATCCCGGCCACCAGCGGACGCAGGTCGTCGGCGAGGCGGGCACCGATCGGAGTGAGCCGGACGACCCGGCTGGTGCGCTCGAACAGCGGCGCGCCGATCCGGCGTTCCAGCTTGCGCACCACGTGACTGATCCGCCCGGTGGTCACCCGCAGCCGCTCGGCGGTACGCCCGAAGTGCAGCTCCTCGGCCAGGGTCAGGAACGTCTCGACCTCGTACCGCTCCAGCACGCCGCCCCCCACCGTTGAATCCGGGTCAACGATCGTAGTCCGATCGTGGCTTGGTCGCCGGTACGACCACGACGAGAGTGAACGGTGACGCCTTCGAGGACAGGAGCACCCATGAACCCCGTGACCGACTACCTGGCCGGTCTCGACGCCCCGCTGCGCGAGGTCGGCGAGAAGATCCGCACCGTCGTCGACGCCGCGCTGCCGGAGGCCACCGGCGCGATGTGGCACGGCCACCCCGTATGGGGCATCGGCGACCGGCCCGGACACACGCCGGTCTGCCTGGTCAAGGCGTACCCCTCGTATGTCACCTTCGGGCTGTGGCGGGGCCAGGACGTCGACGACGCCTCCGGCCGGCTCCTCCCGGGCGCGCGGCGGATGGCCTCGGTCAAGCTGCGCAGCCTCGACGAGATCGACCCGGACCTGTTCACCGGCTGGCTCCGGCAGGCGTACGCCCTGGAGGCGCGGTGAGCGCGGTTCGGGTGACGGCCTTCGACCACCTGGTCCTCACCGTCGCCGACGTGGAACGGTCCCTCGACTTCTACTGCGAGACCCTCGGTCTGGAGCCGGTACGCGTCGACCGCTGGCGCGCCGGTGAGGTGCCCTTCCCGTCGGTACGCGTGAGCCCGGAGACCATCATCGACCTGGTACGCGGCGAGCCGAGCGGATCGAATGTCGACCACTTCTGCCTGGTCGTGGCGCCGCTCGACTGGCAGCAGGTGATCGACTCCGGGGTGTTCACCGTGCTGACCGGGCCGGTGCCGCGCTTCGGGGCACGGGGCGACGCCACCTCGATCTACGTACGCGACCCCGACGGCAACACCGTCGAGCTGCGCTGGTACCCGCAGGGCCCATAGGCGGCACTACGCTCCTGCCGGAAAACGGGAGGGATCCGGCTGCCGACCGTTGTTAGCGTGGCGCGATGTCCGAACTGCAGCGGCTCGACGTCCACCACGCCCCCGCACTGCTCCGCTTCGAGCAGGAGAACCGGGCGTACTTCGCGCGGTCTGTGCCGGACCGGGGCGACGACTACTTCGTCGAGTTCGCCGCCCGCCACGCGGCGCTGCTCGCCGAGCAGGCCACCGGACATTGCCACTTCCACGTCCTGGTCGACGACGATGGCACTGTGGTGGGGCGGTTCAACCTGGTCGACGTCGCCGACGGCAGTGCCGAGCTGGGCTACCGGGTGGCCGAGCGGGCAACCGGGCGGGGCGTGGCGCAGGACGGCGTCCGTCGCATCTGTGAGCTGGCCCGCGACGAGTACGGGCTGCGCCGGCTCGTCGCGTCGGCCGCGCGGGCGAACCCGGCTTCGCTCGCGGTGCTGCGGCGCACCGGCTTCACCGAGGCCGGCGAGGTGCTGCTCAGCGGGCAGCCCGGCCTGCGCCACGTCCGCGACCTCCATGCAGAGCCAGCTGTTTACATAGGTAGTTGATTTACATAGGTAGTTGATCGTCTTATAGTTGCCGCGTGACCACCCGGATGCGCGAACCGACCTACTTCATCCTGGCCTCGCTACAGGACGAGCCGCTGCACGGCTACGCGATCATCACCCGTGCCGACGAGTTGTCGCGGGGCCGCGTCCGCCTCGCCACCGGCACGCTCTATGCCGCGCTCGACCGCCTCGCCGGCGAGGGATATGTGACCTCGACCCACGAAGAGATCGTCAACGGTCGCGTCCGGCGCTACTACCGGCTCACCCCGGAGGGCGCCGCCGCGCTGCGGTCGGAGGCCGAGGCCATGGCGGCCGCCGCCCGGGTGGTCACCGACCGGACACCCCGCTCGGTGAAACCGCGACCCGCGGCGGGTCTGGCATGACCGAACTGGAGCGACGGTACGCGGCTCTGTTACGCCTCTACCCCGAGTGGTACCGGCGGAGCCGGGGCGCCGAGATGCTGGCCGTGCTGATGGATTCGGCTCCACCGGACCGGCGCCGCCCTGAGTGGCGGGAGACGCGAGGGCTGATCCTCGGCGCGCTCCGGGTCCGGGCCGGCGCGCAGGGCCACCGTACGGCCGGGCAGTCCTGGTGGGTATCTCTGCGGATCGCCGCCCTGATGGGGTTGATCCAGGCCGTTGGCGACGTCCTCTGGCAGATGGCGCGCAACCCGGTCGCGGTAAGTCTCGCCGTTGTCGCGGCCTGCGTCCTGGCGATGGTGGCGGTGGTTCGCGGGGCGTACCTCGCGGCGACCGTAGTGACGGCCGGGGCCTTCGTGCTGGACGCGGTCGCCCGCGAGACCCTCTACGAATGGTCGGCGTCGTGGCCGTTGCCGCTCGCCGTCGTGCTGCTGATCCCGCTCATCGGGCGCGGCCCAATCGTGGCGCCGCGGGCACTGCACGTCCTGCTGCTCGTGCCGGTGGTGTCGGCCGCACTGATGGGGTACGGAACGATCACGCAGGACCCCTCGTTGCAGACCGGCAGCCGCGCGGTGTGGCAAACGCTCGCGGTCGCCGCGATCCTCTGGTCGGTCATCGACGAACGGGTCACGATGTCGATCGGTCTCGCCTTCCTGTACGTCGTCGTCAGCCGGGCCATGGCCGACCAAGTGGCATTGAAGGACTGGTCGCTGGACTACTGGACGCTGATCGACATGGGCATCCTGGCGATCCTGCCGATCCTCGACATCGCCGTCGGCGCCACGGTCGCCGTACGCCGCACCCGCATCTGAGCGTCGTCGGACGCTGCCGGCAGCAGCAACGCCGAAGGCCCTGGCTGGGACTCTCGTCCTGACCAGGGCCTTAGCCTTGGACCTAGCCCGAGTAGGGCTCAGCGCTTGAGCGTGAAGGTGAAGTCGCCGGAGAGCTTGCCGTTCAGCCGGACTGCCGAAACGAGTTTCCCCTCCGTGATCAGTCTCTCGACCTCGGCCCGCGAAAGACCGCAACCTTCAGCGATCAGTCGCACCGGCCGGACAGGGATCCGCGCCGCAAAGCGGACCGAGACGTCGATCACCTCGCGGTCCAGGTGATCCGATCCGCCGGTGTCGAGGCGCCAGGCGTTGTCCCAGTCGAGGGCGATGCGATTACGGCGCTGCACGACCGGATCCTGGAGCACCTCAGCTGTCAGGCCGGGGTCGTTGTCATGCAGCCGGTCCAGCAGCTCAGGCCGTATGGAGCGCACATTCATCCGCTCCAGAACCGTGAGCTTTGCAGTTTCCTCGCAAGCGGTACAGAGCGCGAGGAGCCAGGCGTCGATGAGCTTGTGGTTTGCGTTGACGCGAAACTTACCGCTTACCTGGAAGCGCTCGGACGCGCACACGTGGCAACGGCGGCGAACGAGCGGCAGGCAGGTGGGCAAGACCACCCAGTTTTTGAGCACAGAAGTACACCGGTTTCAGTGAGAAGTCCGCAGCAAAAAGGAGCGCGGCGCACCTGCGCGACGCGCGACAAATCAGCGCTCGGGAGGTCTCACAGGGTGTACAACGGGACGTCCTTGACTAGACGACTTGGTTCGCCAGCACGGTAATGGCGCACACGGCGCTGCTCCACTGGTTTTCGAGCGCCTGCAAGTGGCGCGACTCGGTGGCGGCGTCCGGCCTGCCGGGCTTCCACTGCCACGACCTGCGGCATACCAGCAACCCCCTGGCCTCTCAGACCGGTGCCAGCCTGGCCGATCTGATGGCCCGTGGCTCAGCGACGGTTACGAGATCGGCGGACCGCCCAGACGCCGCCAACGATCGCCGCAGCAGTCGGCAACAGGCAGCAGAGCGCCAGGATGAACACGTGCCACGGCCTGAGAGCTACCATGGCCGACAGGATAGGCACCGAAGATCATCGCCGACAAGAGTGTGGCGGCCTATGTCAAAGATGGAGCAGCGGAAATCCCTCTCGGCATCTCTCACCGCTCCCCTGCCATCCGTGGACCTCTTGCGGACCAAATGCGGACCGCTGCCGGCCTTGGAGTGGAAAAGCTTACGGATGGACGGCCTCGAATGAATCCCGCCTTCCGGTACGGTGACGCTTCACGGATCGCGCCCTTACCGTCGTAGGCCTCGCCGTTCAGGAGGTAACGCGCGTGCGAAGGACCAGCCGCATGGTGTGGTGGCCGGTTAGCGTCTGCCTGATGGTGACACCGGCTGCCTGTACATCCTCAAGAGGTTCCAACCAGGGTGAGGCCCGACCACCGACACCAACCGCATCTTTGAGGGCTGGCCCCAGCGCGTCCCCGTCAACTGACGGGAGCACGAGGCAGGAGTCATGCACTGTATCGGTCGATGCGATGCAGGAACCGCCGGCAGGTTATCGGCTCGTGGGGGAGGACGTCGCGGTGCCCGACCGGCCGGTGCTTCAAGCAGAGGAATCGGCGGAAGCGGATCCGGCAGCCCGGCTGTTCGCCAAATGGGGATTGGTCGTACGCGGCGGCGCAGTGGTTGATCTTCGGGTGGCGCCTGGGTGGGAGGACAGGGCACGTCTCGGATGGGGCTCACCAGCGGTGCCAGCAGTGAGCGCCCATGTGCGTGCCTGCGCACCTGTCGATGACCAGCCTCAGTGGCTGGCCTTTGTCGGCGGCACATGGGTTGCGCGGGCAACCTGCCTACCGCTCACAATTCGGTCGCGGGGGCAGACGGCGCAAGTACAGCTGGGTATCGGCGTCCCATGCGACGGAACCGACCCGCCGAGGTCCTAGGGAAGGCTCGCCAGGAACCTTCGCTGTGAAGGCGGATCTCCTCGTCGTGCAGTCGTAGACCGTCCAGCCCTTGTGGTGCCCGGCGGGCTAATTCACCCCGGCCGATCTCTGGGATGCAAGGACAAGGCCGGCAAGGAAGGCAAGGAGCGCGGCAACACGGTTGACGGTCCTGGCTGTACGGCCGGTCGATGCGTGGCCAGGGAGGGCCCTACGCTGACGCCATGTCGGCGGAGTGCGAGATGATCGACCTAGACGAGTACAACCACAAGCCGGCGGAGTCGGGCGACGCCACCCCTGGCCTCCTCATGGCCAGACGGAAGATGAATGTACGGCTCGTCGCTGCCTTCGTGGTCGGCGTTGTGCTCGGCGGTGTCGGTGTCAGCGAGCTGCGAGACTCACGGGAGGAGCGGGAGCGTAACGCTTCCGTCTCCCTGGTGGTCTACCCCGCGTCCATCATTAACGGGAATCAGGACATCCCGGGCGTCCTTCAGATGGACGGGCAACTGGCAGTGGCCAACGCTGGCCCTGTGCCGATTACGGTTCGTACGGTGACTGGGCAAGGACCGGGTGCCCTGGTCCGTTACACCGGCGAGTCTCGGTTGCTACGCCCCGGCGGTACTGGCTCGTTCAATGTCAAGCTGCGCCTCGATTGCTCGACCGCGTTCGAGAGTGGGCCATTGCCGATGCGATTCTCGGTTGAGACCGCCGATCGACAGATCAGAGAGGTCAGCTACCCCATCGCCCTACAGAGAAGCGCCTGGCAGCTGTGTGGCTGAGCGGCCATACGCGCATTTCCGTGAGATGGAAAGCGCGGGCGGCTAACGCTGAAGCGGATCTCCTCGTCGGACAGTCGTAGACCGTCCAGCCTCCTCGGGCGGGGACAAGGTGGAGCGCCCTACCGGACGAACGACCTTGACCCCGCCCGAGGAGGCTGGTAGCCCTTGTGGTGCCCGACGAGGTGAGCCGCGGCGGCATCTCTGAGGAGGGCCGGGGTTCGGGGCGGACCCTGAGGTCTTCCAGGTCTTGTGTCCCCAAGCGTGGCCGGCCGGGCCGGCCGATGCCGGCCGGAGGTCGCCAGCAGGCCGGGGCCGGGCCGGCGCGGCCCGCTTGCGGGCCGCCTTGATCCTTAAGAGGTCAATTCGGCAACGCAAATGCTCAGACACTCGTGCTTGCCTGCTGTCGTTACCGTCCGACTGTGGTCAACGTCCGGCAAACCTATCGGCGGCTGGAGCCGGTGCATGTGGTGAACGCCCTTGTATGGGGCTTGGGGTGGTTGATTCCGGTAGCGGTAGCGGTGCAGTGGTCCAGGGGACCTGCACTTATGGCCTCTCTGCTCGCCATGGACGCTGCCGGCCTCGTTGGGGTCTACCTGGCTGCGCCAGCGGCTTCGATCGTCGTCGCGCCAACGCACGTGATTGTCAGGAACCCCTTCCGGCGCTACCTCATCCCCCGTTGCCTCGTCGAGGGCATAGACACCGAGAACCACCTCACCCCTCACCTCCTGGTGCGCAACGCACGTTCGATTCGACTCGCAGCTCTCAACCTCAACCTGCCGAGGGGCTACCAGATGAACGCAGGCCGCCACCAACGGCAGGGGGTGACGGCCATGCTGGACCAGGTCCCAGAAGAGCCGAACGACGGCCAGGTGGAGCGCCGTATCCGCTACGGAAACCTTGTCCTGGCCGCAGCTGCAGTTGGTGCCGCACTGGCAGTGGTTCGCTACCTGCTGTCGGTCGAGCCAGCGTAGGCCCGACCGCTCAGACTGACCGCGCCCCTGCACCAGCGGGCTAGACAACTCGATTCTCGCTACTAGCCCTTGCAGCGCTCAGACTCAGCGGCGACCAAGGCTAATGGCACGCTAATGGCACGCCGCATGATCTTTGACCTTGGAACATCGAAGGCCCTGACCGGGAGTCGAATCCTGATCAGGGCCTTTCGCGTGGAGCGGGTGACGGGAATCGAACCCGCACTGTCAGCTTGGGAATCGGGTTGGGTCGCGGCCCCCAGGCGTGGTGCTGGCTGCTCATGGACGTACGGGCAACACGGCCAAGCTCTGCAATGGACCTCCGCTGGCCGGTGTTGACCGCTGCATCGGGCACGGATCGGGCACGGGCTCAGCTGAGGGCTGAGGCTTGAACCCATCGCACGGTGCCCAACCTTCTGGTTCCATGGATGCCATGGACCGACCCGGACACGTGCTCACGGTTGGCTCGTCGGGCCGGTTTGACGGCGTCTACTAGGCCCACTGGGAATGGAGCCGGTTCGAGATCGACGTTCCCGGACGCTGGTGGCACCGCCAAGTGCGTTGCGACCTGGTGAGTGAGGCGGCCCGGTGGCCTACGGAGATCATGCGGACCACCGAACGTGGCCGAACCTACTACGCCAAATTCGCCGTCACGCTCGACGCGGACGTCATCGAACGGGGCAACTTCGGCCACAAGGGCACCCTGCGATGGCGGCTGTCAGTACGCCGGTGGGTCCACGTTCAGCCGATCTCGTAAACGGCACCGGGCGTAGCTCCACCGCCTGGTCGTCGTGCTCCCCGGACTCCTTGACCCCCAGGCAACCAACACGGCTCGCTGACCTGCACCGCAACGGGCATCTAACTGCGGCAACCGTCCACAACAGTCCGTGGACGTCCACCACCGCTCGTACCCGTCGTCACCCAGATAGTCACCCACCTCACGCTGTTACGGGAACAATCGGCAGACCATCGCGTGTGACGCGCACCGTCAGTTTGGAAGACGAAGATCACGGCCGGCAAGGCCCTGGTGGGCCAGGTCAAGGGCAGGAGGTCCACGACCGTTCGTGCCCGCCGTGATCAGCCCGCTTCCGAGTCGATCGGCAACGATGGGCGGCATAGCTCGACGGATGAAACTGAAGACGTGCAACGACCTACCCGAGGAGGCAAGGTGACTCAGCGCTCGCAGCACCAGCGGGGCCGGTGCCCCGTCTGTAAACGCCTCGTAGCCTTCACCGCTGACGGAAGAGTTGCGCGGCACACCGGCACCATTCGTGCCTACGCCCCGCCCGAGGAGTGCCCCGGGGGTGGACAGCGAGCGGAAGCCACGGGGGGATCGCTGTGGTTCAAACCGTGCGCGGCGCTGGCTGCCTCGTCCGCTGCGCTCGTGGCCGCCTGGCCAGCCTCGTCGGGCATTGGCATCTGAGACCGAGCGTGGGCCGCCATGTTCAGCCGCCAGAGGCCAGAGCAGGTCATCGGCATTGCGGCCGGGATCCCATGGAACGGTCAGGAAGGCCCCTTGAACCTGCCAGGCTGGCTCCTCATCCGCGGTGGCACCAGAAACTCTGGCCAGTTGAAGGCATAAATGGTGCCGATCGATAAGGCCGACAAGACTGCCGCCACTCCAATCGGGATTATCAAAATCTTGGCGGCGTCCACGGAGATCCAGCTGTGCTCCTCGGCCGCAATGAGGACGACCGCGAGGGTCAGACACGTCAAGAACATGACGTTAGCCAAGAACGCGCGATTCAGGTGGTCTGTGAAGAACACATCTCCCTTGAGCCCGCTTCGCCACCAGTTTGGAATCAGAAACCAGCAAGAGCCGAAGAGCAGAACTGCACCTACCGCAAGAGCACTTGTCGGTATTCCGCCATCAACCGGAGGCGCAGCAACGAATTGGGTGACCGCTCCGGCATCGACCATACGATCGGAACTCAGAACCATGACCACACCTTGTTCATTAATCACAGACGCTCGTTCGTGGCATCGAGGTTGCCCGCTTTGCCCTAATTCATCCTTATTTGGGTTTGTCTGGTTGCCTCCTGCGTTACGAGAAGGAGGCTACGAGCTTGTCGCGGATCGAGGGCCGTTCGGAGTCGATGAAACTGTAGAAGACGCTGTCGCGGTATCGGCCGGTGCTGAGTAGCCGATGGTTGCGCCACACACCTTCCCGGTGCGCTCCAAGTCGCTCGATGGCACGCTGTGACCTCGCGTTGCGCAGGGTGCGTTCGTCGGCCGTGACGAGTCCGCCTTCGCTCGTGCCTGCGACCCTCAAGTGTTCGACTGGCTCGACCATGTGAAGGCAGCCGCGGGCTGCTCCCACCCGATCCGCCTCTCCGGCGAGGTCGCCACCATTGACCGGGCCACCGGCCGACTCCTCGCGTCGGTGTCGACGGCTGACCTGCAGGACGGGGAGATCTACAAGCCGTGCGGCAACCGCCACCACGCCGTCTGTCCCTCCTGCGCCCGCACCTACCAACGCGACGCCTACCAACTCGTCAAGGCGGGTGTCGCCGGCGGCAAGGGCATCCCCGCCACCGTGGCGCAGCATCCGGCGGTGTTCGGCACGTTCACCGCCCCGTCGTTCGGGCCCGTGCACACCCAACGCACCGACCGCGCCGGCCGCCGGATCCCGTGCCGGCCCCGCCGCCACCCGCAGCCGTGCCCGCACGGTGTGTCGATGCGCTGCCACCGCACCCACGCCGACGATGACCGCCCAAGACTGATGCCGGCACCCGTACCGCTCGCCTTCACTGGAGCAAAGGGTGCCGTGCTGCGCCGTTCGAACTTCCAGAGCGCCTGCAAGTGGCGCGACTCGGTGGCGACGGCCGGCCTGCCCGGCTTCCACTTCCACGCCCTATGGCACACCGGAAACACCCTGGCGTCTCGGACCGGTGCCACCCTGGCCGACCTGATGGCCCGGATGGGCCACGCCTCCACCCGGGCCGCGTTGATCTATCAGCACACCGCGCGGGAGCGCGACGAGCACATCGCTGATGGCCTCAGCTCGCAGATCAAACAGACCAAGGATCGGGCACGTAGCGGGCACGGCCAGCGCAAGAAGCGGTAGCAACGATCGAGGCCCCAGCCAGGAAACGTGTCCTGAGCTGGGGCCTCGCGCTGGAGCGGGTGACGGGAATCGAACCCGCACTGTCAGCTTGGGAATCGCACAAGATCGGCTGCAAGTGGGCCTCTACGCCTGCTCGACGCGCTCTCGCGTGGCCTGGTTTGGCCCTGGGTTACACCACCTTGTGGCCCGTGGATGGCCCGGCCCGCGCTCTGATCCGTAAGCCTGGGTGGTCGTCTCACTCCCGCGTCCAGGGAAGCAGTCCTGCCCTCGGGTACATCGACCACCAGAGGAGGCACGCGATCGGCCAGTGAGTCACGGCGGCGACGGCGAGGTACCACGGGCGCCATCCGTCGAGCAAGCCGCGGTAGCCGTGGGCATCTGCCCAGTCGTGCACGGCCCAGCTCCACAGCGCATAGCCGGCAAGGAAGGCGAGGGACCAGGCAACTCGTGCTGCCTTCCCGGGTCTGCGCCGGCGCCAGCGGTCCAGTGCCTCCCGTGCATTCCACGCCACGCGTACATCATGACCCTGCCTTGCAAAGATCAAGACGGCTGTCTGCCTAGGTCGATGACTGCCGCTGAGCTGCTCGCCGTGTCGCCTGCCATCGACCCCGGGCGGTATCCGTCGGCGGGCTTGGCTGTACGCGTGGCTGTACTGACCGCTCTACTCGGCCGGCTCCATGACCTTGGACGGCTCTCGGAGTATGGCGGGCAGCTCACCCAAGGTCTGGATAACCGGCCCGCCCCAGCTGGGGTCGGTGTCGTTGTGCTCCGTGGTCCGGAAGACGGTCATACCGACCGCTGCCGCCCCGGGCAGCTCACCGTCTGAGCCGTCGCCGACGAAGAAGCACTCCGCCGGCTCGACCCCCAGGCGCTCGGCAGCAAGGTGATAGATCGCCGGGTCGGGTTTGGCCAGCCCGACATCGCAGGAGAAGATCGCGACATCGAACCGTCGGGCAAGCGGACTCTGCGGCCACGGCTCGGAGGTGTCCGAGGTGGCGTTGCTGATGAGGGCCAGCGGACGACCGTCGGCGCGTAGCGCGTCGAGCACGTCCAGGGTGGCGGGCGAGACGCTGTCCAGCACTCGGCGTCCGAGGGCTCGCCGATGCTCACCGGCCCGTGCCACCTGTGCGTCGGTCGGTGTGCCGCCGAGGCGTCCGGCGAGGATGCGGATGGTCTCCTCCACGTCCCACCGGACCAGCCGGTCCCGCCAGGTGGCGTGGTAGGCGGCGACCAGCTCGGCCGGAGCCACGCCGACCATGACCGCCATTTCGCCGACTACCCGGTCACGCTCCTCGTCGGCTCCGTGGATCAAGGTGTGGAAGAGGTCGAAGATCACTGGTCGAGACATCTCAGCATCCTACTGAGATCGGCACCGCTGCCACCTTGCTTGCCATCCCGATGCTCCTATGGATGTCAAGGGGCGAGGGCGGCGAAGTCGGCGCGTAGGGCGGCCGCGGACGATGTAGCGCTTCAGGCAGCGAAGGATCTCCCGCTTGCTGAGGCCTTCGGTGGTGCGCCGGTGCAGGTAGGCCCGGGTGCGTTGGTCGTAGCGCAGGCGGCAGAGGGCGATGGTGTGCAGGGCGTGGTTGGCGCCGCGGTCGCCTCCTCGATGGAGGCGGTGGCGGCGCACCCGTCCGGAGCTGGCGGGGATGGGTGCCGCGCCGCAGAGGTGGGCCAGTGCCGCTTCGGAGCGCAGCCGGTCCGGGTTGTCGCCGGCGGTCGTGAGCAACTGCGCGGCGACGTCGGTGCCGACGCCGAACAAGGCGCTGGTGCGGGGTGCGGCCTGGCGGACCAGCGGCCCCAACTGCCGGTCGAGGGCGGTGATCTCCTCGGTCAACATGGTGACCCGGCGGGCGAGTCCGGCCAACGCGGCAGCGGTGGCCTGTTCCGGGTCGTCGAGCCGGGTCGGGTCGACGGTAAGGGCGGTGCAGCGGTTGACCAGGACGGCAACGCTGAGCTTGGTCAACTGTGACCGCAGAGCTTCGGGCGCGGCGGCGACCAGGCCGCGCATCTGGTCGGCGTAGCCGTCGCTGGTCGCGGGAAACTCGTCATCGGCCAGGAGACCGCCGGTGCTGTCGATGACGGCGGCGTGGTGGGTATCGCGGTGGGTGTCGACACCACCGATGACCGAGCGCTTCTTGGCTGCCATGCTGGTGAGGTCCGCCTTTCTCGTCTGCGTCGAGATCTGTGGACACGTCACCGGTCAGGCGATGCGGACAACACAGTGGTGGGCGCCTCTCGCACAGGCTCCTATCAAGTCACGACGCCTGACCGGTGACATGCAGCTCGCGAGGTCACCGAGCCGGCCGACGAATCGGGATAAGGACAACGTTCGTCGGTCTGCCGGTGAGTCAGACCAACCCGGCGACCCACCCCACCATCCTCACTGTCTGCCGCCGACCCACACACCGTGGAGCGGGCCAGGGCCAGGGTGACAAGGTGGAGCGCCCAACTGGACGAACGACCTTGGCGCCCTGGCCCTGGCCCGCTCGGCTCTGCCTGGGTCGGTGGCTGACGGGATGGCATCCCACCACCCGCGAACCGGAACCGTTCGGCAACTCCATCTCGGAGTCGTCTGGCCCCCGCCGGAGGCAAAGGCTCTTATCGGCCGGCGCGCCGGCCGATGCCGGCGCTTGCGCCGCCAGCAGGCCGAGCGCGGCCGGCGCGGCCCGCTTGCGGGCCGCCTTGATCTGATAGAGCGCAATTCGGCAGTGCGGGCGTTCAATCGACGGACTGTGACGCTGCGTGACGCGCGGTCA